>JAKSTJ010000037.1 GCA_024402635.1 Treponema sp. | reverse complement strand
TAACTTGCGCTACAACGGTTTTCAAGACCGCCCCAGTACGACCGCTTTGGTATCGACCCAAATGTGAGTATTAATATATATTTTGATAAAAAAAATGTCAATACTCTTTAGTGAAAAAATGTAAAATAATTTATTTTCTTATTAATTAAATAAAAGTCTCGTTTTTGCGACCAAAAAATATGTGCTTTGATTTATCTTTAATTTTACATCAATTATTGGGGGTAAAACATGAAAAAATTTTTTGGTTATATTGTTGTTTTAGCAGTAATATTATTTGCATTTTCTTCCTGTTCTCAAAATGCAGGGCTTTCTGGTGGAAACATTAAACCTGGTAGTGCTGGAGATCCTTTTGCAAATACAAGCTGGTATTTACATGCAGGTGGTACAAGTTCAAAATTAATTGAGTTTCAGAGTAGTGGAAAATTTGTTTATGGAACTTCCTATGGTGGATATGGTGGAAGTGAAATTAAAGGTAATTATTCTGTTCAAAAAAATGGTGATGAATATGTTGCAAGTTGTGTAATTTCTTCTGGAGGACAAAGCGGGGTTATTACGCTGGAATTAGATGACTTTAGCAGTAGCTATGGAATCTTGCGAATCGAAACTGTTTATTACAACGTTTATTCTTATTAATCAAAAAAATTGCTCTGTCCCTGTTTTTGTGATATGTAATAATTGGGGACAGAGATGAATTATCTGATATGTCCATAGAATAATTCATTTTTTAGGAGTTTATAATTGAAACTATTTGAGATTAGAAAATGTGAACCTGAAGATATAGAAACTGAAATAGTTGTGGTTACTAAGTTTGAAGAAAGTGTTTCTGGTGATTACGATTTACTCCGAGGAACAAAAATTTTAATTGCTAACAATAAATCGTCAGACAAGATAAACTTTCATCCAGATTGTGAATATGTTTATGAAATAAATCTTAGTCTTCATGAAGCCTACTGTTTTAATCATTTTGATGTTGAATACTATAAAAAAGCCTTATTGGATTGTGTTAATTATGCAAGAGGGGATAATCCAAAATCTATTGCTTTACCTCTGGTCTCTTTTGATTCATACAGGCCGGAATTAGAAATAAATGAAAATGATGATTCTATAGAATTTACCATTGAACTGGGTTTTAATCTTTGTATTGGTAGTGGGGAGCCTATAAATGTAGTTTTTTATACAAATGATGAAAATCTGGATTTTGAAAAACTTAAAGAACGAGCCAGAAATTACATCTGTAATACTTACTTAAAAGATTATGATAATGAAGAAGTAAATTATAAATCGGAAAAATCAAACGAAAACAGCAGCAATTGTTTTGATGACAGGTTAAAAGATTTTCATCTTCCGTTAGATACTTTTATTGAAAAATATTCTGGAAAATCTTTTGAAGATTATGTGAATGATTATCTGAATTCGACTAATATAAAAAGTTCTGGTTTGTATAAAAAGGCTCAAATTTCAAAACAGGATTATCATAAGATGATGACTAATCCTTCGCTGCCAAACAAACAGAAAAAGCAGAAATATGATACGGTTGCTCTTCTATTAAGCAGTAATCCTGATATTAATAAATTTAAAGAAATGCTGGCCAGCCGAGGTTTTGCTTTATCTGACTGCCTGAAAAAAGATTTAATTATTAAATATTACATTATGAATGGAAACTGTAAAGTTAGTGAAATAAATGAAGAACTGGAAAAAAGAAATCTGCCTGTAATTGGTAATAGTCTTATATAAAAATCCTAGCCCGACCTGTAAGCCCTTTAGTCCACCGCAGAAACTGAAGTATGAAGTTTCGAGGAGGATGACCGTTAGGGAAGGCTGGAAAGTCGGTTTTAAGATGAGTCAGAAGAATTTAAATAATCTTTCTGCCTCATTTTTTTTTGCTCCTGAAAATGGGGACAGAGCAACTTTTAGAAAAAAACTTGCCCCGTAGTTTTGGAACAAAACTACAAGACGTCACAGAATAAATTGCAAATTTAAGAAAAATTATACAGTGACGTCAGGGACAGAGTAACTTTTATATGCTAAACTGTTGGTATGGAAACTGCACTTTATTTAATACCTGTAACTTTGGGCGAGACGGAAATTAATCAGGTTTTGCCTTCTTATAATCATGATGTAATTGTTGAAATTAAACACTTTATTGTTGAAAATATTCGTTCTGCCCGTAGATTTTTGAAAAAGGTTGAAAAATCTATTGATATTGATGAACTGACTTTTTATGAATTAAATCGGCACACTGACAGAAAAATTATTGGTGAATTTCTGGAGCCTCTTAAAAAGGGACAGAGTATTGGTATTATTTCTGAGGCTGGTTGTCCTGCTATTGCTGATCCTGGGGCTGACGTTGTTGCTATTGCCCAAAGTCGTAAGTATAAGGTTGTTCCTTTGGTTGGACCTTCTTCTATAATCATGTCGGTTATGGGTAGTGGTTTTAATGGTCAGAGTTTTGCTTTTAATGGTTATTTACCTGTTGAAGTGCCTCAGAGAATCAAGGCATTAAAAAAACTGGAAAACAAAGTCTGGAATGATGATCAGACTCAATCGTTTATTGAAACTCCTTACCGTAATGCGAAAATGATTGAAACTATTCTTGGTGCTTTACGTCCTAATACTAAGCTTTGTATTGCGGCTGGAATTACTTGCCCTGAGGAATTTATTAAAACTCGTACGATTGAACAGTGGAAAAAAGAAAAGGTTCCTGAACTTGGCAAAATTCCGTGTATCTTTGTTCTTGGAAAATAAAAAATTACGATTCGACAGAATTTGTTGATAAACCATAGTTTTGTGATATTAGGGACAGAGTAAAATTAAAGAAACCCATGCTACCATAGTTTTGGGACAAAACTACTAAACGTGGGTAATTTGTCTTATTTTTCCGTTCTTTATTTTTCTTCTGTATTTTATTACAATACTATTTATGGAAATTCAGGAATTTGATTTTTTAATTATTGGAGCTGGTCCTGCGGGATTGGCTTGTGCTCAGTACGGGGCTAGAAGCGGTCTTAAAACTGTGGTTATTGAAGCAGTTGCTCCTGGTGGTCAGGTTATACAGATTGCTGATTTGGAAAATTATCCTGGTGTATTTCCTGTTGTTAATGGTTCTGATTTTATGGCGGGAATGGCTGATCAGGCTAAAACTTTTGGGGCAGAAATTGTTTCTCAGGAAGTTGTTTCCATTGATAAAAAAGGTTCTTTATTTGTAATAAAAACTTCAAAATCGGAATTTCATTCTAAAGCCATCTGCCTTGCTACTGGTGCAATTCATAAGAATCTTGAGGTTCCTGGTGAAAAAGAATTAACTGGCCGTGGTGTTTCTTATTGTGCAGTTTGTGATGGTCCATTTTTCCGTAATAAAAAAATTGTTGTTGTTGGTGGTGGAGATTCTGCCTGTTCGGAAGCAATTTATTTAAATTCTTTAAGTGATGATGTTACAATTATCCACAGAAGAAATTCTTTTAGGGCGCAAAAGGCTGTTGTTGATAAAATGCTTTCTGGCGGTGTAAAACCAGTTTACGATTCTGTTGTAAAATCTATTAATGGAAATGGCCGGGTTGAAAGTGTTTCTATTGAAAACCTTGTTTCTGGTGAAATTTCTGAATTAAAATGTGATGCGGTTTTTATTTTTACAGGCATGATTCCTAAAGTGGAACTGGTTGATATGCTTCCAAAAGATGAAGCTGGTTATATTAAAACTGATGAAAATATGGCGACTTTGATTCCGGGTTTTTTTGCGGCCGGAGATGTTCGTTCTAAATCTTTCCGTCAGATTGTAACTGCTGTTTCGGATGGTGCAATTGCGGCTCATAGTGCATACAAATTTATTAAAGGTGAGTAGGTTATCTTATGAATATTAAAAAAAGTTTTTTATGTTCACTTTTTATCTTAGTTTTTTCTATTAATAATGTTTTTTCTCAGACATCTCTTCCTGATGATATAGATTTCTGGAGTGATTATCCTTCTGATGTTCTTGCTCAGGCTCTTGTAGACCGTATGACTGATGAAGAACTTTTTTCTCAGGTTTTAATGTTTGGTTGGGCAGGGGCAAAACCTAGTTCTCTTTTATACAGCTGGATTGATCGTGGATTAGGAAGTGTAAAAGTTTTTGGATGGAATACTGATGATATTTATCAGGTTGCTACTTCTGTTTCTTCATTACAGAAACGTGCCAATGAAAACGGTAGATTTAAAATTCCTCTTTTTGTTGCAACTGATCAGGAAGGGGGATGGATTCGTCATGTAAAAGGGGACACAGCAATTACTCCAGGAAATATGGCAATTGGTGCTTCAGGATATCCAATGGATTCATGGTTCAGTGCTTTTTATATTAGCCGGGAAATCAAATCTATGGGAATTAATATGAACTTTGCCCCAACTATTGATCTTTTTTCTAATCATAATTCTTCTATTATTGGTACCCGTTCTTTTGGTGATGATCCAGATAAATCAGGAATGCTGGGAATTTATTATGCTGAAGGTTCTAAAGCTGCCGGTGTAATTCCAACTGTTAAGCACTTTCCAGGGCATGGTGATACTGAAGTTGACTCTCATGGTAGACTTCCTGTAATCAATATTGATAAAAAAACTTTTCTTGAACGTGAAATTGTACCTTATAAATATTTAATAAAATCTGGAGTTCCTGCATTAATGAGCGGTCATCTTAGTTTTCCTAAAATTGAACGTTCTGGAGCTCCTGCTTCTTTATCTAAATATTTTATTACTGATCTGCTTCGTGGTGAACTTGGTTACGAAGGTATTGTTATTACTGATGATATGATGATGGCCGGTGCTACTGATTATGCTGGTTCTCTTTCAAATGCGGTAAGACTTGCTCTTGAAGCAGGAAATGATATTATTCTTTCTTCTACAACTTCCCGTCTTAATGAAAATATGTGGACAAATAATCTTGCATTAATGAAATCAAATCCGGATTTTAAACAGAAAGTAAAAGATGCTGCTTATAGAGTTTTAAAAACAAAACTGGATTATTTTAAGTCTGATAAAGCTGCTCCTTTATATCCTACAATTGATGATGTAAAGAAAAATGTTCCTGATAAAGAGGGAGAAAAATTCTTTCTGGAACAGGCATGTCGTTCTATTACTGTAGAAAAACAGGGAATTGTTCCTCTTTCAAATGAAGATGCTGGTAAAGTTTTACTGGCTGGTTCTTTACAGAGTTTCTTTGCTGCCGGAAAAGAACGATACGAAGGTGCTCAGCAATATTATTTCCCTTATGATGCTGTAAATATTGGCGATACTCAATCTTATGCAAATACACTTGCTTCAATGGCAAGAAATTACGATACAATTATTGTTTGTGTTTCAAATGATAAGCATGCAAGAATTGCCCAGGGTCTTAGAAATTCCAATAAAAAAGTAATTATTGTTTCTACTATGTCCCCAGTTTATTCTGAAAAACTTACATGGGCTGATTCAATTCTTTTAGGATATAGCTGGCGTTGTGATTATACAATGGAAGCAATGATTGGCTTTATTCATGGGGAATATAAAAATACTGCAGTAAAACCTTATAAATAATTCTTAGTTTTGCTTATTCGTATTTAATTATTTTAAAATCCGGAATTGCCTTTATTTTTTTATATTTTGAATCATAATCGTGAATTCCGGGGCGTATTCCCATAACCCGTTCATTTTCTGCCGTAAGTTGATCTACTATCATCTTCTTAAATGCATTAATCATTGGCTCTGGTTCAATAGCTGAATCAACCATTCCAGCACTTTGCAATTCTTTAATAAAATAATAGCAGCTTTCTACAGTTGAAATATATTCTGGGCGAGGTTCATGCTTAAATGTAAAAATTGATTCATAAGTTCCGTAAAAAGAAACTCTTGGTAAATCCAGCAGGAAAGGGTTATGCTCAATCATTTTTCGTGAGCAGAACCAGGTTGCATCTAAAATTATTACTAAAAGAGTGCGATTTCCTACAGTTTCTTTAAAGCCTTCTTTTTTTGCAGTCCAGGCTTCTTCTCCCGGATACATCATTACTGGATAATATTGAGGATCATTTAATAACTGCTGAAGTCTTGCATCTTTTGAAAAATCCAGACCTACAATTATCTCTGTCCCCTTTATACTGATTTTAGGAATATAACCTGTTCCTGTACGCTGTTTTTTTGCTTCTTTAGGATGCATCAGCAAAACAAATTTTATTCCAGGATCTATTTCTTTTGTGTAACTGCAAAGACAACTTTGAACAGCTTTAAAACATTTATAGCATCGTTCACTCATGTTTTTTATTTTACCGAAAAAAATCCTGTATCTCAATAAAGCTGAAAATTAAGAAAAAAATTGCCAGACGTCACAGAATAAATTGCAAATTTAAGAAAAATTGTATGGTGACGTCAGGGACAGAGTAAATATAAAAAAAAACTTGCCCCGTAGTTTTGGAACAAAACTACTAGACGTCACACAATTATTTGCAAATTTAAGAAAAATTGTACGGTGACGTCAGGGACAGAGTAAATCTTTTATGTTATACTAAAACTTTATAAGAGGTAAAAAATGAGCGATTATTCTATTAATACAAAATGTGTTCAGGCTGGTTATACTCCAGGAAACGGAGAACCTCGTCAGATTCCAATTATTCAATCTACAACATTTAAATACGATACCAGTGAAGAAATGGGAAAATTATTTGATCTTGAATCAAGTGGTTATTTTTATACTCGTCTTCAGAATCCTACAAATGATTATGTTGCTGCTAAGATTGCTGCTTTAGAAGGTGGTTCTGCTGCAATGCTTACATCATCTGGTCAGGCTGCAAACTTTTTTGCTTTATTTAATATTTGTGAAGCTGGAAGTCACATTGTTGCTTCTTCTTCAATTTATGGTGGAAGTTTTAATTTAATTTCTGTTACCTTAAAAAAAATGGGCATTGATTCTACTTTTGTAAGTCCAGATGCTTCTGAAGAAGAATTAAATGCAGCTTTCAAACCTAATACTCGTGCTATGTTTGGTGAAACTATTGCAAATCCTGCATTAACTGTTCTTGATATTGAAAAGTTTGCAAAAGTTGCTCATGCTCATAATGTTCCTCTTGTTGTTGATAATACTTTCCCAACTCCTGTAAATTGTCGTCCAATTGAATGGGGTGCTGATATTGTTACTCATTCCACAACAAAATATATGGATGGTCATGGTGCTGCTGTTGGTGGTGCTATTATTGATGCTGGAAAATTTGACTGGATGGCTCATGCTGATATGTATCCAGGTCTTGCTACTCCTGATGAAAGTTACCACGGTGTTACTTATGCTGAACGTTTTGGTAAAGAAGGAGCTTTTATTACAAAAGCAACTGTTCAGTTAATGCGTGATCTTGGTTGTATTCAGGCACCTCAGCATGCATTTATCTTAAATCTTGGCCTTGAATCACTTCATGTAAGAATGCCTCGTCATGTAGAAAATGGCCAGGCTGTTGCAGAATTCCTGGAAAGTCATCCAAAAGTTGAAAGTGTAAGCTATCCAACTTTGCCTTCTAATAAATATTATGAACTTGCAAAAAAATATCTTCCAAATGGCGGATGTGGTGTAGTTTCTTTTGAAATTAAAGGTGGTCGTCCTGCTGCAGAAAAATTTATGAAAGCTCTTAAACTTGCTGCAATTGAAACTCACGTAGCTGATGCAAGAACCTGTTGTTTAAATCCTGCAACTTCAACTCACCGTCAGATGAATGATGAACAGTTGAAGGCTGCTGGAGTTCCTGCTGGCTTAATCCGTATTTCTTGTGGTCTTGAAGATAAAAACGACCTTATTGCCGACTTAAAACAGGCTTTGGATTCTATCTAATTTTTTTGTGTCATTGGGGACAGAGTAAATTGTATGATTGTGTGATTAATCAATATTTTTGCTCTGTCCCCAATTATTCTGTCCCTTATTGTCCAATCTTTCCTTCTTTATTTTCCTGTCTTGTCTTCTATTAAAAATTAAATTATATTTTTATTCATGAAGATAAATTTCTATATTTTTACAATTCTTTTTTCTCTTTTAATTTTTTCTTCCTGTTCATTAAAATATGATCAGAAAAAAGATGTTGAAGAAGTAAATCCTGAATTTATCTTTGAAAATACAACTTTTAAAAGATACGAAAATGGTAACCTTTCTGCTGTTGTTACTGCATCTACAATGGAACGTTACAAAAAATCCCAGGCGGTTTATGCTGATAATGTAAATTTTTCTACATACAATTCACAAAATCAAATCGATAATGACGGTTCTTGCGGTCTTATGATGGCAGATACTAAAACTAATGATTTTCAATTTTTTGATGGTGTAAGACTTTTCAGTAATTCTTTTGGAGCAAGTTTTTCTGCCGATAGTTTAAAATGGAACGGAAATAATCAGCAGCTTACCAGTGGTAGAAATGATTATGTTTTAATAGAAAAAGATAATACAACTTTATACGGTTCTGGTTTTTCTGCCAGTGGAGTAAGTCAGTCTTTTTTATTTAAGAATTCTGCTGAAGGTTCTGTTTTAACAGAAAATATGCAGGATGCTCAAAACACAGCAAACAACGGAGGAGAAAATTTTTAAATGAAAAAATCATTGTTTTCAATTTTGCTTTCACTTTTTGCTCTGTCCCTTTTTGCTGAAAAAATCTCTTTTTCTGCGGAAGAAATGTCTGGTCAGGCTGGCGGAAAATCTTCTTCTACTATATTAAATGGAAATGCTTTTATAAAAACAGAAAGCATGGAAATTAGTGCCGACAGAATTGAACTTACTGGTGACAATTATCGTTATATTAAAGCTCAGGGAAATGTTTCTGGTAAAAATACTGATTCAAAAATGGATTTTACCTGCGAAACTTTGGAATTTGACAGAAAAACAAATATTGCCAGCTTAAAAGGTGATGTTTGTCTTATTGATGCTTCAAACGAAGTAACTGCAAATGCCCAGATGATTGAATATAATCAGGGAACCGAAGTTGCAGTTTTACAGATAAAAGTAAAATTGGTTCAAAAATCAAATGTTTGTACTGGAGCTTATGCGGTTTATCAGAAGAAAAATCAGCTTTTGGAAATTTCTGGTAATGCTCAGGTTAGACAGGGAAGTGATACTTTCAGAGCCCAGCAAATATCTTTGAATATGGAAACTCAGGATATTAAACTTATTGGAAATGTAAAAGGTTCTGTAACAGAAACTGCCAATGCTCCTGCAAATGCGGCTTCTATTCCTGGTGATGAATCTGCAAAAAAAGAATAAAAGGTAATTTATGGAAGAAAAAGAATCATCTATATTAAGAGTATCAAGTTTATATAAATCTTTTGGTAGAAAACAGGTTGTTAAAGGCGTTGATTTTTCTATGAAAACCGGTGAAGTTTTAGGATTGCTTGGTCCAAATGGTGCAGGTAAAACTACAACTTTCTATATGGTAGTTGGATTTTATAAACCAACAAATGGTGATGTTTTTCTGAATGATCAGTGTATTACAAAACTTCCTATGTATAAACGAGCCAGACTTGGTATTGCCTATCTTCCACAGGAACCTTCAGTTTTTAAGAAATTTACAGTTGAAGAAAATATCTGGGCTGTTCTGGAAACACGTAAAGATTTATCACGAGAAGAAAAGAAAAAGCGGCTTGAAGATTTGATTGAAGAATTTTCTATCGGCAGAATCAGAAAACAAAAAGCATATACTTTATCTGGTGGTGAACGACGTCGTACTGAAATTGCCCGTTCTCTTGCTATCGAACCAAAATTTCTTTTGCTTGATGAACCATTTGCCGGTATTGATCCTATTGCGGTTGCTGATATTAAATCTGTAATCCGTTTACTTGCAAACCGGGGAATTGGAGTTTTAATTACAGATCACAATGTTCGTGATACTCTCGAAATTACGGATAGAGCAATCATTATTAATACAGGTACAATTATGCTTCAAGGTTCAAAAGATGAAATTCTTGAGTCGGAATTGGCCCGGGAAATTTACCTCGGAAAGAATTTTTCTATGTAAATTTGCTCTGTCCCCTTTAAAAAGTAGATGAAAAAAATCTAAAAATCCTTTATATTTTTTACAAAAATGTTGACGATAATAACTTGTTGTTATTATTTTTTATAAAGATATTAAATCATGATTTAATTAGGACTTCGTAATGTCAGAAAACAAAGAAGAAAAAAATGAGCAGGTAGAAAATCAGAAAGTTGAATCAGAAAAAGTTGAAGAAACTGCTGATTCACAGGAATCTGAAAAAGCTCCTGAAGCTGAAAAAGAGCCAACTTTAGAGGAAAAATATGCGGCTCTTGAAAAAGAAAATGCAGATTTAAAAGATCAGTTGCTTCGTCGTGCTGCTGATTTTGATAATTATCGCAAACGTATGATTAAAGAAAAGGCTGAAACTGCTGAATATGCAAATTCAAATTTGCTTGCAGATTTATTGGACAGTCTTGATAACTTTGACAGAACTGTAGAAGCTGGCGCAACTGCAACAGATGTAAAATCGGTTGTAGAAGGCATTAAAATGATTAACTGCAGTCTTGTAAAAATGCTGGAAGATAAATACGGTCTTACTGGTTATGGTGCAGAAGGTGATGAATTTAATCCTGATGAACACGAAGCAATTGGTCGTATGGAAGAAGAAGGTATTGAAAAAGAAACTTTGAAACAGGTTTATCTTAAAGGTTATAAACTTAAGGATAAAGTTATAAGACATGCAAAGGTAATGGTTAGCGTACCTAAAGCTTAAATATAAAAAATAAAATAAATATACTGGATAACATTGCTTCTGGTATACGGCATTGTCAAGGCACGCGTTGCTTAAAGCTTTGACAACGCCGTTTAGTAGTGTTATCCGGGAGGATAACACTACTATGGGAAAAATTATTGGTATTGACTTAGGAACAACAAACTCTTGTGTTGCTGTAATGGAAAATGGTGAACCAGTTGTAATTCAGAACTCAGAAGGTGGACGTACAACTCCATCTATTGTTGGTTTTACATCTAAAGGAGACAGAATTGTTGGTGCTCCTGCTAAAAACCAGATGGTTACTAATCCAAAAAACACAGTTTATTCTGTAAAACGTCTTATTGGTCACAGATTTACAGAACTTCAGGGCGAAGCTACAAAACTTCCATATACAATTGTTGATAACGGTGCAGATTGTCGTGTAGAAATCGATGAAAACGGTGCTAAAAAACAGTATTCTCCACAGGAAATTTCAGCTTTCATTCTTCAGAAAATGAAGAAAACTGCAGAAGATTATCTTGGTTCAGAAGTTACAGATGCTGTTATTACAGTTCCTGCTTACTTCAACGATGCACAGCGTCAGGCAACAAAAGATGCTGGTAAAATTGCTGGTTTGAATGTTCAGCGTATTATTAACGAACCAACTGCTGCTGCATTGGCTTTCGGTTTTAAACAGGATCAGGATAAAGAAAGAACAATCGCTGTATACGACCTTGGTGGTGGTACATTTGATATTTCTATTCTTGAACTTGCTGACGGTGTATTTGAAGTAAAATCTACAAATGGTGATACACATCTTGGTGGTGATGACTGGGACCGTGTAATTGCTAACTGGCTCATTGACGAATTCAAGAAAGATACAGGTATTGATCTTTCTAAAGATCCAATGGCTATGCAGCGTTTACGTGAAGCTGCTGAAAATGCAAAAATCAGTTTGTCTAATCAGACAACAACAGATATTAATCTTCCATTTATTACAGCTGATGCAACAGGTCCAAAACACTTGCAGAAGTCTTTAAGCCGTGCTCAGTTTGAACAGATGACAGACAGCCTTTACGAAAGAACAAAAGAACCTTGTCGTAAAGCTTTGGCAGATGCTGGTCTTTCAGCAGATAAAATCGATGAAGTTCTCCTTGTTGGTGGTTCTTCTCGTATGCCAAAAGTTCAGGAAGTTGTTAAAGCAATCTTCGGTAAAGAAGGTTCTCGTGCAGTAAACCCAGATGAAGCAGTTGCTGTTGGTGCTGCAATTCAGGGTGGTGTTCTTCAGGGTGATGTAAAAGACGTTCTTTTGCTTGATGTTACTCCACTTTCACTTGGTATTGAAACAATGGGTGGTGTTATGACAAAACTTATTGCTCGTAACACAACAATTCCTACAAAGAAGAGTCAGGTATTCTCTACAGCTGCTGATGGACAGACTGCTGTATCAATTCACGTACTTCAGGGTGAACGTGAAATGGCTGATCAGAACAGAACTCTCGGACGTTTTGATTTGACAGACATTCCTGCAGCTCCACGTGGTGTTCCACAGATTGAAGTTACATTCGATATTGATGCTAACGGTATTGTTCACGTTTCTGCAAAAGATTTAGGAACTGGAAAAGAACAACACATTCAGATTACATCTTCTTCAGGACTTTCTGATGCTGAAATTGATAAAATGGTTAAAGATGCTGAAGCAAATGCTGCTGCAGATAAAGCTCGCCGCGAAAGTGTTGATGCTAAAAACGAAGCAGACAGCTTGATTTATGCAACTGAAAAATCAATTAAAGATCTTGGTGACAAGGTAGATGCTGCTGAAAAACAGAAAGTTGAAGATGCAGTTGCTGCTCTTAAACAGGCTCTCCAGTCTGACAATGTAGAAGACATTAAAGCAAAAACAGAAGCATTAAAACAGGCTTCTTACAAAATTGCTGAAGAACTCTACAAACAGCAGGGTGCAGCAGGAGCTCAGCCAGGTGCAGATGCTGGTGCACAGCCAGGAGCTGATGCAGGTGCTAATTCTAATTCTGGTTCATCTTCAGGATTTGATAAAGGTTCTGCAGACGATGTAGAATTTGAAGTTCACGACGACAAATAATAATATCTGTCATCAGAATTAAAAATATAGTCCACAGATAAAGCAGACAAAACAGATGATATTTTTTGAAATTTGTGATACTCTGTGAAAAATCTGTGGATTTTTTGTAATTATATAAAAATAGACGTTTTTAATGGTTTGTAAAAATTAAATAAGGATTTAATAATGGCAAAGCGAGATTATTACGAAGTATTAGGTGTTGAAAAAACTGCTTCCCAGGACGAAATTAAAAAGGCTTATAGAAAATTAGCTGTAAAATATCATCCAGATAGAAATCCTGGTGATAAAGAAGCTGAAGAAAAATTCCGTGAAGCAACTGCCGCTTATGAAGTTTTATCTGATGAAAAAAAACGTCCTATGTACGACCAGTATGGATTTGCCGGTGTAGAAGGAATGGATCAGGGTGGTGGAGCACAATATTCACACGCCTTCCATGATTTTAGTGATCTGTTCGGTGGCGGCGGATTTGGTGATATTTTTGAAAGCATTTTTGGCGGTGGTTTTGGTGGAGGTTCTCGTTCTTCAAGAAGACAGGGACCTGCTGCAGGTGAATCATTACGCTACGATTTGAACATTAGTCTTAAAGATGCAGTTTATGGTACTTCAACAGAAATTCATTTTAGACATAATGAAGCTTGTGAAGCATGTAACGGAACAGGAGCAGAATCTGGTTCTGGAAGAAAAACTTGTCCAACTTGTAATGGTATGGGACAGGTTCGTCAGGGAAACGGTTTCTTTTCTATTCAACAGACTTGTCCAACTTGTCGTGGAAAAGGTTCAATAGTTGAAAAGCCTTGTTCTGCTTGTAGAGGAAAAGGTTTTCAGGAAAAAAATAAAACTGTTTCAATGAAAATTCCAGCTGGTGTTGATGATGGAAAACGAATTTTAATCCGTGGACAGGGAAATGCCGGTGAAAATGGTGGTCCAGCAGGAGATTTAATTGTAGTTCTTAATATTGAACCACATCAGTTCTTTGAAAGAGATGATATAAATCTTTATTGTGCTGTTCCTGTTTCAATGACTCAGGCTGCTCTTGGATGCGAAATTGAAATTGAAGGTTTGGATTCTAAAAAGATTTCATTTAAAATTCCAGATGGAACAACAAATGGTAAACTTCTTAGAATAAAGGGAGAAGGGGTTCCAATTGCCAATTCAACTAAAAAAGGCGATTTATATGTAAAAATAATCGTTGAAACTCCATCACACCTTTCATCAAAACAAAAAGATTTGTTAAAACAATTTATGGAAATTGAAAATCCAACAAATCAGCCAAAATTAAAATCACTTTCAAGTTTAGAAAGATAGTATTTAAGGGATTCGTAAAAAAACTGCGAATCCCTTTATTTTTTCTTATTTTCTGCCGATACTATGATAGAATAGAAGTATAACGTTTTTTGAGGTAGATATGTATAAGACCCAAAAGAAAATTGCATCGGTTTTTGTTTACGTTTTAGCCATTATTGTATTTGTTGTTTTTGGAATTTGTTTGATTCCTCCTTCAATCGATGGCGAGTATTCAATTTACACTATGGCTGTAATTGCAGTTCTTTTTATTGTAATTATTTTCTGTGCAAACAGAGTAAGAACAACATTAATTGGTATTGTTCGTCACAATAATCTGGAACGGGGTGAAACTGTAATTATTAAAAAGTTTATTGATAGATTACGTTTCTGTTATTCCCTTGAAGATTTCTACTCGGCAATTTCTGATTGTCTGGAAATGAACGGTGACTGTGCAGTTCTTCTTATTGATCGTTCAAAAAATTACATTTTATATAACAGTCCGGATAAATTAACAACATCAGATGCTATTCGTGAAAAAATTACTTCAAACTTCTCAGAAGGCTGGCTTGATGGATGTTTCTATTTTGACCGTCATTGGGGTGTAACTTCTAGAATTGCAAAATCAAGAGGATTCTTCCTTTGTGCCGAAAATATGCATTGTTTTGTATTCTGTAACTATACACGTCTTTTTGACCTTACAATTTTTGATCAGCTGTTTGAAGAATATAAACGTTTTATTGCAAGAACAAAGACTATTTCTACTCTTTCTGAAATCGCTTCTACAACTAAAGAATGGCAGCAGCTTGCAGAAACACAGCAGTCTTTCCTTCCTCAGAAAATTCCAAATATCAATAAACTTAAGATTGCCACATACTTCCGTCCTTTGGTAAACGTATCTGGAGACTATTTCTCTATTCTTCCAATTGATGCAAATCGTACTCTTTTAATGTTAGGAGACGTATCTGGTAAAGGTCTTCCAGCTGCCTTAATTATGGGTCTGGTAATGAATACAGTTAAAATTATTGAAGATAAAGAAGATCTTGTTGGAGTTCTTCATGCTGTAGATAAAGCTATTAAAGGCATGCATCTTCAGGATAAATATACTGTAGTTTTTGTAGGTATTGTTGATACTGAAAAAATGAAAATCCGTTATATCAATGCTTCTATGTCGGATCCTATTATTCTTTCACCATCACCAAATGGATACCGTATGAAACCTCTTACTTCAAATGCTTCTCTTGTTGGTATTCTTGATATGGGTGATATTAATGTTGCAGAAAAACGTCTTTTCCGTGGTGATACAATTTTAATTGCAACTGATGGTGTTTCCGAAGTAATGGATGAAAATGGTGTTGAACTTGGTGATACAGATATTTTCAAGAAAACTTTAATTGCCGGTGCTGCAAAACAACCTCAGGAAATGGTAGACGATATTGTTGATTTAATTATGAAATATAATGGCGATAGAAAACTTCATGATGACGTTACAATGATGATTGCTAAGGTAGGATACTAATATGAATGGATCAATTTTCTTAATTCTTAATGCAATTTTATCAGTAGTTTTCATATTGATAACTGCTTATGCAAATAAATATTTACGTGCAAATGTAAAAGAAGTAAACAGTTTGCTTATTCCAATGCTGTTGCTCTGTGTTGAATCAATTCTGTTAACAGTTATTTTGTTTTTTAAGAATATCTGGATTGAATCTTTTATCAGTCAGTTAACAAGAATAGTTTTCTGTCTTGATGGTATTTTCTTTGTAGCATTTACATTTGGATTAATTTCAATGGCTGCAAATACAAAAAAACTGATTATTACAATAATTAAACTTGCTTTAATAGTATTTGTTTTCTATTTTGTATATTCAAAATTTGAAAAAGTTTTTGTTGCTCAAGACAGTTATAATGTATTTATTGGTTCAGCAAAATTATTCCAGGGACCTGCTGGAGAATACTTCCCATTAACTTGGGTTACTTTCTATGATTTGTTCTTTAGAGGTGTTCTTCCTATTACTGGTTTAATTTTCCTTCTTTTGCTCCAGGAAAAAAACGGAACAACTTTACAGAGATTCCAGGGTTTATTAATCGGATTCAGTTTTATTTTAATGTGGGGAACATCATACTTCTTTAAGAATTATATGACAAAGGCAAATGTTTCTTTCTCTTGTCTGTTCATTTTCCCATATTTATTTATGATGCTTACAATTGTTATTGCTTTACAGAAAACAACTGTACCTTCTGGAAAATCAATTATTGCAACAATTATTCAGACTCTTGTTACATATTTAATTCCAGCAGGAATACTTGGTTTCCTTGTAATGTATATGCAGCCTGCAGTTACAAATCCTTATGCTTTATTTGGATTGTTTGCTGTATTTGCAATTGTTGGTATTATATTCTCATTAAAAATTCATCAGGTACTTTCTGGTTCTAAACGTATTTATTCAGCAGATTATGCAGTTGCTTTGGAACGTGATCTTGGTGCAATGAATTACAATGGTGAAATGGATGAAATTACAAACAGAATGAATTCCATTTTCCGAAATAATGTAGAAGCTTCTTCAATGAACGTTTACATTACAAACAATAAAGGTATGCTGGAAACTGCTTATTCATCAAACAATTTCCAGAAAACAATTCCTGTTTCAAATCCAATTTTTGATGAATTATTAAACGTTGAAAAATCTGTAGTTTTACAGTCAGAAATTGGACATGTTCATATTATTTCAAATATTGATAGTGAACTGGAAAAATTCTTTGAAGAAACAAAATCTGATGCTTTGTTTGTTCTTAACGAAGGTCGAAATATTTTAGGTTTAATCACACTTGGTAGAAAAATTTCTGGTGACCATTACAAGGAATATGACTTAAACGTATTCAACAAACTTTATTCATACTTCTTTGTATTTGGATACTACATGCGTAACATTTCAAACAAAGAAATTATTTCAGTCGTAAACCGCGAAATCCGCATGTCTTCACAGATTATTACTTCTATTCAGGAAAATATTGATCATATTAAAAATCCAAAAGTTGATACTGGTTATATGATGGTTCCTGCTAAGAACCTTGGTGGTGAATTCATTGATATGATTCGTCTTACAGACACAAGACATCTGGTTCTTCTTGGAGACTTAAGTGGAAAAGGTATTGCCGCTTCTATGAATATGGTCATCCTTAAATCTATTATCAGAACTTATCTTGCTGAAACCCATGATTTTAAGGAACTTGTTGTTAAAATCAATTCCTTTATCAGAACATCTTTCAGAAAAGGTACAATTTTTGCTGGTTTGTTTGCCTTAATAGATTTTGAAACTGATACAATGTACTACATTAACTGTGGTGTTCCTGCATTAATGCTTTATACTCAGGTTTATAATAATGTAATTGAAATTCAGGGTTCAGGACATGTTCTTGGTTTCGTAAAAGATATTGGACCTTACATTTCAGTAAAATCAACAAAGTTTAGTCCTGGTGATATTATTCTTGCCTGTACAGACGGTTTAGTTCAGTCACACTCTCTTCGTGGTGAACAGTTTGGAAAAGAAAGAATTCAGCAGTGTATTCTTGATAACTCAACTTATCCTGCACAGCGAATGGCTCAGTTTACTTTTGATACATTAACTAAATTTATGTCAAAAGAAATGGAAGACGACGTTTCTATTCTTGTATTGAAATATCGTTCTGCTAACGAAGTTGCTGAAACCGAAGAAGTTGAAGTGCCAGTTTCAGAAGAAACCCCTGTTATTGATGAATCGGCAATTGCACAGGCTATGGCAGAAGCAGAAGCTGAAGTGGCAGCACAGACAGGAGAAAATCCTGAAGTTGTAGAATCTGAAGACCCAAAGATTGAAGAAGCTCCTGTTGAAGAAGAAAAATTTGATATGAATATTCCAGAATCTGTAGATTTTTCAGAAATTACAGAAGATGATATGTTTGTAAATCCAGTTTCTTCATCAGATGAAAATATTTCAGAATAAAAGGATGGTAATTAAATGGAACAGTTAACAGTAATTGAACGTGATGGAGCAAACTATAAATTATTCATTCTTGAAGGAGCCTTAAACGCTTATACAATGGGTGAATATCAGGAAACACTTTATAAAAATGTTTTAAAACACAACATTGTACTGGATATGTCAAAACTTATTGAACTTGATGCTTCTGGTTTGGGAATGTTAATGGCAGCTTTTAATGACAGTGAAGAAGCAGGAAATAAACTTTATTTTCTTTCAATGTCAAATGAAGCAGAAAGAACAGTTGCTGGTTCAGGTTTTAAATCAGTTTTTAATATAATAAACTCCGTTACCGAAGTTAAATAAAATCAAATAAAATTAAATAAAATGAAAAAAAGTTATGAAAAAATTGATTTTCGATTTAGATGGAACTCTCTGGGAAACCGGTGAGAGTTACATCTATTCTTATAATAAAGCCTGTGAGCAGTTGAATATTCCTTTGGAAAAAAGACAGGGGCCGGAGTTTGTGCTTTCATATCTTGGAATTAAACTGGAAGAATTAGTTCAAACCATTATTCCTGAAGCTCCGGATAAATATCAACTGGGAATGATGCTTCTTGGCGGAGCAATTGAATATCTTGTAAAAAATCCAAAAACATATAGTAAGAATATTTTTGATTTATTTTCTACTCTGTCCCTCAAGTACGAAATTTATATAATCAGTAATTGTCCCAGACCATTTCTGGAAGCTTTTTATACAGTTTCTGGAATCAAACAGTTTGTTACGGGAGATAATACAATTGAAGATTCAGAAAAAACTGAAATCATAAAAAAAATCTCAGGTAATTATGAAGAAGAGACTCTTTTTGTAGGAGATGCCCCTTCTGATTATGAAGCAATTGGAAATCATCAGTCTGTAAAATTTGTTTATGGGGCATATGGTTATAAAGACTGTGAAACTTATGATTATTATTTAAAAAATATTGATGAATTGCCTGAACTTTTAACAGAAATTGAAGAAATATCCCAGATTCTTAAAAATGAAAAATATGAAGTTATCTGTAACAATGGCTCTTCTGCTGTATTGATGCAAAAAAAAGATTGCTATTATTTTGGATTTTTAAAGGTAAAAAATCTGCGGGATTTTGAAAAAGTAATTGACCGGTTAAAAGAAAAAACTTCTGGCAAAGTTCTTTATGGCCCAATTAATAATAATTCCTGGTACAACTATAGAATTGCATTAAATGAATTTGATTTTAAGCTTTATCCTGATTGTTATGGTGATGAAGCCCTTGTTAAATTATTTCTTGAAAAAGGATTTGATTTTGCAGAGAAATATGCTTCAACACTTACCAGATTAAATTTGAAAGTTTTAAATGGGGACAGAGCAGTTTCACTTTCTTCAGATTACGAATGCAAAGTTGTCAAAGGAATGGAATGTGCAGATTATTTAAAATCAATTTTTGAAATTTCCTGCCGCTGTTTTAGTGACCATGATTTTTATGAACCAATAGATTTTGAAACTTTTAAGAAACTTTATCTTGGAATTTTATCATCCTGTTCGCCGGTTCTTATTCTGATTTTTTATAAAGGGGACATGGCTGGTTTTAATTTTGGTTATTGTGATCCTGAAAATCGTTTTTTTGTTGATAAGACTTTTGCAATTGAAAAAAAACACCGGACTCCAGGTATACTTTATAAAATTATTCAGATGACCACAAAAGAAATTCAGCAGCTTGGGTTTGAAGAACTTTTATTCCATTTTCAGAATCAGAAATTAAAAACCATGCAGAGTTATTTTAAAGGATTAATTATCCGCCAGAAAGAGTACGGGGTTTTAAGATATGAAGATCATAAATAATCAGACTTGCGTCAGATGTATCAATGATAAAACCGTAAAAAATATTTCTTTTGATGAACATGGAATCTGTAATTTCTGCAGAGAATACGAAAAGATAGAAAATCAGCTTAAAGATTATCCGGCACTGGAAAAGAATTTTTTAAACCGGATTAAAAATCAGGGACATAGATACGATGCAGCAGTCGGTTTTAGCGGTGGAAA
This sequence comes from Treponema sp., assembly GCA_024402635.1. GTDB lineage: Bacteria > Spirochaetota > Spirochaetia > Treponematales > Treponemataceae > Treponema_D. The sequence continues at coordinate 6,363 of JAKSTJ010000037.1, read as the reverse complement.
AGATTCAACTTATGTTTTGTATCATCTTGTAAAAACTTATAATTTAAAGGTTAAGGCTTTTACTCTGGATAACGGTTTTATGTCCAAAGAAGCAAAAGATAAAATTGTTGCTATTGTGAAAGAACTTGATATAGACCATGAATTTGTGGAAATGGACGAGAATCTTGTAAAACAGATGTATAATCAGATTTGTGGAAAGTATCTTTCTCCATGTTTGTGCTGTTCTTTTATCGGGTACGCCATCATGATAAATTATGCTTCCAAAATCGATGCTGCAGTTATGATTCATGGAAGAAGTCCATACCAGATGCTGCGGAATTTCAGTGAATCAGATAAAGATTATTTTAAGCCTTTTATTACAGAAGGATTATCGGAACAGATGGAAAATCCAGAGCAATTGCTTAAAGTAATTATTTCCAAAATAAATCTTTTTGTAGATAAAAAACTGGCGGAATCCATAAAAAATATTTTTCTGACAGACTGCTATAAAAAGGGATTCAGACCATTTCTGGCATATTTTTTATATCATCCTTATGATAAAAATCAGATAATCGAATTTCTGGAAAAGAATTTGAATTGGGTTGTTGAAAGTGAAGAGGAACATTTTGACTGTTTAATTCATCACGGAGCACTGCATTTAAAAAATACAATTGCCAGGAGAAGTCATTTAATGCCTGAACTTTCTGTAATGATAAGGGAAAATAAAATCACAAGAGAAGAAGCCTGGAAAAAAGCAATTGAATCAGTAAATATAGACAAAAAACTGGCAGAAGAGGAATTAAAAACTTTTTGCAGGTATGCGGGTTTATCTTATAGAGCAATGTGGCTTAAAGCAAAATTTTTTTCAAAGAGATGGTGGTAAAAATGTTGGAGAGAGCAAAAGTTAAAATCATTTTAAGAAAATATATATTGAATCCAGTTTTTGTTGTTATGGCCTATGTTTTATTACTTGGGTCGCTGGCATTCTACACAAATAGTTTTGACAAGTTTTTTAATCCAGGTTTGTATATTACTCTGTCCCTGTTTCTGTATTTGCGTTTTCTTGATGATGCAATGGACTTCTATAAGGATAAGTTGAAGAATAAATCTGTCCTGGGAAGAAAAACCTTGATTTTTTTAGCTGCAGCTTTTTTTACACTTGAAGTATTATTGTCCATTTTTACAAAAAGATATTTATTTACTCTGTCCCCGGTTGTAATTTTGGGAATTTATCTGATGGGGACAGAGCAACTTAAAACATTAATTGTTCCTTCAACTTTTGCACTGATTATTTACTACGAATTTGGCTTTCATTATTCAAATGTTTTGATTTTATCATTGAGTTTTATAATCAGTCTGGTGCCTCATCTTATCAAAAAAAAGGAAACTTATTCCCTGGAAGAGATTGGAGGAAAGGCTTTTAATCTTTATAAACTTAATTTAAAAAATACGCCTTCTTTTTATCCTGTTAAAGCTGAATATTTAAATCCACCAGATCTTGAAAAACTGGAACTGATAGTAAAATCCTTCTGTAAAAAAAATACGCTTTATGCCGTTCGTTCTTCTGCAATTGATGAAGATTCTGAATCAAACAGTTTTGCAGGAATTCATGAGACTTTTCTTAATGTAAAAAAATCAGATGTGCTGGAAAAAATTCTTGAAGTCGTAAAAAGCGCTGGCAGTGAAGTTGCAATGGATTATCGCAGAAAAAATAATCTTTCAACTGAAAATATAAAAATTTCGGTTCTGCTTCAGGAAATGGTTAAAGCGGATTATGCCGGAGTTTTAAATACAATAAATCCTGTAACTAACAATATTTCTGAAACTGTAATCAGTGTTACAAAGGGCCTGGGTGATAAACTGGTTGATGGAACTGTGGACGGTTCGACTTATTATATAGATTCCAATAAAACTGAAGTAAAAGGTCCTGATATTCTGAATAAAAAAATTATAAAAGGACTATTAAAACTGGCTGATGAACTTAGAGAAAAAACAGATCGCTTTCAGGATTGTGAATTTGCAGTTAAAAACAATAAGGTTTATTTTCTTCAGTCCAGGGCAATAACTACTTATGATGTTAATAGTCATAATATGACACTTTTGATTGATAATTCAAATTTAATTGAATCTTATTTTGGAATGACATCTCCTTTGACTCATTCTTTTGCTCACGAAATTTATGCAAAGGTTTATACGGAAACCTGTCTGCTAGGGAAAATTAATAAAAAAACAATGGAAGCCTTAAAACCTTCTCTTGAAAATATGCTTTATTCCTATGAAGGAAAACTTTATTATAATTTAAATTCCTGGTACAAACTTACATCAATTTTTCCTTCCAGAAATTCCACAAGATACATGGAAAGTATGATGGGAGTAAAAACTGGAAACAAGGATTTTAAAAAAGTAAAACTTGGTTTGATTCAGCTTGTACGACTTGGATTTGTACTTCTGAATAAATTCCGTAAAATTGACCAATTATCAGAGGTTTTTATTCACAATTTTAATCAGATAGTTAATCCGTATTATGGAAAAAATCTGGATAATTTTTCTGTAAGTGAATTAAGGAATTTGTATGAGCAGATAGATTCAAAGATTATAAAAGAATTTACAACTCCTATTTTAAATGACATTGGCGTTATGATGAATTTTGGCCGCTTAAAAGAGAAGGTAAAAAAATATGATAATGCAGCGGAACTTCTTGCATACGCGGTAAATAATAATGGAAATGTAGAAAGTGCAAAAAATGCAACGGAATTTATAAAAATACTTGAATACATTCAGGCTGACGAAACTTTGTATAAAGATTTTACTTCTCTCGCCAAAGAGGAACTTCTGGAAATATATTTCGGGGGACAGAGTAAATTGTTACAAAGGGGACAGAGTAAATTGTCAGAAATGCTTAAATCATACATTTACAATTATGGTCCCCGGGTTATAAATGAACTTAAACTGGAAACCGTAACTATGATAGAAGATCCATCCTTGATTTTTGACTTAATTAAAGATGGATTGAAGAATCAGCGGGATTTTTCATCAGAGGGGACAGAGATAACTATTCCATCTGAATTAAAAAAACTTTCAGATAAGGCAAAACATTTCATAAAAAACAGAGAAAGATTACGATTACGAAGAACTTATATTTTTTCAGTAATAAGAAATATATTTTTAAGCTGCGGAAAAAATCTTGAGAAAGAAGGAAAAATCGATTCCTATAGAGATATTTTTTATCTTACCAAAAATGAAATTTTTTATCCGGAAGAAAATGCTGATTATAAAAAAATCATTGAAAAAAGAAAGAGGGAAGAAGAATCTGACAGTAAAAAAACTTATTATTCCAGAATTGCTTTTTTCGGGGACAGAGCACTTCCAGTTTCTTTTATCAGTCAGAAAGGTTTAACCGGTTTACCTTCTGGAAATGGAATAATCACAGAAAAAGTTTGTGTAATGGAAAATAAAGACAGCCAATTTATTCCGGGGTCAATTATTGTTACAAAACGCACTGATCCTGGCTGGATAAGCTTGTTTCCTCTTGCCAGTGGTTTAATTGTAGAACATGGAAGCATGCTTTCTCATAGTTTTGTTGTTGCCAGGGAAATGCATTTACCTTGTGTAGTTGGAGTTCCTGGAATTACTGAGATTTTAAAAACTGGGGATAGAGTAACTTTGGATGCACTTAAAGGAGAAATCAAAATTGAATCTTAAAGATTATTACAAAGAGAAAAATTATATTCACTACAGCAATTGTCACGAAGATTTCCTTTTGCTAAAAAAATATTTAAAACCGGGGACAGAGACAATTTTATCAGTAGCATCCGGTTTGGATAATTCCTTAAGTTTTCTGGTTCAGGATAATGTAAAAGTTTTTGCTTTTGATTTTAATCCCTCTCAGGTTTATCTTGGAAAACTAAAAATTGCAGCCATTGAAAATTTTTCTTATGAAAAGATGCTGGAATTTGCTGGAGTGTCTGATTTTTCAAAAGGGGACAGAGCAAATCGAATAAATCTTTACAAAGAGCTCTGTCCCTCTCTCGCCCAAGATGTAAAAAATTATTTTGACAGTCATTTGTTTTTAATAGAAGAAGGTCTTGTTAATTGCGGTCGTTTTGAACAGTATTTTCATCTCTTCCGGAAAAAAGTTTTTCCTCTTACCTGTAGAAATAAAAACATTATTGCTTTTGCAAAGGCCGAAACAATTGAACAGCAGCGGGAAATCTATAAAAAGAAAATCAATACCTGGCGTTTTAAATTAATGTTCAGAATTTTCTTTTCAAAAAAAATGATGGCCGCTCTTGGCAGGGACAAAGCATTTTTTAAATACAGTAAGGACAACTTGCCTAAAATCCTTAAAAAACGAGTTGATACTGGTTTCAATAATTGTCTGAATAAAAAAAATCCCTACTATGGTTATGTTCTCAATTCCTTTTATCCTGAATTGCCATTTTATCTTCAGAAAGAAAATTTCTTGAAAATTAAAGCTAATATAAAAAATATTACAATATATGAGAAAACATTTGATGAAATGCTTAATCGCGAATATGATTTCATGAATCTTTCGGATATTTTTGAATACATGAAGGAAGATTCAATGGAGGAATATTCAACTTTGGTAAAAGAGCATCTCTCTGCCAAAGGTACAGTTGCATTCTGGAATATGATGAATGTGCGTCAACTTTCTGGTTTAAAGCGGATTAACAAAAATCAGGATTATCTGGAAGACCGGGCATTTTTTTACAGGGATTATTTAGTTTATGAAAAGTAATTTTCTTTCAGAATTTGTGAATAAAGCAAAAGATAACCCAAAAACCGCATTTATTTGCAAAAGGGGACAGAGCAATCTGAAAGTTTCCTTCAAGGAGTTTCTTTCCGACGTTTACCAGATGAATAATTATCTTTCAAAAAATCTAATGGGGGACAGAGTACTTATTTTTTCTTACCCATACAGTTATCTTTTTTTTGTAGGGATTTTTTCCTGCGTGTTTTTGGGCAAGGATATTGTTATTGTTGATTCCTTCGGGGACAGAGACAAATTAAAATCAATGCTGGATTCAGCTCAGGTTACCGACGTCCTTACTGATAAATTTACATCTTTCCTTAGTTTCCTGATTCCTGGAAAAAGAAATAAACTGAATCTGACTTCATTCAAAAAATATGATTCTTATGAATTTTTGTGTGATTCAGCTTCCATTATTACTTTTACTTCCGGCACCACAGGAACTCCAAAAATGATTAAACGTAATCTGGAATTTCTTGCCTCTCAAATTCAATTGATACAGAATAATGTAAAAATTTTTGATGAAGACCTGACTTACGGACTTTTGCCAATGTATACACTTTTTTCTGTTTTGATGCTTCATACCAGCCTTGTTTCCAGAAAAATCAATGACTGTCAGAAGTTTAATGTTTCAATGCTTTTAGCTCCAATAAAAAAGATTCAGAAAATAAAAAATCCCATACATTCTGTTCAGCGGGTATTTTTAGGTGGTGCAATTCTTTATAAAAAAGAAACAGAAGAAATCCTTTCAAAATTTCCCAATGCAGAAATTACCTATGTTTATGGAGCTTCGGAAGGTGCTGTAATTTATAAAACAAAACTTCTTGATTATAAAAATTCCCTTTTTACTTTTAATTCCAGATCCAATGGTATAGATGTAGAAATTCTGAATCCTGATTCAAATGGAATTGGTGAAATTTTAATAAAAGGGGACACAGTAATTGGTGAAAATCATCAGCATAATACTGGTGATTATGGAAAACTTGTGGAAGGAAAACTGATTATTGTAGGAAGAAAAAAATACAGTTGCAGTGAAATTTCTTTTTATAATTATGAATTTGATGAAAATCTGAGGAAGGATAATCCGGAAATAAAAAATGGATTCAGCTTTTATTACAAAAACCAAATCCATGTGGTATATCAGGGGAAAATTACATCTCCACAAAAAAATGTAATTTATCACCCTTTTAAAAAATTGCCTTTTGACTTAAAGCATAAGACAAAACTTGATTACGGAAAAGTTATTCTTATTTTACAACAAGATTTACAAGTTTATCTTTTACGATAATACATTTTACAATTTCATGACCATCTGTAAATTTCTTTACAGCTTCACGAGAAAGTGCAGTTTCTTTAAGAACATCATCAGCTGTTCCAGGAGCGGCTTCAAATGTATCTCGTTTTTTGCCGTTAACCATAACAACGATTTCTTTAGAATCATCTTTTAAGAATTCTTCGTTGAAAGTTGGCCACTGAACGTAAGCAATTGTTTCTTTGTTGCCAAGTTTTTCCCAAAGTTCTTCACCAAGGTGAGGAGCATATGGAGAAAGAACTTTTACAAAGTCTGCCCACATTGCTTTTGGAACTTCTGGTAATTTTGAAACTTCATTAAT
>JAKSTJ010000036.1 GCA_024402635.1 Treponema sp. | reverse complement strand
GAACTGTCATGTTTGGTTCTGGAGAAGGACCCATGTTTTCCAATGTATGGAGGAAACGGTAGTCGTTCTTTGTTACCATTGAACGTCCGTCAATTCCAAGTCCACCAACTTCGAGAGTAGCCCAGATTGGGTCACCAGAGAAGAGCTGGTTGTAAGCTTCGATACGAGCAAAACGAACCATACGGAATTTCATTGTGATGTGGTCAACAAGTTCCTGAGCCTGTTCTTCTGTCAAGATACCTTTTTTCATATCACGTTCGATGTAAATGTCGAGGAATGTAGAAATACGACCTACAGACATAGCTGCACCGTTCTGTGTTTTAATAGCAGAAAGGTAACCGAAGTATAACCACTGGAAAGCTTCTTTAGCTGTTGTAGCCGGTTTAGAAATATCATAACCATATTTAGCAGCCATTGCTTTCATACCCTTGAGGGCTTTAATCTGTTCTGCAACTTCTTCGCGGAGACGAATAACTTCTTCAGTCATTGTTCCATCACCGATGTTAGCAAAATCTTCCTGTTTGTATGCAATCAACTGATCAATACCGTACAAAGCAACACGACGGTAGTCACCAACAATACGACCACGTCCGTATGTATCAGGTAAACCTGTTAAAATGTGTGCTGAACGTACAGCTCTGTGTTCTGGTGAATATACATCGAATACAGCGTCATTGTGTGTTTTGTGGTATTCAGTAAATACTCTTTTGATTTCAGGATCTACTTCGTATCCGTACATTTCACATGACTGAACTGCCATGTTAATACCACCGTATGGCATGAATGCACGTTTTAAAGGTTTGTCAGTCTGGAGACCTACAACCTGTTCAAGTTCTTTTCCTTCTGGACAAATGTAACCAGCTTCGTGAGCTGTAAGACTTGTTACAACACTTGTATCCATATCAAGAACACCATTTCTTTCTTTTCCGTCTTTACCTACAGAAACTTTGTTGTGTTCTTCTTTCTGCAACTTCTGGAGAGCATCAAACAATTTGTTTGTTGCAGCTGTTGGTCCTGCTAAGAATGATTCATCTCCTGAGTATGGAGTATAGTTAGCCTGGATAAAGTCACGAACATTTACTTCTGATGTCCATGCACCTTTAGGATTAAATCCTTCCCATTCTGGTCTTAATGTAGCCATTATTCTTACCTCTTTTAAAATGTAAGTACTATAAAAGTGCTTTACTATAATATAATACTTAATCCCCCTTTCTTCAAGGGAAGATAAGTACAAACAATATAAAAATTACTGTTATTTGTAATCATTTCAATATTAAAATAATTACAATTATATAAAATGTCAATAATTATTTTTATTTATTTCCCTTGTAATTTTTTATCCTTTTATACTCATCCAGAGTAATTGGATTTTTCATAAGCTGCTGCTCTGGTTCTTCTGGGAAATGGCCACCTTTTACAAAGTATTCAGGATTATTAAAGAGCCAGTACTGCCCCCAGGTTGCATCAAGGAAATAATCTTCTCCTTCAATCTGAACAATATTCCATACATGCCCCGGAACAAACATCATATCATCATCAGGATCAGAAACAATATCACACTTAATTCCCAGTTTATAACAGAAATATTGCATTACCCTGGCATATCCTTCACACACACAGGTTCCGGTTGAAATAGAAGTTTTCCAATCCTGTTTTGCCCGTTTTTCCGTATTATTTTTATTTTGTTCCTTCCAGTTTTTTATATAAAGTTCGTAATTTTCACCAACACCTTTTCTTGCCGCATTGATTTTTTTCATATCATTGTCGAAAGTCTCATAGTCATAAGTTAAGATAATCTGTTCAATGTCAAATACTAGTTTGATTTTTTCAAAGTCGTTTTCTGCAACACTATTAATATAATCAACCATCTGATTAACATATTCTTCTGGATTTGTCTTTTGTAACTTACGGATTTTTTCTGGAACAGCACTACAATCAGGACCAATTTTTTCTGAAATTCGTTTCATATTTCCATAAAGTTTTGCCATGCCCATATCTTTTGGAATAACATAAGTGTGGGGCTGAAGATATTCAATCCATGGTTCCAGATTTTTAAGATAGGCAGTAAGTTCTGCAAGATGTTTTTCCGGATTTTTCCATTCTTTAATCTCTTTTTTTAGAGCATCACTCCATACAGGAATATTATTATGCTTAAACACATACTGATTTCTGGCAAGTATATCACACCACCAGAGGCGAAGATTAAACCATCTGACATAATAGTCTGTATATTCTTCAGGATTTTTAAATGATGTAAAAAATTCTGGTTGTTCCCACCAGGTATAGTTTACACCTTCCAGATTTTTTATATAAAAGTCATTCCAGCTTATATGAACATCAAGAAGCTTTGAATAGCAATCCGCAAATGTTTTATAGGATTTGCAATTTAAAAGACAATCTGGAGTCTTGAGCCAATAAATATTACTGTTTTCATTATTGTTTATAAGAAAAGTTACCCATCTTATTTCAGCATCCATCTGTTTTTCAAATGCTAACCAATATTCCTGAATATTTTTTGTAGCCTTTGCACAAGGAGCTGACTGAATAAAAGGATTATAGATTTGTGATTTATTTTTAGCTGCAATACTATACCATTCAAGGCGTTTATTTATCCATTTTGTAAAGTAATCAGCATACGTAGTAAATGAACTGCAGTTAGCAAAACAGTCAGGATAATCAACCCAGTAATTAATTTTTTTTTCTGTATGTTCCCCGATAAAAGAAATTAATTTGATTCTTGCTTCTACCCATTTTTTATAGGCAGTCACAAAGTTATCTGATTTCTTTTCAGCCTTTGCAGATTCTGGTAAATCAAAATACCATCCGCCAACATGATATAAAGAATCCCGATTTTTACCAATAACAGAATTAAGTTCAATAGTAATATTTATTAGTTCTGATACAGTTTTATTGTATTCGTCATTGGATTTTATTTTTTTTACAGACTCCGGCAACTGTAATTTCCAGTCCCCTAAAAGCATTTCCCTGCTACATAAATATTTTCGCCATAAAGAAACTGTTTTGGTTAATTCAGCAAAGCCAGGTTCACCAGTAAGAACTTCAATTGTTTTATTAACATCCTCTTCACCAACAGCCCAAATTTCTGGAAAATAACCTTCCCCTTCTGTTCCATAAGCCCATTCATTTTTTTTCACAGGAAGTGGATTAAACTGCAAGTCTCCAACTTTATAATTCCACTTTGCATTTGCTATAAAAGCCTGTTTTCCATAGGTATTCTCACCAACTGTAATCCATTTAAAATTTGCTTTCTTTTGACTGCCATTTATATAATATTGCTCGCGAATTGCATTATTTATACCACTTTCACCAGCGGTGGTTTTATCCATAATAATAATAACTTTTCCATGATAATTTGCAGTACAAAGAGCTTCTCCCAAAAGATAGATTTGATATTCCCAGTTTCCGGAAAACAGTCGTAAGTCAACAACAATTGAATCTTTCTTTTGAATCTCTTTAAGATAAGGATTAAAATAATTTTCTTTAAAAGAACCAATAAAAAAATATGCAATCTTTTTTCCAATAAATGGCCTGTCATAATAAACTATATCATTCCACAAGTTAGGAACAGGAGGTGCTTCTTCCCAAACAAATTCGCCAATTCTGTAAATATCTTTTCCCTTAGCAGGATAATAGAACATTTGTTCTGGTTTATAACCTTTTTTTTCAAGTTCACCAATAGTTCCGTAAATATTTTTAAAATGCACAGTCTTATGCCGGGCAAAATTAAAACCACCAAAAGACAGGGCATTATCTAAAGGTTTTCCATCCACAACCATGTATGGAAGAAGAACTTCATATAACTCCTGAAGAGATTTAATGTTGTCCAGCATGGAAAGTTTAAAACCACGGCTTACAAGTTCTTCGTAACCTGCATATTCTTTTAAAGCCTTTTTTGCATCATCAGAAACAGAAGCAAAAACTGGAACAACACACAAAAATAAAGCACAAACTAAATTTGCCGCAAGTTTTTTTAATGAGAATCTAAACATGTAATCTCTCTCTAAAAATGAAATTTCTACAAATCGTATTCTTTTTCAGATTCAACAATTTCTACACTGGAGAAACCGGCTTCTGCTAAATGCTGCTTGAATCCTTCCTGCTGATCTTTTTCGCCATGAACCAGGAAAATCTTTTTAAGCCGGGTTGTATCAATTTCTTTAAGCCATTCAATCATTTCTGAATAATCTGCGTGAGCACTAAATCCGTTACATCGTTCAACCTTTGCATTAACATGGTACATATCACCAAGGATTTTAACTTCTTTCTGCCCTTCAAAAATACGTCGTCCCAATGTATTTTCAGCCATGTAACCAACAAGCATTATAGTATTTTTTGGATTACTGATTTCATTTGCAAGATGATAAAGAACACGGCCTGCTTCACACATTCCATCTGCAGAAATAATAATCATTGGACCATCTTTTTTATTAAGTTCCTTTGAATCTTCTACACTGGTTGTAAAAGTAAGAGAATTAAAACCAAATGGATTTTTATGATGTCTAAGGAAAGCTTCGTTTACAGATTCATCATAACATTCAGGATGAACACGGAATACAGAAGTTGCATTGCTGGCCATTGGAGAGTCTACATAAATTGGAATCACAGGAATTTTTTTCTGATCTGTAAGAAGATGTAAATAGAAAACCAGTTCCTGAGCTCTTTCAATTGCAAATGAAGGAATGATAATTTTTCCTTTTTTTGCACATGCTTCACGAACAATTCTTTCAAGTTCCTTCATTGCAACTTCATGATTATCGTGGAGTTTATTTCCATAAGTAGATTCCAGATAAATATAATCTGGAGCCGGCATATTTACAGCAGGATTACGAATAATTGGTTTACATTTACGACCAATATCACCTGTAAACAAAATTCTGGTTTCTTTTTCTGGTTCTGCAGGATTTGGATTGATTGTAACATTTGCGAATGCCGAACCAAGAATGTGTCCTGCATCAAAAAATTCCAGCTGAACATCTGGAGAAATAAACATTTTTCTGTTATATGAAAGTGAAATAATCTGATTTGCAGTTGTTACACAATCATTTTCATCATACAAAGGTCTCCAGACAAATTTCTCACCTTTTTTAGCTGCCTGTTTAGACAAGAATTCATAATCGTGAGCCTGAATACGGGCACTATCCATCATAACAAGATTAGCAATATCTCTGGTTGCAGGTGTTGCATAAATATTTCCGTTGTATCCTTTTTTTGTAAGAACAGGTAAAAGTCCACAATGATCAAGATGTCCATGAGTAAGAATTATTGCTTCAAGTAAATCAGTGTTATAAGAAAAATTTCTGTTTTTATTATCAGATTCTTTTCGCTTTCCCTGAAAAGCCCCGCAATCTATCATATAATGACGGCCATTTACTTGAAAAATATGTTTTGAACCAGTTACTTCTTCTGCAGCTCCCAACGAAAAACATTTTATAGACATATACTAACCTCCGAATATTTTATAGCCTAATTTTATAACCGAATTGTAGATTTCTCAAATAAAAATTCTATTTTATTCAGCTGTATATTTTCCACTTAAGGCAAGCATGGCAAACATATACAGACAATTATCATAATAACGTCGTTCACCAGTTCTTAATGGAGTATTCCAGAAACGACGTACAATTTTTTCTGCATTAGCTTTTGCATCTTTACTGCATGCCAGAGTTGTCTGAGCTAATGCTGCTAAAAGAGCTATAGGATGAAGTGCTTTTTCAGGTTTACCATTTTCATCAGTTACAATAGTTCCATCAATTTTATATTTCATAAATTCTTCAGTTGGAATATCAGCGAAGAAATTAATTAAATTATCTGCAATTTTTGAAAAATCTTTGTTTTCACCATTCCATAATACATCCAGACCAATATTTGCGCCTGTACGATAAGCATCACTATAAAAATCTCCATGATTTTCTGGTGGACCATATGGATTTGGAGTACCATCATAATTTCCATATTCTGGATTCATTCCTGTTTTTTCATGACAGGCTTTTACAAGATATTTTCTACTTGCTTCTTCTGCTCGTTTCCAGAATGGACGGTCAGATTCATCAGCCCAAAGTGCAAAATAATGATAGAAATGCATAAGATGATAAGATGGATCACTAAAATCACAACCAGGAACAAACCGAATTAATGCTGAATCTTTTTCCCACATTGGTATTTCATGATGAATTACTGTATGAAGTATCTTTTTTGCCCATGCAGTGTAATTATAAATGCCTTCTCCATCACCCCATTTTCTACCGGCAAGAAAAAGAGCCATTGCATAAAATTCTTCTCCATCGGGAGCAGGTCCAAAAGCATTCTTTTTACCATCAGGAGCAACTGACCAGGCAAAATAACCTTTCAGAACTCCTTCATCCATATACATAAATTCAATCGAAAATTTCCACATTCTGTCAAAAATGTCTTTACGGTCCATAAGAACACTCATCATCATTCCATAAGACATTCCTTCTGTTCGGGCATCACAATTACCAGTATCCATAAAGTAAGATGTATCTTTTAAACCGTCAAAATAAAAACGATTCATACCCTCTGTAATTGCATAAAAAGTATCATTAACACGATTTTCAATTTCTTCCTTAGAAAAACCATAATCTAAAAAAGTATTTTTCATTTGTGCCTCCATATATAATTTATTATACAATAAAAAAGTTGAAAACCTAGTTTTTTTTAATTGTTAATTGAAAGCTTTATTTCCATATTATAAGTTACTGTTTGCCAAGCATCCTACAATAGTTTATAATTAAAGAATGTATTCAAGGAAATTCACAGAAGCACCAGAACAGATTATTAATAACGGAAAAGCCTGTTTTGGAACTTTTGACGGAGTATCATCTAAAATAGATATAAATGGTATGCGGGCACCTTATGCAGGTCTTCCACTACCATCCTTTCTCACACAACTTAAAATTAAAAGCCGGTTAGCATATGTTTTTTCAAATGAAGAATATATTGGAATGACCGAATTTTTTGATTATAAAATCTTCGGTATTATTGAACTGATTTTCTGGAATAAAACAACTGGAAAAAAACTGGTTTATCATACTTTTACATCTCCAAGAATCAGTCTTATTTCTAAAAAAACTTCAGAAGGAATAAGTGCCAGTTATAAAAAAAGCAGATATATAAAAGTTTTCTGGGGAAGAAATCATCAGCATCTGGCAATGAAATTCAACGTTAAAGGTGATTCTGCAAGACCTTCAGCAAAAGGCTCTTTCTTTTCACCATTAAATTCCTCTTCTCATACAGATTCCCTTTTTGTAAATCCATCGCCAATTTCTTCAAGATGCAATGCAACATGGGTTTGTACAATGAATGTACAGGGAAATATTTCTCTAAATAACGAAGCATCAGAACCTAAACCCGGCCTTGCTCTTTTAATGTCCAGCAGAGGTTATTATAAACAAAGAAATAAATCTACAATTGCATGGGGAATTGGAACTGTAAAAAATCAGGAAATTATTTTTCAACTTGGCAATTCTAATTTAGATTCCACTGATCCTGATAAATATAATTCCAATATTCTTGTTGTAAACGGAGAAAAAACAGCATTACCTTCCGTTGTAATAACCCATCCATTTGGCTATGACAAGAACTGGATTATTCAAGATACAGAAAACATGGTAGACTTAACCTTTACCCCAATTTCAAGGAATGAACGTATTTTGAATGTTATAGCATTCCGTTCATACACTACAAAAATTTATGGAACTTTTGAAGGAGTTCTTTTAACTGCTGAGGGAGAAAAAATTATATTGAAAAATTTCCCTGGCATAATAAACAAAAACAATGTCCGAATGTAAGGCTAAAAATAAAATATTTTTTCGGAGGATTTTAATATGAGTGATGAAATCAACAGAACCGCTGATTGGGAACCAGGAACCCTAGATAAAACCCGTAGAAATATTGGAGCGCTTGAAGCTGGCGAAGCAGAAACAATGGCAAAAAAATTAGGTGGACAAGTTATGTATGAACGTTCCAGTTCAGGAAACTCAAGTGCACCTAAAGGCAATACAGGACGAATTGTAAGAAACTCTTCCAGTGGAGGAGAAAGCAGTGGTGGCTCATCATCATCGGGAGGTTCAATGGGAGTCGGGGTTGCAACAGCAAAGAAAAAACATATAAGGGAAGATTTGCCTGTTGTATCTAAAAAATTAAATGCACAGATTGACAAACTTATGATGTCAACTGAATACAAAATAAAACCAAATTACGGAATTTTTAACTTTTTACGTACACTTCAAAAAAATGGAACAGAAAAAGTTCTTCCAGATTTTTATAATTATCACTTAAAAAAATCTCTGGAACACATGGAAGCTTTTACAACTGTTACAAAAACTTTAATTCAGATTGCACCAGCAACATACAAAGCAAAAATTGTAAACGGAACAGAAGCAAAATTTAAATTTCTCAGAATGATTGCAGAATGGGGAATGGCACCAATCAAACAGGAACTTGCAATTATACAATCACTGCCAGCACCTGTTTTAGTCAGCGATTTCACAGATTTTGTCAAAACAATTTATAAACCTTTAATCACTGTTTATTATTATGGAAACTCTAAAATTCCAAAACTTATTAAAGAAATTTATAATGACGAAATTGCATATCCGGATGCTCCTAAAGATAAGCTTTCAACAATGGCAAAACAGGCTATTACTGAATGGCTTTACATTGATACAGAAATCATTAAAAAACTTTATCCGATGTTAATGAGAATGTGCTGTGATACTTTTGAAGTATACCCTGCCTTCTTTTCAAACAAAGTTGCAGAAATTCTCAAATTTGTAGGTTTACATAAATTCGATCTTCTTCTTCCAGATAAAGCAAAAGAAGAACAGAAAGAAAATAAAACTCAGAAATTTGCACCACCACAGAAAGGTATCAAAGATTCTTCTGTAGTAACCGGACTTAAATTATTAAATCAGTTATTCCCACAGGCAGGTTTTGACCGTCTGGAAGAACATCCTGACTTATACCCATATTTTAATCCTTTATATAAATTTGCTGATGGATTTAATGTTCTTTCTCCAGAAAATCCTCTTCAAGTTACAATGGTTCTTCAGAGAATTATTGAAGATTGTTTCCAGGGTTGCCGCAATATGAAATTTCAAAGTTCAGATGGGGCAAAACAGGGGTCAGATTCAATTCAGGAAATTATGGACGACTGGTCCGCATATAGAGAAGATTCTTTTGAAAGACTTTATTGTGAACCATTAAAAGATTTAACAAATGCTGTCTATTCTCAGCCAGATTTTGAAAAATCTCATATTGGTAAAAAAACAATTACTTCAATTTTATGGCAGACAACTTATCATTTCTTACCAAATTTTAAGTTTGAACAGCTTTTACTGGAAAGACCAACTGATGAAAGCAAGTATAGACCATTATTCCACAGAACTGATTTTGCAAGAAAATATCTAACTCTGGTAATTAATCAGTGTGATGCTCAGGCTAAAACAAGAGGCTCTGTAAGTTTATTGGAAAATCCTTGGGAACATTACAAATTTGATATTACAAATGAAGTATCCAAACGTCTTGATGTTCTTCTTGGTGCTCAAAATAAAACTGCAAACACCAATGCAACAAATGCTAATCTGTTGAAATATACCCTTTGTTTTATGGCTGTTCTTGACTGGTGGATTAATAATGCTGGAAGTCCTGCTTATGAAACAGATCCAATGCATATTTATAGAATTTCTGCAGATGATGGAAAACCTCAGTTCTCTGTAAAAGAACGAAACGATCAGAATAATTTATTTATTGAACAGATAAAAGCAAATTATCAGAAAAAAGCTCAATAATGAAAAAATGGATGTAAGCCTAAAAATCAGGTTTACATTCAAAATGCATTTTTTCACCTGAAACTGGATGAACAAAATTGATTTCTTTCGCATGAAGCATCAATCGTTCTCCAGTTTTTTTATTTCCGTACAATGAATCTCCCACAATTGGAATACCAAAACCATTAACATTACTGCTGGCAAGTCTTAACTGATGAGTTCGTCCTGTTAAAGGAATAAATGTTATTCTTGTAACTTTTCGTTTTTGTTCAGAGATTCCATCATCATAATATTCAATTCCTTCTTTTTGCCATTCTGTAATACCTAATTTTCCGTTTATTTCATCATAAATCTGAAAAGGTCTGTTATCTGTATCAAGACGGAATTTTAACTGAATGCATCCAGATTTTTCATTATTTTTTGGAACAGCTTTTCCCTCACCTTTTTCCAGAACTCCATCAAGTAAAGCTTCGTATTTTTTATGAACTGATCCTTCTTCAAATTGTTTTCTTAATTCCCGGTGTGCACTTTCTGTTAATGCATAAACCATTACACCAGATGTTTCCATATCAAGCCTATGAACAGCAGGTTGTTCAATTGTTTCAGGAAAGAGTTGTTTTATTCTATATGAAACACTATCAATTTTTTCTTCACCTTTTCCAGGCACTGATAAAAGTCCGCTTTGTTTATTAATAACAATTATTGAAGAATCTTTATATAAAATATTTAATCCAAGAATAGAAGGTAAAATATATCCGCATCGGTCATCACAGGAAGTATAGGAATTTCCATTTATTCTGTTTTTAGTATTTCCTCCAAAAAAAACTTCATCCATACTCAGAATTTTAAATTTCTTTTCAAAAGCATAGGATAATAATTTAGGAGCACAGCAATCACCTGTACCCGTTGGAGGCAATCGATTATTATGATTTTTGATTATAGTATTTAAGCTGATTTTTTTTCCGTTCCAGCAATTAAAATTATATAAGGAAAAACAGAATTTAAGGGATTCATCAGTAAGAATTGTTCGTTCAGGAATTAAAGATTTTTCCCCCTGATTAATTTTTTCTGTTAATTGATGAATAAGTCTATCATTCTTTTTTAGCGCAAGATTAATTTCATCACTATTAACAATTGAAGGAACTACTACATGTACAATTCCATTATATTCAAATTGTTCTGCATCATTAATTGTTTTATATTTCAGTAAAGTTCGATTATTTTCCGGGATATTTATTTTTTTACTTATACCACTTACACAGTGAAGAACAATTTTTTGAAAATTTCTGATACAAACAAGAGAGCCCACCATTATTCCCTGATTTTTTCTCTCTTCACTTACCGGAGTAATTTGAGAAAGTTCTATTACTCCTTTTTCAATCAAGTGAATTAATTCAGAACAATAATGACGGGCTTCTTCCTGTTTATAAATTGGATTCATTGAAAATTAATGCCAGTTTCTCTGTTCTACAGTACCATCTTCTTTTGCAACAAAAACAATTGGTTTATTTTTTGCAAAAAGACCGTTTTCTACAACACCAACAATATTATTAATTTTATCTTCCATTTCTGGAACATTAATTGGAGTTTCCCAGGTACAGTCTAAAATCTGATTTCCGTTATCTGTAATAACAGGACCACATTTTCTTACACCTTCACGAAGCACACATTTTGCACCCATAGCATTTAAAGCATTTGTTACAGGAATTCTTGCTTCTCCAATAATTTCAACTGGAACTGGAAATTTAGTACCAATTGTATTTACAGCTTTTGTAGAATCTGCAATTACAACAAAGATTTTTGAATTATATTCAACAAGTTTTTCTCTTACGTGAGCAGCCCCACCACCTTTAATACAGTTACAATCTGGATCAACTTCATCTGCACCGTCAATAGCAAGATCAAGCTGGCCACCAATAATTTTATCATTTAATGAATAAACTGGAATTCCATAATCCTGACATGCATTTTGAGTCTGAAAACTTGTAACAACAGCTTTAACATCTTTTAATGTTCCATTCTGAATATGATAAGCAAGTCGTTTTACAGCTGGCATTGCAGTTGATCCTGTTCCAAGACCAATTTTCATACCGCTAAAAATTTTTCCTTTTTCAAGTAAAGTATCAATGGCAGTTTCTGCTACTAAAATTTTCTGTTCATTCTGATTCATAATCTTTTCCTGTAAAGAGTTTATATTGTTCATATGCCTGATATTCAAGCATTTTATATCCATTACAAACACGACAGCCAGCAAGAGAAGCTCTACGCATTACTGGGGTAATTGCAGGTTTGTATACAATATCAAATAATAATTCATCCCCTCTGAATTTATAGAAGGAAATCGGATCTATTATGTCTGGATTCAGATTATCTGTCATACCAACACTTGTTGTCTGTATAATTAACGATGAATATTCATCTAAAACAGAGGCTGCACTTTCATTTAAACCACAATATTTATAACCATAGCGGTCTGCCAGTTGTTGAGCAGAAGATTCAGTTCGATTAAAAATACAAACTTTAGCACCCATTTGTTTTAATGCATAAACAATTGCTTTTGCAGCTCCACCAGCACCAATAACAGCAACTTTTTTATGTTTGATTTTTACAGACCCAAGGAATTCTTCTAAAGCTCTTCTGAATCCTGAATAATCTGTATTATAACCAGCCCATGAATCCCCTTTTCGAACAACTGTATTACATGCACCAATTTGTGTTACAGCTTCCGATTGTTCATTTAGATACATCATTACAGATTCTTTATGAGGAATTGTAACTGACAAACCTTTAATGCCCATTTTTTCAGAAAATGAAAGACATTCTGAAACAAGTTGAGAACGTACAGGTAAATAAACTGCATCCATTTTATGTTTTCTATATCCATAATTATGAATATCTGGACTGGAAGTTTTTGCCAATGGCCATCCTGTAATTCCAAATAACTGAGTATTTCTAGTAATATTCTTAAAATTATAAAGATTATTGATTGTTACGGGATCAAGATGTCCAATACCAGTTGTATTTGCAAGATTTTCTTCTGGAGATGTATAAGTTAAATATGAATTGGCAAGAGTAGATAAAATTCTTGATGGCATACCTTCTGGACCCATTGCACAGAAAATATGATCATAATCCATTTCTGAGCCTTCTTTGAACATATTGTATACATCAGAAAGATTTTTAGGCATAAAAGCAATTTTTGGAATTTCGTATCCAGTTTTACGCATTTTATCGCAGCGTTCTTTTAAATTAGTAATAGGTTCTGTCATACTATGAACACTGCGGATAATTTTTACACCAAATGCTAAGGCAGCATCATGAAAACTTGGAATATCATAATCTTCTTCAAAATCTACATAAGCGAAATTCTTTGAACGGTCTGTATCAGCAAAAGCCAAAGCTCGTCCAAAAAGATTTGTTCTTGCAAAATCACCACCTGTAAATTTTCCACCATCAATATCTCGACGAATAGTTAAAATACAAGGATGATAAATCATTGAAGGAAAACGACGTGCGTATAATTGCTCCTCCTCTGTAAGATAATCAACTCGTAATTCTACGATATCAATCTGCTTTTCATACTTCTGAACAAGCTTTAAATCCTCTTCCAGTGTTTTACCAGTTAAGGTCATACAGATAAGGGGCTGACTCATTTTATTTCCGTCCTGTTTTCTTTTTTTATCCAATAAATGTTTCTGCTTTTACATCATCTAAAACGTAAAGTTTAAGAACTGATCCTCTAGGAACTGAATATGGAATTGAAACGTATCCACCAATGTGCTGGAATTTTGCAACATCTAACTTTGTTCCATCTGGAGTTACAGCTTCAACGTACATATCTACAGGAACTGGATAATCGCAAAGAGTTTTCTTGAAAACACCGCTTACAATTTCATTATCAAGACTATCATCTAAAGACATTTCAATTGAAACACGGGAATATTTATCTTTAATCCCAGATCCGTTTTGAGAAACAACAGTTCCAGAAACTTCACCATCTTTTGGTGAATGATAGGTTACATCATAAATAAGTCCACTTTCAGACATTGCAAGAATTACATCTGTAACAGTTTTTCCTTCTAATGCAGGAACTTCTTTCTTTTCAACAGAAGAACCTTTACTTACAACAAAGTGAACATCAGTTTTTTTGTAGATTTTTGATCCGGCTGCTGGTGACTGAGCAATAATTGTACCAGCAGGAGAATTATTTAAAATATATGCAGGTTCAGCAAAACTAATCAGAGCTTTTTTTTTACTATCATCAGAATTGTTTTCTGTTGATAATATATCATCTATTGATTCACCTGTATAATCAGGAATTTCATCTTCTTCATCACCACGGCTGATTACAAGAGTTACAGTATTAAAACCTTTAATAATAGATCCGCCTTCTGGAGACTGTTCAAGAATGATTCCTTTTTCAGTTACATCTTCTGAATAACGTAATGTTACATTAGGATAAAGAGCTTTTACCTGAAGTTCAATAATACCGTCTTCAAGAGATTTTCCAACAACATCTGGAACTAAAACCTGTTCTGCACCTTTAATATTAGCAAAGAAAACTCCAGCACAAATCATTAACATAACGATAATTGCAGAAAAACATGAAATAAATAAGAAAGGCATACTTGGTTTAAGTTTTTCAGTAGTTTCTTCAACACTTACTCTACTTAATCTTTTCTTTTCCTTCTTTGCTTTAGGTTCTTTATTTAATTCCTTTGTTTTTTCGTCGCTCATTTTTCTGGCTCCTAAATTAAACTAATTTTTTATTCTAAAACAGTACCAACAAAATCTCTGGCACCATTCATAAAATCTTTATAATTCATGGCTTTTTTTCCCTGACGCTGTAAAACAGTTATCCAGAGAATACCACTTCCGGTTTTTACACCGATTCCCTTTTGTTTATCAAAAGAAATAACTTTACCACAAGGTTCATTTTCAAAACTTCCAGCAGAAGCTTCAATAGTTGCCTCCAGTATTTTTAAGGGTTGCTTATTGTTTCCAACAGTTTCAACAGCCCAACTACATGGATCAGAATAATAGGCTCTGATTTCAGCTTCAATAACTGCAGAAGACTTATTCCAATCTATTTTAGCATTTTCTTTAGTTATTATACTAGTATATGATGAATTTCCTTTTTGAGAAAGACCTTCTGGCACTTTTCCCTCTTTCTGAATCATTTTTATTACATCACAAATTAAGGAGGCACCAGTTTCAGCACTTTCAGTTAATAATGAATCAGTTGTTTCTTTTCCTGAAAGAATTATTTTTTTCTGAGCAAGAATATTACCTTCATCCATTTTTAATGCAAGTGTTTGGATTGTAACTGCAGTTTCAGAATCCCGATTTAAAATTGCAGCAGGAACTGGAGTACAACCTCTATATTTTGGCAAAAGAGATGGATGAAGATTAATTCCACCAAATTTAAACATTTCAAGAAATTTTGGACCAAAAATATGACCATAAGCAAAAGAAACCAGAAGTTCGGCACCTAAAGGTTTAATCATATCCCGAGCCTCAGCTTTTAAATGTTCTGGTGTAATTACAGGAATATTCTTTTCAAGAGCAAATGCAGCCACTGGAGTTGGAGTTAATTCTTTATGACGACCTTTTGCACTTGGAGGATTAGACAAAACACCTGCAATTTCAAATCCAAATTCTTTCTGTTTGTTATAGAGAATCTCAAGTGTAATTCTAGCCGCATCAGGACTTCCTGCGTATAAAATTCTTATCATGTTTTATAATCCAATTTTTTATTATATAGAAACTATTTATTTTTTTTAGCTTCTTTTGCAGCTATTTTAGCAGCAATTTTACGAGCCTTTGCTTCTCTAGCCTTTTCTTTTTCAAGAGCACGTTCAGCTCTTTTTCTAAATTGTTCAGCAGTTTTTTCTGCAAAAGCTTTATCACCACGGTCAATATACAAAATTCCATCAAGATGATCGTATTCATGCTGAATAATTCTTGCAAGAAAACCTTCAGCTTCCAGAGTAAATGGTTTTCCTTTTTCATTAAGAGCCTGAACAGTTACCTTGGCAGGTCTTGAAATTGTTTCGTATACCTGAGGAATACTTAAACAACCTTCATCATAATCACAAACTTCTTCTGAAGTCTTTATAATCTGAGGATTAATGAAAACTCTTTTTACATCGTCATCAGCAATAAGAACAAACATTCTTATACTTTTTCCAATCTGAGGAGCAGCTAATCCAACCCCATTGGCATCAATCATAGTTTCAAACATATCTTCTGCCAGCTGACGGATTTCATCATTTACTTCAGGAACAGGAACTGCAACCTGTCTTAAAACATCTTCACCTAATTTTGTAATATCTAAAATCATTTTATAACCTGCAATTTTGAATCTATTTTTTAATTCTTAATCTTGCTGCATTAGCATGACCAGAAAGTCCTTCTGCATCACCTAAATATCCCGATGCAACAGCACTTTTTACAGTTCCATTTTTATCAGAATCAACCCGTAAAGTTGTAACAGTTTTTAAGAACATACGTACACTTAAACCACCTGTGAACTTTGCAGAACCAGATGTTGGTAATGTATGATTTAATCCAGCTGCATAATCTCCAAAAACTTCTGCTGCATAGTGACCAATAAATAATGAACCAAAATTGTGAACCATAGATTCAACTTTAGAACGTTCTTCTCCAGAATCCAATGCAAGTTCAAGATGTTCAGGAGCTTTTTTATTTGCAACTTCGACAGCCTGTTCAAGAGAATCTACAAGAATAATTCTTCCATATGTATCAATACTCTGACGTGCAATTGTTTTTGTTGTTAAAGTTTCAAGCTGACGTTCAATTTCATTACTTACTTTTTCTGCAAAAGATGCATCTGTAGTTACAAGAACAGGTTGAGCAACAATATCGTGTTCAGCCTGTGCAAGTAAATCTGCAGCAACCCATTCAGCCTTTGCAGAATTATCAGCAATAATAAGGACTTCTGTAGGACCGGCAACCATATCAATTCCAACTGTACCGTAAACAGCTTTTTTTGCAGATGCAACAAATTTATTTCCAGGTCCAACAATTACATCAACTTTAGGAATAGATTCTGTTCCATATGCCATTGCAGCAATTGCCTGAGAACCACCTACAGCATAAAGATGATTTACACCACAAATATATGCAGCAGCCATTATACCTTCGTCAGCATAAGGTTTTCCACCAGTAAATGCGCGACCTGATACTCCACAACCATTTTTTTCAGCCAAATCTTTCTCAGAAGGATGAACTCTTGGAGGTGTACACATAATCACATTCTTTACTCCAGCAGCAACAGCAGGAGTTACAGTCATAATTACAGATGAAACCAATGGAAAACGACCAGCTGGAACATAACAACCGGCAGTTTCTACAGGAATAGTTTTCTGACCTGTAAATAAACCTGGTTCCAGTTCTTCTTCAAAATCAGAAAAAGATTTTCTCTGTAATTTCGCAAATTTCAAAGCTAAATCGTGAGAATAAACAATAGCATCGTAAACTTCACGATTATTTATCTTTAATTTTTCAGCTGCAGCCATTAAATCTTCCTGAGGAACTTCAAAAACTGCAGGTACAGAAACATCAAATTTTGAGCCGTAAATACGAAGTGCAGCATCACCTTTTGCTTTAACTTCTTCTAAAACAGAAGTAACAACTTCATTTGAATCACCAAAAGAACGGCCTTCAAAAAACTCTTTTTCAACTTCACTATATTTTTGAATTTTAATCATTTATTTTTCCTTGTGACGTTTGTCTAATTCATTATAAACGTCCTGCCAGGTTACACCTTCTTTATATAAAAGAACGTTTACAAAATATAATAAATCAGCAGCTTCCCAGATTACTTCATCTTTACCATCTGCTTCACATAATTCTTCTGCTTCTTCTTCGACCTTTTCTCTAACTCGTTTTGCGTCTAAAGTCGCAGTGTATGAACCAGGTTTAGGATTTGCAAATCTATCTGCAATTACATTATAAAGTCTGCCCATAGAAGATTTTTCCTGTGGATCAGCTCCAAAACATGTCCATGAACCTGTATGACAAGATGGTCCTACAGGAATAACTGTTGCAAGAACTGTATCTCTGTCACAGTCTACACGCATTTTTACAAGATTCAGGAAATTTCCAGAAGTTTCGCCTTTTGTCCAAAGTTCATTTCTTGAACGACTGAAGAAAGTAAGTTTTCCAGTTTCAAATGATTTATGGAAAGCTTCTGCATTTGAAAATCCTTCCATTAATACTTCACCATTTACACTCTGTGCAATAACAGGAATAAGTGGAGATTTTTCAAAATCAAGACAACCAACAAAAGCATCTTTAAGATTTACTTTATTAGTATACAAAGCCATTCCAAGCTGTACATCACAATGAAGTTTTTCAAGTTCAACAATTTCTTCAAGGCTAGAAACACCACCGGCAGCTACAACTCTACAATGGACAGCATTACGCAATTCACGAACGTAATCCATATTTGTGCCCTGCATACAGCCTTCTTTTTCTACACAAGTAAAAAGTAATTCTGAACAGAATTTTTCAGCCTGTTTTGCACCTTCTACTAATGGAATATCAACAGTTTCTGTCCATCCTTTTACGGCAATTTTTCCATTAATAGCATCAACTGAAATAATAATTCTGTCTTTACCAATTGCAGCTGCAAGTTCATTAAGAAAATCTTCATTTAACACAGATTTTCCAGCTTCAGGATTAGGATTCCATGCAGCAGAACCAATAATTACTTTTTCAGCACCAAGACTGATTAATTCTCTGGCTCTTTTTACGGTTCTTATTCCACCGCCAGTTCTTACGTTTCCTTTATGTAAAAGGCTTTTCAATAAAGGTGTATTCACTGTATTACCTTTTGCATCAACATTTCCTAATGCAGCATCAAGATCAATTACAGCAACTTCACCGTATTTATTAAAATCTCCAATAAGAGCATCAGCATCATCCCGTTGAAGAACTAATTCTTTTCCATTTTTTAACTGAACTACGTGTCCATTCTTTAAATCTATAGAAGCAATTACCATTTTTTATTCCTTAAATTACATTTTTTCCAAATATGGAACCAAAACCAAATTCATTGCATTTTTCATAACCTGCAATGTACATTCTGCAAGATATAAGCGGGCACTGGCAACTTTCTTATCCTCTGCATTCATAATTGAACACTGCTGATAGAATTTACTGAATGCTTTACTTGTATCATATAAATATGCAGCCATAAAACTTGGATCCAGATTATTTGCAGCCTTTTCAACAACAGCAGGGAAATCACCAAGCTGTTTAATAAGTTCCCATTCTTCAGGACTTGAAAGAAGTTTAACGCTTTCTTCAGAACCATCAGAATTAATTCCACTTTCTTTTGCTTTTGCAAGAATAGAATTAATACGGGCACCCATGTACTGTAAATATGGACCAGTATTTCCATTAAACGACAAACTTTCTTCAGGATTAAAAAGCATATCTTTTACAGGACCAACCTGAAGCAAATAATAATCAAGAGCAGCAAGAGCAACTTTTTCTGCAACATCATCTGCGTCTCCAAGTTCAGCATCACGACCTTTTTCTTTAATAGCCTTTAATGCTTCTTCATGAAGTGCATCAACTAAATCATCAGCATCAACAACAGTTCCTTCACGGCTCTTCATTCTACCACTAGGAAGATTTACGAGACCATAACTTAAATGGAACAATTTTTCTGCCCAGTCAAAACCAAGTTTTTTAAGAATATGGAACAAAATCTTAAAATGGTAATTCTGTTCAGATGCAACAACATATACCAGCTGATTGAACGCCCAGTCATCATGACGACTGATTGCAGTACCAATATCCTGGGTAATATAAACAGAAGTACCGTCCTTTCTTAAAAGAACCTTTTCATGATTGTCTTCATCTTTACCTTTACCAACAACATCTGTTACATCAATACGAACAGAACCGTCATCAGCCTTAAAGAAAACACCCTTTTCAAGACCTTTTAAAATTTCATCTTTACCTTTAAGATAAGTTTCACTTTCAAAATAATATTTATCAAATGAAATGCCAGTTCTTTTATAAGTTTCTTTTACACCTTCAAAAGTCCAGTCATTCATTTTTTGCCATAAAGCTCTAACTTCAGGATCTCCAGCTTCCCATTGAACCAGCATATCTTCTGCCATCTGATTTGCTTCCGGATGAGCTGTTTCTGGTTTATCTTTTTCACCTTTAAGATAACGGTCAAATTCTACATAACACTGGCCAACAAAATGGTCACCTTTCATTCCTAAAGATTCAGGAGTATCACCTTTTGCTTCGTGGAACAATTTATAAGCAAGCATAGACTTACAAATATGAACACCACGATTGTTAATTAAATCAACTTTACAAACTTCAGCACCAGCCATTGCCAGAATACGGCTAACAGATTCTCCAAGAGCATCATTTCTTAAATGACCAAGATGTAAAGGTTTATTAGTATTTGGAGAAGAAAATTCAATCATTACACGACGACCTGACAAAGGTTTTTCGCCCTGCTGATTATACGAACCATATTCATCTTTATATTTAGAAATTGCATTTAATATAGGAGCAGCAGCACCAGCCTTATCAAGTTTAACGTTTACATAAGGACCAACTGCTATAAATTCACCAATTGATTTATCTGTAATTTTTGCAGCTACACCACTTGCAATCTGAGGAGGAGCCATTCTTAAAGATTTAGCAAAAACGAACATTGGAGCACCTAAATCTCCCATTTCAGGATCAGGAGGTGTTACTACAGAAATAGAATCTGCATTTACTGTTTCAGCTTCAAGACCTTTCTCCTTTATAAAATCATTTACTGCGTTTGCCACAATCTGTTTAAAATCAATTTTTACGTCTGCCATATTTTCCCCAATACTGTTTCAATATTTGGCGTAAATTATACTGATTTTATGGAGTTTTAACAACACTAACAAATAAAGCAGTAATTTAAAAAAAAGAGGGAGAAGTCTCTCCCTCGCTGCAGCCCAAAGGTCTTCCGCTACCCTTTCCAGCGGGCAAAATTATTTAAATTTCCGCCCGCAACCCCCGGATTTTTATTAGTAAATTCTAATCATTACACCCAATTTTCCACCAAGAAAATGAGCCAATTCATTATTTTCAAAACCAAGTGAATATATTGGTGCAAATTCAAATTCCATCATTCCATCATTAAGAGATTGAGGAACATATCTGAATCCAAGGCATAAACTTAATGTCTGATCAACATATACAGAATTTAATTCATTTGGATATTTTGAATTTACTTCAGGTAAAAATAATACAATACCGTAATCAAGTTCTGGTTGAATAACAAAGTTTCCGTCAAAAAGCTTAATTCTTCCATATATACCACTATTGATACTAAAATTAATCATAGAATTAAGTAATTCAGATTTAACAGGGTTTACACCAAAACCAATGTTTACAGGAACACCAATTTCAAAAACATCAGAAATACTAACAGGCAAATCAAATTCACCTTTAATACTTCCATCAAGATTTGAACTTACATATTCACCTAATTTACCTAATACTGGTTTATATTGAAAATAAGCTCCTGTTCTAACTTCAAATTCTCCATTTGCTTTTTGAGCAAAAATTCCACCATTTATCAAAAATAATGCAAAAATAATTCCAAATATTTTTTTCATAAAGTCCTCCTGATAAAAACTGCTTTATTTCAGTAGTTTTTATATTTATTAATAAGAAGCTGTTCTGGTTATTGACTGATATTGAGCTTCCTCTATATTCCATTCATTTTCGTATGGAGTATATTCAACAATGTAAGATTTTGAAGCATAATCTTTACTTGTGTTTTGCAATGGCTGGTCATTCCAGAAACCATTATTATTACCATCTGCAAGATACTGAATAACATATTCATTGGAACTGCTGTTATTTGGTTCAGCACCAACAGAACCATTATTAAACAATTTATTGTTCCATCTGGTATACATGTAACCCCCATTTACAGGATCTGGCATTCTTCCAGTTAAAACTGTTGAACTTGAAACAGTTTTACCATTCCAGAAAGGAGTACCCGCTTCAGGACCAGCCTGCCAATACCAGTAAGTTCCATCAAAACCATTTGTTCCATAATCTACACCATTATAGGGACCTTTCTGATAACTATATGTAGTCTGATCAAATTTTCCTTCAGTAGGATATAAACGAGCACCACCAATATAAGTCATTTCTCTACCATTTTTTCCGAAAATTTCATAAATGTAATTATTTTCAACCAAAGAAGTAATATTCATTAAATAACCTTTAAGATTATTAAACTTTGTTTGTTTTGCTGCATTATATGAAACGCTCCAGTTTGAAGGAGAAACAGTTGGTAAACGTTTGTAGAAACTTCCATTAAAGTAAACAACATTGTTTTCTGCAATATCAGTAGAAGGAACAGTTTCGAGATTTACTTTAATCTTTACTTCCTTATCACCAGTTCTTCTGAATTTTATCTGCGCCAAGAAATCTGAAGCAATTTCCGGTGTAATCTGGTTTCCTGCCGAAAGAATATGCATATAAACATATGTTTGAACTTCATTTGTTTCAGAATCCTTAAATGCAAGACTTTCTACATAGGTTGTTTCTGTTGGCTGAGCCATATATGTTAAAGTTGCTTCAATTGCACTGCATTCATCTGCGGAAAGTTCCAGTTTTTGCTGACCATCTGGAGTATTTGGTGTAAAGGTAGTTCTTTCTTCCATATAGAACACACCATTTTCAACAGCAAGAGAGAATACAGAACATTCTGAAGAAACTCTGTCATCTCCAAGGCTGAATCCAATGTTTACATCTCCATCAATTTCATCAGGTTTTGGCAATGCTATACCTGCTGGATCTGCAAGTCTGATGATTGTTTTCTGTACTCCGTTTTCCTTTCTGCTCTTCATTGTAAGTTTATTCTTTTTATAAACTCCACTGTTCTCTGTATCATCTGTATAACATGCAAAGTAATCATAGTTTGCCCATGTACTGTTTCCAATATATGCAATAAATCTGTCACTTCCTTCTTCATATGCATATGGTGTTACACAGTAAATATAGGATTCTGAACTCAAGGCTCCTTTTATGTTGATGATTTCATCACTGATTGTCTCAAGCATTACACCTTCTACTTTTGCCGCTGTTGTATAGCTGTTGCCTTCTTCATCCTTATTGATTACTACTCCGCTTGCCTTTCCTATCTTTGCATTTCCACTTAAATTCAGTATTGACTTGTTGCTTCTCTTTACATCCTTTGAGTCCAGTCCCAGTACTGCCCTTATCTGTCCACCTGTCATTGTGAACTTGAAGTCTGACTTTATCTCTTTTCCGTCTTCTGTTCCTGCACTCAATATATAATCTGTAAAGTCCCTGTTTCCGTCTGTCGCTTCCAGCTGGTAATCATCTTCATCTATGACTCCGTTTCCTTCCAGGTCTATGTATACATTTGTTGCACTTCCGTTTGCCTCAATGATCAGGCTAAGTCCGTTTGCATATATGTATCCCTGTCCGTTTATTACCTTTACGCTGGCTGAATCTTTCCATGTTGCCTTTAGGTTCAGGTTTCTGTAGATTCCTTCTGTTGTCTTGTATACTGTCTTTCCGTCTGCTGCATCTACCCATACATCAAACAGTTTTCCGTCTCCTGTTATGTTTGCTACGGCTGGCAGTATTACTGTTTCTTCTGCTGTAAATACGGCAGGGGCTGTGTATCCGTTCTTCCAGCTTGCATTGTTTCCTGCAAAACTGTAGCTGATTGTATATTCTATTGCTTCTATTCCGCTTACGCTTATTGTCTTTGATTCATTTATATTTTCTATTGTCAGAGGTCTGTCAAAGTCTGCATCTGCTACTGCGCTTCCGTTTATCTTTACGCTTAAGCCTGCTCCACTCTTCTCATACCCTTCTTTCTTTTCCACCTTGTATACAAAATTGTTTCCGCTCTGTACTACTGCTGTTATTCCGTCGCTTTCTACTGCTCCGCTTACCGCTGTTATTGTACATCCTTTTGCTTCCGCTGCTTTTACACTGTAATATTCTACTTCTGCTCTTTCACTTGATGATCTGAACTCTGCGTATGTGTTTTCATTGTTTACATACACATAATATTCTCCTTCTGCCGCATTTGACGAGAATACTCCGTTTCCTATATCTTTCAGTCCGTATCTGATGCTTGGCATCATTTTATCTACCAGCGCTACACTTTTTCCCGATGAACTCCATGCTTCTCCATCTTTTTTCAATGTTATTGCACAGGCATAGGTTCTCCAGTCGGCATCTGTCAGTCTTCTCTCACAGCTGGAATGGCTTCCTCCTACTATTACAAGACTTTCCAGCATTGTATAGATTACCTTTCCTGCTTCATCATAAAACCATAAGTGGGCATACTGTTCCGTATTCGATGGCAGACCGGTTCTGGCATATACTGCTTTCTTTTCTCCTGATACTGTTACTGCTTCTATTGTTTCTGCTGCTATTTCTTCAGGATTTACAAACAAGTCTCTTGTTACTGCTCCTTTTATCTGGGCTACGCTGTTTACCAGTGGATATGTTACGCTTATTTCTGCACTTCCGCTGCTTCCGCTTACCGGATACATCTTGAAGTTCAGTACTGCATTTCCTCCTGTTGTCAGGTCCTTTGTTACGCTTCCGCTCAGGACTTTTACTCCGTTCTTATATGCATTCAGGGTAAATTTGTATTTTCCAAGATCTATGCTTATTCCGACTCCAAGGTCGTTTCTGCTTCTTCCGCTTACAAGGGTTTCTTCTGCCTTCTGGGTTGCTTCTCCCGGATTCTGGATTGATTTCAGTTCGTAACTGTAGTCATCCCAGTTTATCTCTGGTATTGCACTTCTTGCTTCATTGTATGCGTATGGATTGATTACTAATTTTACTTTTTCATGAATATTTGAATAATTACTATTATTTTTCTTCGCAGTAAAATCACATGAAAATAAAAAAACACATATTAACTGTAATAATAAAAACTGCCGTAGTTTATTCATAACAAGCCTCCAAAAGTTTTTTCTCTCTCCGGTCAATTTTTACTTTTTTACATTTAACTTTTTTTTTAATTTACCGATTCTAAATATAGAGACAATAAATATTAATATTGCTGATTTTTTTTTTAAACAAAAACTCAGAGTATTTTATCGGCAATATTTTCTTAAATCTTTAAACTTTTCTGGCTTTTAACTTTTTGTAAGATACTTTAGATAAGACTTTTAGAAATGATTTACGGTTTCTATTATATCATAATCCCAAATACTAATCAAATTTAATAATTCTTCACATATTATGTATATTATTTATTTATTTCTAAAAAAATATGGTATACTAATTACATAATTTTTATCTCACGTTGGAGCTTGAATGAGTAAACTTCTGGAAGAAATAATAAAAGGAAGAAAAGTATTTTTTATTACTCCCGATAAAACATTATTTCCTCAATCCTATTTAGAAGAATATCTTTCTCTTGGTTTTGAATGCTATTTTGTTGATTCTGATATTTTTCTACCAATAGAAATCAAAGTTGATATTATTCTTTCAGTTTTTAAAGATTCAATTTTATATTTCAATATTGATGCTCCAATACAACACACAAGCTGGACAAAAATAATTAAAGATATGCAGGAAAAGTATCCTGAAGCATTATTTGGTGTTATGTATGCAAAACGCCAGTCTCAAGATGAACGTCACAACATTGAACACCAATTCCTCTATACAATGGAACTTAAATGCGGATGTATACAGCTTGAATATCAGAAAAAAAATAATTTCTCACTTATTTCTCAGGTTTTATTTGCAAATCAGGCAACAGGAAGACGAAAAAATGTTCGTGCAGTATGTTCAAACAGTTGTACAATCCAGCTTACTACCGAAAAGAAACAGGTTATACAATGCAGTCTTACAGATATCAGTATTTCCCACTTCTCTTTTGTAATGCCGGTAGATGAAGTTACAATTGCACCTTATGAAAAAATTGAAAACATTGCATTTATAATCAGAGGATTAAGATTCCGCTCTGATGCAGTTTTATTTATGACACGTCCAGTTGAATCTGGAATGCTTTATGTTTTTGCATTTGAATCTAAAAAAGGTCAGGCAGGTCTTGATCAAAGTAATAAAGAAATGTTGATTCCTAAAATATATGAAATCATGAATGAAAACTGCGGACAGTTATTAAACCGACTTTTTTCAACTGCTATCAGAAAGCATGGAGATACTTCTGAAGCAATAGAAGACTTAAAAAAATCAATTGAAGAATGATGATAAAATCAATTAGTACAAAAAAAAAGCTTTCCGACACTGTCAGAAAGCTTTTTTGTTTTCTTAGTTCAAATTAGAACCAGAAACGGAATCCTAAGTTTACAGGGAAGCAAACTAAGTTAGGATCTACACCAGAATTTGCACCAGATACCCAAATTCTGAATGTTGGCTGCCAAGCAGCCTGTGCATATAATTCAACAAAACGATCCAAAAGGAAAATGTTTGTTCCAACTACAGCACGTGGTCCTAAATCTACAGATATATCATTTGCGTCATTATAAACACCTACACCAGCAGCAAGACCAACACCATAGAAGTATCCCCATGTGCTTTCGATTTTAGGATTTGCAAGCCAATAATCAGCTGTAGCACCTACATTGAAACCGTTAGACCAGAAATTTCCATCAACAGCAAAGATAGCAGGACTTTTATCCAATTTGAAAGTTAATGCACCACCAGCATGATTAGAACCAGCTGTATATCCAGCCTGTGCACCAATACCTAAAGCAAAAATGCTTGTTGTTCCCATTACAAAGAGAACTGCGAGTACAGAAAAAAGTTTTTTCATTGAAAAATACCTCTTCTTTAAGATTTAAGATTTCTAGGAAATCTTTAAAAAAATACTATCAAAAGATAATATTCTTTGCAATAAAAAAAACAATTATTACTGACAGTTACATAATTTTTGTCAGATATATTATTTTTTTTATTTTTTTTATCTTTTTGATTGACTTTTTTTTTATACTAATATATATTAATCAAGCATTCGCAAAAAATGCGTTGGGCTATTAGCTCAGGTGGTAGAGCACCGCCCTTTTAAGGCGGCTGTCGATGGTTCGAGTCCATCATAGCTCAGAAAGAAGACTTCGGATATTCCGGAGTCTTTTTTTTTGTGATTATCTTTTTTCTGTTTGAGGAA
>JAKSTJ010000035.1 GCA_024402635.1 Treponema sp. | reverse complement strand
CAGGATTATCCGTAAAAATGCAGGGAAACAGGCTGTGCCTGTTTATGCTGGCTTTATTGATTAATTCAATTTGAAATCATAAATAATTATGAATAATCGCAGCCCGGAATGGAAGGGTAGCGGAAGCTAGTCCGGAAAAACATTTTGTTTTGGAGGACCGTCCGTAGGTAAGCCCTGGAACTCCGGTTTTAGTTGTGTCTTTTTTGAAAATATATAAAATTCTACTATTAAAAAATAAGCTTGCTGCAAAAATAAGAATATTCTTACTAATTTCTTATTTGGATTTAATGTATCTAAGAAAATAAAAAATTATACTAAAATTGTGAGGTGTGTTATGAAAAGGAAAGGTTTTAGTTTATTTTTTATTTTGTGCTTATTTGGTTTTAATTTAACTTGTGAAAATAATTTTATTCAAAAGAAATATCCTGTTTTTATCTGTGATTTTGGAAAGAATTTTGAGTTTAGATATCCTATTAATTCTGATCCTAAAATTGAAACTTTATCTGGTATTGTTAAGACTAATAAAAATGGTTTTGTTGGATTTGAAGCTGATTCTGGGGAATATTATATTCTTACTAATGATAAAAAATTTGTATCTAAAAGTGGAAAGAATGTTTCATGGAATGATATTAAAAATCAAAATGGTAAACGACTTGTTATTTCTGGAATGCTTAATTCTGAATCGGGGATTTTTACTGTAATTGGATTTGAAAATGTTTCAAGAGTGAATTGTCTTTAATTTATCTTTCAAAAGGGACAGAGTAAATTATAACAAATAAAGTGATTTTTAATATATAAAATGTTACAATTGGGACAGAGTAAATTCTAAGGTTTTATCATGAAATTAATTTGTGGCCCAATGGCAACTATTTCTCATCCGGCTTTTCGTATTTTAATCGAAAAATTTGGTGGTTGTGATGAGTATTTTACTGAGATGATTAATGCTGGTTCTCTTGTAACTGGGGGACCTTTTGAAAAATATTATATAGATCCTTCTCCTGATTCATCTAAACTTGTCTGGCAGTTAACTGGTCATTCTATTGATCATATGCTGGAAGCAACTGAAATTCTTTGTAAATTGCCGGGAATTGGTATTGATATTAATATGGGTTGTTCTGCTCCTGATATTTATAGATTTGGAGCTGGTATTGGATGGATGTTAAAACCTATTGAAGAAACCCGTCAATTAATTAAAGAAACAAATTCAGTTATACAAAATTATAACAATTCATCTGCTGAAAAAAAAAGATTTAGTGTAAAGCTTAGATTAGGAGATGATAATTTTACGGATGAAAGTTTTTTTTCTTTCTGTGATATGTTGATTGAAGAGGGGGTTGAAATGCTTACTCTTCATCCTAGAACTAAAAAAGAAAAACTTGCTCGTCCTGCCAGATATCATTATTGTCAGGATATTGCTTTACGTTATAAGAAAAATAATATTCCTGTTATTTTAAATGGAAATGTAAAAGATGTTTCTTCGGCAGAATATGCATTCAGTAAAGCTCCTGATGTTAATGGAATTATGATTTCTAGAGCTGCTGTTGAAAAACCATGGATTTTTGCTCAGTTAAAAAGAGATTTTCTTAAAACTGGTGATTTTTCTTCTTTAAAAAATATTGATATGTTTCAACTTGCCTTGGATTTTATTAGTGATGTAGAAAAATATCAGCCAAAGGAATTCTGGAAAACCAGATTACAGAGATATTTTACATATTATGGCAACACGTTTCTTTTTTCTCATTACGCTCAGACTATGTTTATTAATGCCAGTGATAATGATGATTTAAGAAATAGACTGGCTCGTTTTTTTGAAGAAAATCCTGGAGAACGGTATAAAAGTTTTTAGTTTTTATAAAAGTTCATCTTTATTCTATGTCTCAATTTACTCTGTCCCAAATGTAAGATTTTCTTCTGGTTTGAAACAAACTGTGATTTGTGCTATACTAAAAAAATCGGCTCAGAATTATCTGCAGCTTTAATATCTAAAACGGCCCACGCCGGGGTCGTAACATAGGAGTAAAAAATGGCAAATACAAACGATACACATGCGTGTACATTGGACAAAATCATTTCTCTTTGTAAGAGAAGAGGATTCGTTTATCAGGCTTCAGAAATCTATGGTGGACAGGCAGGTGCCTGGGACTATGGTCCTTTAGGAGTAGAATTTAAGAGAAATATTCAGAACGAATGGTGGCATTACATGACTCAGCTTCATGATGATGTAGTTGGTCTTGATTCTGCAATTTTCCAGCATCACACAACATGGAAAGCTTCTGGTCACGCTGATCACTTCTCTGATCCAATGATTGACTGTCTTGAATGTCAGGCTCGTCATCGTGCAGATAAAATGATTGAAGATTTTGTTGCAGCTAATCCAGATAAAAATCCTGGAAAACCTGTTGATACAATGTCTCATGAAGAAATGGAATCTTTTATTAAAGAAAATATTAACTGTCCTGTTTGTGGAAGTAAAGAAAGAAAATATACAGCAGTTCGTGAATTCAACCTTATGTTCAAAACATATCAGGGACCAATTGCTGATGAATCTCATCTTATTTATCTTCGTCCTGAAACATGTCAGGGTATTTTTACAGACTTCAAAAATATTGTTCAGTCTAACCGTATGAAAGTACCTTTTGGTGTTGCTCAGGTTGGTAAATCTTTCCGTAACGAAATCATCTTCAAAAACTTCATTTTCCGTACTGCTGAATTTGAACAGATGGAAATGGAATATTTCTGTAAACCAGGTACAGAAGATGAAACTTTCCAGAGATGGCGTGATGACCGCTGGCAGTTCTACTTAAAATACGGTATTCCTGAAAAACAGCTTAAATGGCATCATCATGATAAATTGGCTCACTATGCTAAAGATGCTTATGATATTACTTACAATTTCCCTATTGGTTTTGAAGAAATTGAAGGTATTCACTCAAGAACAGACTTCGATCTTTCTCAGCATCAGCAGTATTCTAAGAAAGATATGTCTTATATTGACCAGGAAGATGGAAACAAAAAATATGTTCCTTATGTTGTTGAAACATCTGCCGGCTTAAACCGTAACTTCTTAATGTTCCTTTGTGAAGCATACGAAGAACAGAATGTTTCTACAGAAGAAGGAAAAGAAGACTACAGAACAGTTCTTCACCTTGATCCACGTCTTGCACCTATTACAGTTGCAGTTCTTCCATTAATGAAGAAAGATGGTCTTGCAGAAAAAGCAAAAGAAATTCAGCATCTTCTTAAAGAAGATTTCCAGACTGATTATGATACTTCTGGTACAGTTGGTAAACGTTATCGCCGTCAGGATGAAGTTGGTACTCCATTCTGTGTAACTGTTGACTATGATACAATTCAGGAAACAAAAGATGATGGTTCTAAGAATGATTTATTTGGAACTGTAACTGTTCGTTTCCGTGATTCAATGGAACAGGAACGAGTTGCTTTGGATGATTTAGTACCATTCATTCAGAAAGCAATTAAAAACTACAAACCAGTTGTAAGATAATTTTTAATTAGGAATGCGGAATCAGGAATTCGAAATTAAATTCGATTCTTTATTCCGCGTTTTATTTTAGAAAATTAATTACTTTAATCTGTCAGGAGAAGTAGTGATTTGGAAAGGAATGTTTGATTAATTCATCATTTTGTATTCCGAATTTCGAATTTTAAAAGTGGAATATATTCGTTTAGGTAAAACAGATTTATTAGTTTCTCGAATTGCTTTTGGTGCTATGAGACTTTCAGAGGATAATCAGAGTGAAGATACAGCTTTGATTATTCGTAAAGCATATGAATCTGGAATTAATTTTTATGACACTTCTAGTTCTATGCCTGAAAGCGAAAAACTTTTAGGTGATGCTTTATATGACATTAGAAATAATGTTTTTATTGCTACTACAACTAATTGTAAAACGTCAAAAGAAGTTGTTGAAAATATTGAATCCAGTCTTATGACTTTACATTGTGATTATGTTGATTTATATCAATATGAAACAGAGGATTTTCTTCCTGAACCTGATGGTAGTGATGGAATTTACAATACTTTACTGGATCTTAAAAATAGTGGTAAAGCAAAACATATTGGAATTGTAACTGTAAATTACGAAACTGCTCAAAAAGCTGTTAAATCTGGCTTATATGAAACAATTCAATTTCCATTTAATATGATTTGTCCTGAAGAAGTTTCCGACCTTGTAAAGTTGTGTGAAGATTATGATGTTGGATTTATTGCAATGCAGCCTCTTGGTGGTGGAGTAGTTGAAAATATTCCTCTTGCTCTGGGATTTTTAAAACAATATGAAAGTGTTGTTCCAATCTGGGGTGTGCAATCACAGGATGAAATGAATCAGATTTTATATTTTAATGATCATCCACCTGTAATTGATGAACAATTTAAGGCTGATGTAGAAAGAGCCCGATTGTTCTTTAACTAAAGATTTAGCTGAAAATACTTATATCTATTTCTTCCATTCCGTCTTTATCAATTTTTGGTTCAGACGGAATTATTTTTTCTGGTTCAGTTTCATTTTTTTCTTCAGGTGCAGGTTGTTCA
The DNA here is from genome assembly GCA_024402635.1 of Treponema sp. Taxonomy (GTDB): domain Bacteria; phylum Spirochaetota; class Spirochaetia; order Treponematales; family Treponemataceae; genus Treponema_D. The sequence goes on along the minus strand of JAKSTJ010000035.1, from coordinate 22,444 downwards.
TTTTTCTGAATAGCAAAAGTTGTATCTGGGACTTGTTGAACATTTTCCTGTTCTGGAACTTCAGTTTGTTCTTGAGAATTATTTTCTGAATTATTTTGAATTTTCTGTTCAGATTGAGCTTTTTCTAATAAAGAATATTTTTCTTTTACCAGAGTAATAATATCTTCCTGTTCCTGTTTAGTAAGAATTCTTAAAATCTTAATTTCTGAACCTGCTGTCTGTAAAACTTTACGTGAACCATCTTTTTCATATTCTGTTAAATACTGAACAACAGGACATTTTGGATTTTCAGGATTTGTATCTATTACCTGTCCAACTTTTCTATCAGAAAGATAAACGTATGAACCAATAGGGTAGAGTGAAACTGACATAAGTAATGCTCTGATTACCTGATCATCATATGGTTTATTTTCATTACGCAAAAGTTCGATGATTGCTTCAAATTGAGAATGTTCATCTTTATAGCTTCGTGGTGATGTAATTGCTTCATATGAACAGGCTACGGAAATAATTTTAGCGTTCATAGAAATTTTGTCATTGTTTAATCTTCTTGGATATCCAGTTCCATTTTCTTTTTCATGATGTTCAAGAATTCCTAATTGAACAATGGAAGGGAAGTTTAAGTCTTTAGCAATTGTATATCCGAGAATTGGATGTTTTGCAATCTGTGCTTTTTCACCAGGTGTGAGCTTTTTTGTAGACATGTAAATCTGAGGTGGTAATCTTAACATACCTATTTCATGAATGATACATGTAACCCCAAGATCAATCATTTTTGAAAGAGGCATTCGAAGCTGTAAAGCGATTACAATTGCTAAAACTGTTGTACGCATTGAATGTCTTACTAAAAAGTTTTTATCACTGGTTTCGTCTGAAGGATTTACCCTTAAGATAAAACGACGATTTTCTTTAGTAAAGACGCATAATTCTTTTACAGTATCTGCAAGTTCATCCTGATTAATCTGTTTGTGTGTTGTGTAGTGAGTAAAAACCTGTTCAATATAATTCATATATTCATCATATACTTTCTGAACCATATTAAGGCGGGTTTCATCACTATTATCTATAAGATTTGTTTTTGAAACTGCAAGTGCTTTTCTAACGGATTCGCCAATTTTAATATTATCACTGGCGCTGGTAGAAAGCACTTCATTTTCATCTGGATTTGTAACATTTGTTGATACACCAATATCTCCACCAAGGCTTAGATTTCCTTCACATAAAACCGAATCAAATTCCCATTCTTTTAATGCATCAATTAATTCTTTTGATACATGTGCCGTTTGTGGCAATAAGAGGAATGTGGAATCTAATAATAAATCACCTGTGAATGTAAGTCCTTCTTGTAAAGATTCTAGTGTAACTGTTTCCATATAAAACCTTATTTTTCAGAATCTGCTAAAAGTTTAGCAACATCTGTTCTCTTCCATCTGACTGCAATTGCATATGGTGTATCACCTGCAATATTCTTTACATTAGTATCAATTCCGTAAGAAAGCAAAGTTTTAACTGTTTCTGCGGAAGAAGATTGTGCTGCATAATGTAAAATTGTATTGCCTTGTGTATCAGTCATTGAATATGCATATTTTACAATGTCAGAAATAATCTGTTTGTTGTTATTTTTAAGAGCAATTGTTACTGCATTTGTTCCTTTTTTATCAATTGTCTGGAAAGGATTTGCGCCTCTTTCCAAAAGGATTCGTGCAGTTGTATCTCTGTCATTTGAAATTGCATATGTAACTGGTGTGTATCCGTCAGAATTACGAGTATCAACTGGATATCCTTGATTTAATAATTCAACAAGGAGTGTGTCAGAACCATTGTTCTTAACTGTAATATGAACTGGAGTATTTCCATCTGTATCTGTAAGGTTAGGATTATTTCCTAAAACAGCTTTTACAATTTCAATATCTTTGTTCATAGAAATTGAGAAAGGTGTGTTTCCCTGACGATCTCTTGAAAGAGGATTAACTCCTGCATTTCTGATTAATGAAATAATTTCAGTATCACCTAAAGTTGCTGCTTCATGGAATGCATTTCTACCATTATTATCCATTAAGTTAGGATTTGCATTATTTTCTAAAAGCAATTTTACAACCTGATTATTAGAACCTTTTACAGTGTCCATAAGGATTGTAACACCGTTTTTATCACAACTGTTTGCATCGGCTCCATTTTCAAGAAGGAATTTTGCAATATCATATTTTCCAGATAAAACTGCTTCAGAAAGACAAGATTTTCCAGAAGTATTCTGTGTATTAATATTTACACCTAAATCAATTACTTTTTTCATTGAATCAAGAGCATCATAACGTACAGCTGTATGAAGTGCAGTATTTCCCATATTATCTCTATCTTTAATAGATGCACCACCACTGATTACAGACTGAATTATTTCTGGATTGTTTGTTTTTACAGCACTAAAGAGACATGTTTCTCCGTTTGCATTTTTTGCATGGATATCTGCACCTTTAATGATTAAGAAGTCAATTGCATCTGCAAATTCCCATTCTGCTGCATAATGAAGAACTGTATTTCCGCTTCCATCTGTTGAACGGATTGTTCTGGAAGTAATGAGCCAATCCTGTACTGTTCCACCGTGTCTTAAAGCAACTTTTAATGGCGAATTATTATTTGTGTTTGTGGCAAAAATATCTGCATTTTTAGCAAGAAGCATTTCACCAACTTTCTGACGGTTCTTAAGAATTGCAAGGAATAATGAATTGTTTCCTTCGCTGTTACGGATATTTACATCTTCAGTAAGACTGATAATATATTTGATTTTTGGTAATCCGGCATCATTAAGAATTGCAATATGAAGTGGTGTATTTCCATCAGAATCCTGAGACATGATATTTGAAGAATTGATTGTTGCTTCGAATATTTCATTTTCAGAATTTAAAGCAAGAGTAAGTGGAGTTTGTTTATTTTTATTCATTGAATGAATATTTGCACCATTTGTTGTTAATAATTTGATTGTTTTTGCATCCTGCTGTTGAATTGCAATGTGTAATGGTGTTACGCCTTCTTTGTTTCTTGCATTAATATCTGCTCCATTTTTTGTAAGCAGAGTAATTAATTCTGAGTTAAGTTTTAACATTGCTGCTGTATGAAGAATTGTATCTCCATACATATCTTTCTGTGTTAAATCTGCTTTGTTTTCAATAAGAAGTTTATATGTTTTTTCAACTTTATCCTGAGGTGGCAAAATCATAATTGGAGTTTTTCCAATATTATCTTTTGCGTTTACATTTGCACCGTTTTCAAGAAGAAGAGCGGCAATTTCAAGATTTCCATATCTTACAGCTTCGTGAAGTGGTGTAGAACCCTGACTGTCCTGAGCTGAACTGCTGGCATTATTCTTTAAAAGATATTCTGCAATTGCCTTGTGACCATGAATTGAACTTAAATGTAAAGGAGTCTGTCCATCAGCATATCTTTCACTAAGATTCCTATTTGAAACTGCATTCTGAAAATATGCAAAATCAGTTGTAATTTCATCTGCTCCACCCTGAATTAAGTCAGCTGCAATCTGTACTGATTCATAATCGTTTATATAATTGAAAGCTAAATCAAGAGGTGTAAGACCTTTGTTGTCTTTAATAGAAATTGGAAGACCTTTGTTGATACATGTTAAAACTGCATCCCGGTTTTTTGATTCAACAAAATAATGAACGATTGTTTTGCCTTCTGGATCTTTAATTGTTCCAGTTTCTGGAGTTATAAAAATATTATAGAATTCTTCGCCTTTTTCCAAACCTGCATCTAAAGCAGTTACATTTTCTCCATCTTTTGTAAATAATGTAGAACCTGTTGCGGCAAGAATTTTTGCAGCTCTCAGAGAATTATTTTTAATTGCCACATGAAGTGGAGTATCTCCAGCTTTATTTTTTAATTCAGGATCTGCACCTTTGAAAATGAAAAATTCTACGAGATCTGCATCATCAATCAAAGCAGCAAGATGAAGTACAGAATTTCCATCTTCATCTAAAGCGTTAATATCTGTTGTAATCTGGAACTTGCTTTTAGCTTCGTCAATTTTTCCTTTTTTAATCATTTCCTGAGGAGTGAGTTCTTTTTCCTGATCTTCTGGTTTTGTAGTTTCACATCCTGTAATTGCTATTGTGAGTAAAAAAATTGAAACGAGTTTTAAGAATTTCTTCATGTTTCCCCTCTTATATTTTTTTTGCATAGTAAACACTTTTCTATATTATATTATCGGCATAAAAAGCCTTAAAATAAACTATTTTTTTTAAACCAGTTTTTTTAATATAAAGTTACATAGAAATTACAAATAAATAGAGGAAAAAATATACAATTTAAATATCAGTTGCAATCCTTACATAAACCCCAGATTGTACTTTGCTGTTTTGTCATTGAAAATCCATCTGGAAGAAAAGATCTGTATAATTTAACAGGATCAGGAGAATTTTCTGGAGTAAAAATATCAGTTATTTTTCCACATTTAGTACATTTAAAATGAATATGACTTTTCATTTCTGCATCAAAACGTAATTTATCATCTTCAATTTTTAATGACTGAACAATGTTTTTTTCTTCAAACAATTTTAAAGTATTATAAACAGTTGTTTTTGAAAGAGTTGGATAATCGGAGGCTAAATCAGAATAAACGGTTTCTACATCTGGATGAACTGGATTTTGATAAAGATACTTGTAAACAGCAATTCTTTGTATTGAAGGTCTGATTCCAGCTTCCTGGAAAATAAATGGAAAATTAATATTCATGATTTCCTCATTAAACCGATAAATTTATCTTCTATAATAATGTATTAAATATTGAATGTCAAAAAAATATTTGATTTACTATATATTCTTTATTATATTTATCAATATGACAAATAAGAATAACGATAATCAGGACATTTTTACTTTTGAAGATAATATTATTGATGATGAAAAATCCTCAAATTCTAAAGATAAAACAAATAAGAAAAAATCAAAGGGTGAAATAATTTCAACAGATCAGCTTTTGCCTAACAAATTGATGCTGGTTCCTTTACAAAGCTGGCCAATTTTTCCAGGAATATTTACACCTTTAATGATTAATAATTCTGATGATATAAAAGTTGTTGAGCAGGCTTATGAAACTGATGGCTACATTGGTATTGTAATGCTTAAAGATGAAAATGAAGTTCCTACAACTGGAGATTTATATAGAGTTGGAACAGTTGCAAGAATTATTAAAAAAATGAATCTTCCTGATGGTGGAGTGAATATTTTTGTTTCAACAATAAAGCGTTTTAGAATCAGAAAAGTACTTCATAATATTTCTCCTATGGCTGCAGTAGTTGAATATCTGGAAGATGAAGAATCTGATACTTTTGAAGTAAAGGCTTTAACCAGAGCTCTTATCAGCGAAATGAAAGAAGTTGCAGAAAATAATCCTCTTTTTTCAGAAGAAATGCGCCTTAATATGGTAAATATTGATAATCCTGGAAAAATAGCTGATTTTATTGCATCAATTCTAAAGGTTGATAAAGTTCAACAGCAGAAAATTCTTGAAACAACAAATGTAAGGCAGCGAATGGAACAGGTTCTTGTTTTTATAAAAAAAGAACAGGAATTGCTGAAAGTTCAGAAAAAAATTCAGGCTGAAATTAACGATAGAATTGAAAAGAGTCAGAGAGAATATTTCCTTAGAGAAGAATTAAAAACTATTCAGGAAGAATTAGGTGAAAATCTTGACGGAGAAGCTACTGATTATCAGAAATTTAAGAAAAAAATAGAAGAATTTCATTTTGAAGGTGAAATTAAAGAAACTGTTGAAAGTGAACTTTCTAAATTCAGTTTAATGGATCCAAATTCAGCTGAATATATAGGAACTCGAAATTTTCTTGAATTAATCTGCCAGCTGCCTTGGGCAAATCCTGATTTTGATGATTATAATCTTTCCGATGCAAAGAAAATTCTTGAAAAAGATCACTTTGGTCTTGATGATGTAAAAAAACGCATTGTTGAATATCTGGCTGTTCGAAAAATGAAGAAAGATACAAAAGGTTCTATTATTATTTTAGTAGGACCTCCAGGAGTTGGAAAAACTAGTGTTGGAAAATCAATTGCAACTGCCATGAACAAACCTTTCTATAGATTCAGTGTTGGTGGTATGCGGGATGAAGCTGAAATAAAAGGTCACAGAAGAACTTATATTGGTGCAATGCCTGGAAAAATTATTCAGGGATTAAAAATTACAAAATCCAAGGCTCCTGTTTTTATGATTGATGAAGTTGATAAAATGGGTTCAAGTCATAATGGTGATCCTGCCGCAGCTTTACTGGAAGTTTTGGATCCTGAACAGAATGTTTCTTTTAGAGATAATTATCTTGATATTTCTTTTGATGTTTCAAATGTTTTCTTTATCTTAACAGCAAATTCTCTAGATACAATTCCAGGTCCTTTATTAGATAGAGCGGAAATTATTCAGTTAAGTGGTTATGTTGATCAGGAAAAACTGGAAATTGCTAAAAAATATTTGATTCCAAAAAATCTGAAAAAAAATGGTCTCAAAAAGAATCAGGTAAAGTTTACAAAAAATGCTTTGCTTACGATTGCCGAAGAGTATGCAAGAGAATCAGGTGTAAGAAATTACGAAAAATGTCTTGATAAAATTAACAGAAAAATTGTAACTGAATTAATCGAAAAATCTGAACTTGGTGCAGAAGAAATTGATTCAGAAAATACAATTACTGTTGATTCTGAAAATCTAGAAAAATATTTAGGAAAACCGGTTTTTGATGAATCTGAAATCAAAACTGCAAAAGTGCCAGGAACTGCAATTGGACTGGCATGGACAAGCATGGGTGGAGACACTCTTTTAATAGAATCAACTTGTTTTTCTGGAAAAGGCGGGCTTATCTTAACTGGACAAATGGGTGATGTAATGAAAGAATCCAGTCAGATTGCCTATAACTGGTCTAGAAAATTTGTACTGGAAAGAAACAAGAAAAAAGCAGAATGGTTCGAAGAAAATATTATTCATCTTCATATTCCAGAAGGTGCAACTCCGAAAGATGGTCCAAGTGCTGGAATTACAATGGCAACAACTTTTGTTTCATTGTTCCTTAATAAGAAAATTGTTCCAAATCTTGCCATGACAGGTGAATTAAGTTTAACAGGACAAGTTCTTCCAATTGGAGGATTAAGAGAAAAAACTGTTGCTGCAAAACGAAATAAAATTAAAACAATTATTATTCCAAAAGCAAATGAACGGGATCTGGAAGAAATTCCTGAGAATGTAAAGGCTGGAATAAAGTTTATACCAGTTTCAAGAGTTGAAGAAGTTCTTGAAGTTGCATTGAAAATAAAATAATTCTAAAATAAAATGTAGATTATCCGATATTATGATATAATAGTTAATCTCGGTGAGATAAAAGGAGTTTTTATGTCTAAACTTGATGAAAATATGACAATTATCAAGAAATTTCCACTAAGAACACATGTATATTACTATTTGATTTACTTTTTTCCAATTTTGAGTTCTCTTTTTGTTTGTAGCTATACAGGTTCAATGAAGTTGCTTGATGCAATAAAGGCTTTTGGTTCTCCAATTGGAATAGTTTCACTGTTATTTATTATCAGTTATACAATTACAATTCATGTTGTATTTATGAAAAAGATTCGTTCCTATGATGGAAGTGAAGAATCTATGAAGAAATGTAATAAAAGTGCAAAGATGTTTACAACAATTACACTTGTATCAGCTGTATTAAACGCTTTTGTAACTGCATTTCTTTCTAAAGCAGCATTTGCTTATACTAATGCGCCTATGGATTTTGCAGCTTTTATGTTATGTTGCTGTGGATCTGTATTTATTTTCTCTCTGGTATTCTATATTACATTCCTTCAGACATTCGAAGCATCATTACACAGATTACCATTCTCAGAAGATTTCAAATCAATGTCATTGTCTTTGAGAAGTGCATTGGTTTCATTCTTTAGTGCAACTGGTACTTTCTGTTGGATTGTAACTCCTGCTTTATCAACAGCTCTTGTAGGTCATACTCCAGTTCAATTGCTTTTACAGTTCCAGCTTCCTCTTGGTCTTCTTGGAATTGCATTTACAGTTTATTGTTCATCAAAACAGATGGGTGGTACAGCTAAACGATTAAAGGTAATTTCTAATTTTACAGATGGATTGGTTGCCAGAGATTATACAATTAACACAATGAAAGTTCAGAGTCGTGATGAATTTGGTCTTTTAATTAATGACCTAAACTCATTCTATAATGGAACAAAAACTTTGTTAAATGCCATTAAAACAAGTACAGATCAGACTTTAGAATCATCAGATCAGCTTACTAATAAAATGGGTGATACTTCTGCTGCAATGGAACAGATTGTTGCTACAATTGATGGTATTAAAGCCCGCATTTCAAATCAGGCAGCTTCTGTTACAGAATCACAGGCAACAATCAATAATATGCTTAATCATATTAGCGATTTGAATACAAGTGTTGAAACTCAGGTAAATGGTGTTTCTAATTCATCTTCTGCCGTTGAACAGATGGTTGCTAATATTCGTTCTGTTGCTGAAATTCTTGATAAAAACTCTGTTGCAGTAAATGAACTCGGTGATGAAGCTGAAAAAGGTCGTGTAAAAATTGCAGAATCTACAGAACTTTCAAAAACAATTATTGAAAAATCTGCAGGTCTTCTTGAAGCATCATCTGTTATTCAGAATATTGCTTCACAGACAAACCTTCTTGCTATGAATGCTGCAATTGAAGCTGCACATGCCGGTGAATCTGGAAAAGGATTTGCCGTTGTTGCTGATGAAATCCGTTCTCTTGCTGAACAGTCAAATTCTCAGGGTAAAACAATTACAACTCAGCTTAAAGAATTACAGAATGCAATTAATAGTGTTGCGCAGAATACTGGCGAAGTTAAAAATCAGTTTGATGTTATCTTTGATTTGACAAATACAGTTAGAAATCAGGAAACTGTAATTAAAAATGCAATGGAAGAACAGAATGCAGGTAGTGTTCAGGTTCTTCAGTCTATTAGTGAAATTAAAACTTCTTCTGAAATTGTAAAAGCTAATTCTGATGAACTTCTTGAAGGTGGAAATCAGATTGGTATTGAAATGGATATTCTTTCTCAGGTTACAACTGATATTAATGAAGCAATGGATGAAATGATGACAGGAACTGAAGCTGTATCAAAATCTGTTGAAGAAGTAAAAGAGTTTAGTGAAGAGAATAAATTAAGCTTTGAAAAGGTTGCTGGTGAAGTTAACAAATTTAAGCTTTAATAAAAAACTATAAGTTACTAAAAAAAATGGCAGTTAATGAATTAAAACATTAACTGCCATTTTTTTTACAAGAAAGTTTAATTAGTCTTCTGATTTTTCTTTGCTTAACATAAGGTTTGTTAAGATACCAAGAATTAATGCACAAGCTACAGTTCTGATTTCAACTTTTCCGAATCTAACAACCATTCCACCTACACCTGTAATAAAAATAACTGATGCAACAAAAAGATTGCGGTTTTTGTTGAGATCAACTTTCTGGAACATTTTGAATCCTGATACTGCAATGAATCCGTAAAGGGCAATACAAACGCCACCCATTACACAGTTAGGAATTGTTTCAAGGAAAGCAACAAAAGGAGAAATAAGAGAGAAGAGTACACACAAAACTGCACAGAACCAGATTGTAATTGTTGAAGCATTACGTGTAATAGCAACACAACCAATAGATTCACCATATGTTGTATTTGGACATCCACCAAATGCTGTAGAAACCATAGTACCTACACCGTCACCAAGAAGTGTTCTTGTAAGACCTGGTTCTTTAAGAAGATCATGTCCAATAATAGCAGAAAGGTTTTTGTGATCTGCAAGATGTTCTGCAAATACTACAAATGCAACTGGAACATATGCTGCAAAAAGAGTAAGGATGTAAGATCCTGTAATTCCTTTAAGTCCTTCAACTCCTCCAAGCATGAATGTGAATTTTGGAAGAGAAATATATCCGCTTAATGATTTGAAATTCAATGATTGTAATGCTGAATAATTAATTACGATTAAAGAAGGATTTTTAGTTAATGTACCAATTAAAGCAAATACAGAAGCTAAAATATATCCAGCAAGAATACCAATAATAAAAGGAATAAGACGACCGATTTTTTTAGAATATGTAGAAACGAACATTGTTACACCAAGGGTTACAAGACCACAGATAAGAGCAACATATACGCTTCCTTCACTAGCACTTGAAGTCATTAAATCACCAATTGCATTACCTGAAAGAGAAAGACCGATAATAGCAACTGTTGGACCAATAATTACTGGAGGCATAAGATAATCAATCCATTTTACACCACAGAATTTTACGATTACAGCAAGGATTACATATACAAGTCCTGCCATAACAGCACCAATAATTAAACCCCAGTATCCTATTGCAAGAGAAGCTGCTCCTGCAAATGCACTAGACATTGAACCAATGAATGCAAATGAACTTCCCAAGAATACAGGGCTCTTACTCTTTGTAAATAAAAGGTAAATAAATGTTCCTACACCTGCACCAAAAAGAGCTGCAGAAGCTGAAAGTCCATGTCCTACGATTGCTGGTACCGCAATTGTTGCTGCCATAATTGCAAGAAGCTGCTGAATAGCAAACAATACAGTTTTACCAAATCCAGGTTTGTCTTTGATTCCATAAATCAAATTCATTTTTTTACTCCCGAAATAAATCAATAAAGAAGAATTAATACTCCTTTGATTTATTAAACAATAAATCTTTTAAATTATAAAATTGTTTAGGCAATAATTCAATTGTAAGATTTTAAAATTTAATTGTATAATAAAAATATGAGTAGAAAAAAACTGAATCTTAAATTTGCCTATGATGCACCTGTTACATTAACTTATTCAATTCTGGCTGTGATAATTTTTGTTTTATATATCACTGTTTTTAAGGATAAAATGGAAACTTCAATTTTTATGTCTCCAACTAATGCTAAAGGAGCATTGGCTTTTTCTTTTAAGGATCCTCTTTCATATTTCAGATTGTTCTTTCATATTTTGGGATTTACAGATAAAACTGTTCTTTTGTCAGATTTGATTTTTGTTTTATTACTGGGACCTCAAATGGAAGAAAGATATGGTTCTGTAATTATTGGAATTATGATTTTTGTTTCAGCTCTTTTTTCAGGAGTTTTGACGGCCTGTTTCTGCACTAATTCTACTTATGGTGCAGGTTCTCCTGTTTTTATGCTTATAATTTTATATGCCTTAATGTTTTTTTCTAAAAAGACAGTTTCGGCAACATCAATAGCTGTAATTCTTTTGTTTGTATTCCGTTCTTTTGTTCAGACCAATCCAAATGGATATGCTGGAATTCTTATTACAATTGCCGGTGGTTTATGTGGAAGTTTATTTGCTTTTCTTGCATCTCCAAAACAGTCAAAAAAGAAACGTAGTGAAGTAGTTGTTTCTTCAAAAAGTTTTGGCATAAAAGATAAAAATAAAAAGGATAAAGTGAAAAAACAAAAGGAAGCAAAGAAAACAAAAACTGTTGCTTCTTCTAAAGATGTAACGGTTGTTCAAAATGATTCTTCAAATGACGAAACTGTTATAGGAACAATTAAGTTTTAGAAAAAAAAAGAGGCTGTTATTAAAAACAACCTCTTTTATGTTTTAAATGATATACAGATTTATAATTAGTTATAGATAGGTCTAACTCTGTTTACTGTATCACAAGCTGCAAGTTTTGCAATAATATCTTCTGTAACTTTTCCATCTACATCAATAATATTATAAGCAACATCGCCACGAGCCTGATTGATGAAAGAAGAAATGTTCAATTTTGCTTCACCAAGAATTGTTGTAAACTTAGAAATTGTATCAGGAATATTTTTGTGGCTGATACAAAGACGAGTTCCGCCAGCAGGAATTGGGTTGTCTGTAACTGTTTTTGGGAAGTTTACAGAGTTTACAATGTTTCCTTTTTCAAGGAAGTCTTTAAGCTGAGCAGCGGCCATAACAGCACAGTTGTCTTCTGCTTCTGGAGTAGAAGCGCCAAGGTGTGGCATTACGATTACATTTGGTTTATTCAAAAGTTCTTCTGCTGCAAAGTCTGTAACTAAGCATTTTACTTTTCCGCTTTCAAGAGCAGCTAAAATATCAGCATTGTTTACAAGTCCACCACGGGCAATGTTAATGATGCGAACACCGTCTTTCATTGTTTTGATAGAAGTAGCATTAATCATGCCTTTAGTATCATTTGTCTGTGGAACATGAATTGTGATGTAGTCTGCTTTTGCGTAAAGTGGATCCAATGTTTCTGAAATTTTTACATTGTGGTCCAATTCAAGAGCTGCTTTTACAGAAAGGAATGGATCGTAACCAATTACGTTCATACCAAATTTAAGAGCAAGGTTAGCAACCATAGCACCAATAGCACCAAGACCGATTACACCAAGAGTTTTACCTTTTAATTCTGGACCAACAAACTGTGATTTACCTTTTTCTGCTAAATCAGGGATTTCGTCTCCTTTGCCAGCAAGACCATTTGCCCATTTGTTAGCATCTAAAGCAGGACGGCTTGAAAGAAGAAGTGCAAGAATAACCAATTCTTTTACAGCGTTAGCATTTGCACCTGGAGTATTGAAAACAACAACACCTTTTTCTGTAAGTTCAGGAATTGGAATATTGTTTGTACCAGCACCTGCACGAGCAACAGCTTTTACATTGTCAGAAAGAGCCATTTCGTGCATATCTGCAGAACGAACTAAGATTGCATCAGGATTGTTGATTTCAGAAGCGATTTCATAATTATCGCGGTCCAACTGATTAAGACCACAAGCAGCGATTTTATTTAATGTTTGAATTTTATACATGATATACCTCTAAGGGGAGGTCCCCTTAGGAACCCCCATATTATTAGGGGAAGACACCCCCTCTACTTCGAAGCGGGGGTTTTCTTCCCCTAAAACCCCAACTTCCCCCAGCACGATTTAGGGCTCTGCCCTAAAAACCCGTAAGAATAACAAGTAGAAAAGACTAATTTATGAAGGTCTCAAAGACCTTCGTTTATTTATTTTCTTCAGCGAATTTCTTCATGAATTCTACCAAAGCCTTTACGCCTTCAATAGACATTGCATTGTAGATAGAAGCGCGCATACCACCTACTAAGCGGTGACCTTTAAGGTTTACAAAACCTGCAGCAGCAGCTTCTTTACAGAATTTGTCGTTGATTTCTTTTTCTTTTGCAAGAACAGCTTCGTCTGTAGCGCCTGCAACTGAGTATTTTGTTAAGAATGGAACGTTCATTAAAGAGCGGCTTCCAACTTCTGTTGTTGCACGGTAGAAATCGCTTGAATCAAGGAAGTTGTAAAGGTAATCAGCCTTTTCCTTGTTGCGTTTAAGCATTCCTTCAGCACCACCGTTAGCTTCAATCCAGTGAAGAACTTTTCCAAGTACGTAGATTGTGTAACATGGAGGAGTATTGTACATAGAATCGTTATCAGCGTGTGTTTTGTATGCGAGCATTGTTGGTGTACCTGGAAGACAGTTTTCAACTTCTGGAATCAAATCTTCGCGAACAATTACCAATGTAACACCAGCAGGAGCCAGGTTTTTCTGGGCACCAGCGAACAAAAGTCCGAATTTAGAAACATCAATTGGTTCAGAAAGTACACAAGAAGAAATATCTGCTACCAATGGAATGTTTCCTGTTTCTGGAATGTATTCATAGTGAGTTCCCATGATTGTGTTGTTGAAACAGATGTAAACATAGTCGTAGTCGCCTTCAACTTTTTCAACTTTTGGGATGTAAGAGTAGTTCTTATCTTTTGATGAAGCAATTACATCAACTGCAACACCAAGTTTTTTAGCTTCTGCAGCAGCTTTTTTAGCCCAAACACCAGTTTCGATGTAAGCAGCTTTTTTATTTTTAATACCAAGGTTCTGTGCAACCATAGCGAACTGAGTTGAACCACCACCCTGTACGAACAATACTTTGTAGTTATCTGGAACATTCATCAATTTGCGAACCATTGCTTCAGCATCCTGAATGATTGGTTCATAAGCCTTTGAACGGTGGCTCATTTCCATAACTGACTGACCAGTTCCATTGTAATCCATCATTTCTGCAGCACAAGCCTGCAATACTTCTTCTGGCAAACATGAAGGGCCAGCTGAAAAGTTGTACACTCTAGACATATTTATTTTCTCCTATTAAATAACCATATTTAATGCATTTAGAATTGAAATGTTTTCAACTTTAACGTTTTGAGGAACCTTTAATATAACACCAGTCATATTTACAATTCCTTTTATACCTGCTTTTACAAGTCTGTCTGTCATTAACTGGGCATCTTTGTCGGGTACCGTAAGAATTGCGTAATCAATTTTTTCGCTTTTTACTGTGTACTGAATTTCAGTAGCAGGGTAGAGCGGAAATCTTGATCGCAAAATTTCAACACGGTTTAAGTTTGAATCAAAGCCTGCCTTTATTTCAAAAGGACTTTTTTCAAGCATAGAATCATCCAGTAAAGCTTCTCCTAATCTTCCAAGTCCAACAATGCAGCAGTTTTTAGCAAGATGATTGTTTTCCAGATGATTTGTAAATTCCGGTTTACTTTCAATACCCAAAGATTTTTCTATAAAAGAAATCATTTGATTTTTGAAATAACCGTTTTTTACACCTTTGTTAAAACCAATGAGCCATAAATCGTGACGGATTAAAGTATCTTTCCATCCTGTAGAATTACTTATATCCAGTGATGTGATTTTTTCCGACTGCCATGCCCGTAAAATCTGGAGCAATTGAATCAGTCGTTTTTTTGTAGCCAATGGTAATTTAACTATTGTTTGCATAGTATAGATAATCCCAGTTTTATTTTCAATTTAACACAGGAGGAAAACCTCTTATATTTGGTGAATTTAGTTTAAAAAATGAGAAAAATCAAGTTTATTGTTAATAATATAACAATAAAATATAAATGTAAGTTAAAAAAAACAGAGCCGGATAAAACTAAAAAAAACCGGCTCTGTAAAATTAGGAGGCTATTTAATTTAGAAATCAGAAGATTTTTCTGTAAAAGCAGGTGTAATTCCCGGCACAATTTGTGTTTCGTAAAAGGAAACTACATCTTCATAAAACATATCATCTAATTTCTTCTGGTATGAAATTATTTTTCCAATGTAGTTCAGTGTGGTTTGAGGAGTCCGGTTTGATCTGACACTTCCGGCTCCAGCGTTGTACATTGCCAGTGCTGAAACTTCATTGTTACCCGCCATTTTAAGATCATGCTTAAGGTGGGACATACCATATTTTGCACTTACATAAGGATCAAAAAAATCTTCTTCTGTAAGTGATGGAAAGGAACTGCTATTCAACTGAAACAAACCTCTGTCGATTGTTCCATTTGTATTATGATTTACAGCCCGAACCTTATATCTACTTTCTGTATATGCCAATGCAAAGGCTAAGGAAAGTGGAATACTATTTTTTTCAGCTTCCAATAAAATTGCCCTGGTGATTTCTTTGTTACCAGTAATGCTTGTGTAAAAACGTTCCACAGCAGCTTTTGACATAGACTGTCTGTAAAGAATCAATCCCTTGTCAGAAGATTTATTAAAAGCTTCAAAAGAAACCTCTGTTAGAAAGTCATCATAATTAAACTGATCAATATCATCAAAAGTTTCTTCTTCCGGTTCATCTTGAATTACAAGAGCCAGATCAACAGGTTCCATTGTTTTTTCAGGTTCTGTTTCTTCTGGAACAAAAAAGTAGATTAAAAGAGAAAGTCCGGCAACCAGAAGGCTTAATAAAAAACAGGAAAAAATACTGAATTTATAATGTCTTGTCTGGTTTTGAGTTCCCATCTCTTCTCCCAATTCACTCATTGCAACCACCTAGATAATGCCACAAATAAAAAAATAACACAATAACATATATAAGAAAAAACAATATTTTATTAGAAAAATATGATTTTATATGCAAAGTTTTGAAAATGTTGCATTTGTTACGATTTAATACTTTACAATTGAATTATCATTAAGATTTTCATCTTTTGTAAAGTATACGTATTGAGCATGTTTTTTTGCCAGTGTTTCTATAAAAAGCTGAATATTTTCTGTTCCAGTTTTTATAAGCTGTTCTGGTAATTCCATTCCTGCTACAGAAATACAATCTTTTACTCTTCTTGCAGTATGATTGAACGCATTAATAAAAAGTTCAATCTGTTCAGGAGTTTCCATTGCTTTATCAACAACAGGAATTAATATTGCGAATTTTCCCCCATCATCAAGAGTTTTAAGATTATCTCTTAATGCAGCTAGGTATTCTTCATTGTAAGATTCTTCTGCAAGTTCAACTGTAGACCATTTAATTTCAATTTTTTCCAAAGTGCTGATATCAACTTCAGAGTTATTTTCAATTTTGATTAATTTATTTTGATTTACAGTAAAAATCTGATCTAATTTCATTTTATTCTCCAAATGGATGTGTTAAAAAATAAAACGGTGGATTCAATATATGATACCACCGTTTCTTTTCAAGTTTATAACTGGTTATTTCAAAATTAACTATTCTGTTAAGATACGAATAATTTCAGCTTTATCCTGTGTGTTAAGGATTTCCTGACGTTTTTCAGGACTCTTGAAAAGCAAACTTACTTCAGCAAGGAACTGAAGATGTGGACCAGTTTTATTAACTGGTGACAATGTCATAATGAAAATACGACATGGTTCCTGATCCAATGAATCAAAATCAACTGGATTGTCTGAAATACCAATGCATGCTACTAAATCTGTAACTGTATCTGTTTTTCCGTGTGGAATAGCGATTCCGTGTTTCATACCAGTAGACATCTTGCGTTCACGATCTAATACACATTCTCGTGCAGCGTTTTTATCTGTTACTTTTCCTGCTTTAAAAAGCACGTCCAGCATTTCGTCTACGATTTCTTCTTTAGTTGTACCTCTTAAGTGAAGGTCAACTGTGTCTGTTGTTAATACTGTTCTTAAGTCCATACCTAATATGTTATTTTTACTTTTTGAAATTGTCAAGAGATATTAAGCATCATAATTAATAAAATTTGAAAGGAATTTTTGAAAAATTTATATATAAGTAAATTCCCCTAGATGTGAGAAATAAAGTTCACCTGATGGAAAATTAAATCTACAGTTTTTATATATTTTCATAATATTCTTTTGTTTTTATTTATGACAGAATGCTTGTGAGGTAATTATGTTTAACAGACAATTGGTAAAAAGAATTTTTATGTCTCTTTTTGGCGTATTAACTGGTGCCGTTAGCGTTGCAATTTTTAAGGTAGCCGCTTTTGGTGTAGATCCATTTCAATCTTTTATGGCAGGATTGGATTTTATTGTACCTATTAATTTTGGAACTTTATATGTTATTGCAAATGCAGTTCTTTTGTTATTTGCATTGATTTTTGACAGACATTATATAGGAATTGCAACATTTATAAATTTATTCCTTCTTGGTTATGTAACTCAGTTTACTTATGATTTATTGATAAAAATAATTGTAGATCCTGCAATCTGGTTAAGAATTATTTGTTTGATTGTTGGTATAGTAATAATTTGTTTTGGTTCTGCTTTTTATATAACTGCTGATTTAGGAGTTTCAACTTATGATGCAGTTGCCTTAATCATGGCAAATACATGGAAATTGTGGAAGTTTAAATATATTAGAATTATTACCGATTTGGTTTGTGTAATTATTGGTTGTGGACTTTATTTACTCGGCGGAGGAAGCTGGGTGGGAATTCCTGCCATTGCGGGAATTGGAACAATTATTACTGCCTTTTTTATGGGTCCATTAATTGAATTCTTTAATGTTCATTGTGCAAGACCATTTCTTAACGGAAAAAATAATCAGAAATAATTAATTATATATAGAAAAAAAAGCAGCCTGAATTAAACAGACTGCTTTTAATCAATTTATTTTACCTGTTTATAGGCTTTTATATAATCGATATACATTTTAGAAGGTAGGGCTGATTCATCTAAAGGTCCTGCCCATCTTCCAAATTCTGATGTAATTTTTATATAGTTTTTGGAAGTGACAATTCCTCCCCAGGCTTCGGCCTCTTCTCCAGTAACAGACCAGTATTCTTCTCCATCAAGGTAGGCTTTGTAAGAATCTTCTGTCCATTCAAAAATAATGGTGTGCCATTCATCAAAGAAAGAATCATCTATTACAATTGAGCTTCCTTTTGATTTATGATCTTTTCCGTAACCGTCCCAATGCAGGGCTGAGTTAATATAAGTTCGTTTTCCTGCAGGCTGATTTGTATCATTTGGTAAAACTTCAAAAATATCAATTTCACCACCATCAACAGCACCGTTTCCAACTATCTGTTCTTTTTCAGTCATAAGCCAGAAAGCGTTCCATAAACCAGATGTTTTTTCAATCTTGAATTTTATTTCATAAAGACCAAATGCCTGTTCAAATTTTCCTTTTGTACGAACACCGCCGCTTAAAAGTTTTCCGTTCTTTTTTTTGCCTTCAATTATAAGGTTTCCGTCTTTTACGTAAGAACATTCGTTGCTCCACCATCCATGATTCAGAAGATGAGTCTGACGTTCCCATTCAGGACATTTTGCCCATTTTCTTGTATCAAGTTTGTTTGAAGAAAAATCATCATAGAATGTAAGAAGGTAAGATTTACCGTTATATTCCCGTTCTTCTTTTGGAACTTCAAAACCTAACATACAGCTTTCTGTCATAATACATGCTCCTAATAATAATGCGTAAAATTTTTTCTTCATGCTGACTCCCGTTATTTAAGATTTGCAGAAACAGATGGATTTTTATTAGAAAGTATAAAATCAGCTTTTCCCTGATCACAGGTGATTTCGTATTTTCCTTTAAATCCATTTACATCAATATAACCATTTGCATCGGTTGTAAGTTGCAGTTTTGTGTGCCATTCTTCTTTAATAAGTTTGTACAGGCGGTTATAAGAAGGTTTTAAAGAACCGTCTTTTCTGATTAAACCACTTGGTGCATTTAACCAGGCTCCATCACCATAATCCCAGTTTGTAATTGCTGTAACTAATGGATGATTTTCAAAAAGATTTCTGTACTGCTGTTCCAATGCATCTGCCTGCATTTCTTCCAGTTCTGGAGTTGCAGCGTCATCATCATAATGAGCATCCTGTAAATCTGTAATCTCAGGAGCAACTAAAGGTCCTGCAACAATTGTATTTTCTGTAAAATGAATTGGAAGACCAAAATGTTCAAATCGTGAAAGAACTTCTTCCTGTTTTTCTTTTCCCCAGATTCCCTGATGCTGATGAGACTGAAGACCGATTGTGTTAATTGGAGCTCCAGCCTGTAAACATCCGTCAATAAGGATTTCATAGTTTGAAGACATGTTAAAATCATTTATAAGGAATGTTCCATCTGGATTTGTTTCATATGCAGCTTTGAATACTTCTTTAACTAATCCAACACGTCCAAGTTCTTTACAGATTCTGGTAATTGCATTGTCGTATTTATCGTAAATTGGCATGATAACAACTTCATTAATAACGTCCCACATATCAATTACGCCTTTAAAATTTCCTACATCACGATGAATGCGCTGGAGCTGTTTTTCAAGAATAGTTTTGTTATCATAATTCATAAGCCAGTTTGCACAACCTGTATGCCAGCAAAGAGGGTGTCCTTTTACTTTTACATCATTACTCTGTAAAAATTTTGCAGCAGCCATACGACCGTTTGTATCAGGTTTGCCTTCTTCAGGTTCATAACCGCCCCAATAGAAAGGTAAAGTTCCGTAATTAAAAAGATTAAGCCATTTGTTCATTCGGTCTTCAATAATTGTTCGGTCTGCGATTTTTTCTGCATCTCCAACCAATGAACCGTTGCCATTGTGAACTGTTGCTCCATTTGTATAAGGTAAAGCTTCAAAGGCCCCGCAACCAAAAAGAAATTCATGATTAATCTGATTTACAGTTACTGTTGTATTTGCTAAAGGTTTTCCATCTTTTCCGTTAAGCTGGATTCTGGCACTTGCTTTTCTATGTGATAAATCTGCCATTGGATTCTCCTGTTGAATTAGTTTTTCTTACAAAAGGGACAGAGTAAACCGGATGATTCAGTACAAATCCCATTGTAAAAGTTTCTATATATATAGTAATCCATGATTTATTTTTTTATTGAATTTTTGTGTTAGAAAATTGTAAAAGATTATTTTCTTACAAAAGGGACAGAGTAAATTAAAAAAAAATCCCCGGATTTTTAGTATGTTCCGGGGCATGTAGTTGTGATTTGTTTAGATTAAGATTCTGGTTTGTTTTTTATAATCTTCAAATCCAGCTTTTTTGGATTGTCTTTTTTCTGCCATTGGAATACTTACGAAGCAGAAGAGAAGAGTGTTTGCAAATGCACCACCAAGTAAATACCACATTTTTGGCATTGCACATACACAGGTTAGTCCTATTCCCCACCACATTAAGATTTCACCAAAATAATTTGGATGACGGGCATGTTTCCATAAACCAGTACGAATAAAACCGCCGGTTCCCTTTTTACGGAATTTCTGCATTTGAATATCTGCAATCATCTGAATTGTTGGAGCAATAAAAGCTAAACATATAAATGGAATGCATAATGGTCTGAAAAGTGCCCCTTCATAAACTGCAACAACTGCTGGTAAAGTACAGAAGTATACAACCAGTGTTGGAACCATATGAATTCCAATAAAGTTAATGATTGGATAGAATTTTCCTGTTTTTTCGTGAAGCATGGTATATCGCCAGTCCTGACATGTAAGGTTCTTGAAAGTATAAGCCCAGTTTGCAGTAAGGCGAAGTCCCCAGTAACAGATTGCAACCAGTAATAAAATACCTAATGTATTTAACTTAAAAAGATAAGCATACAATCCCATGATTACTATTGGCTGAACACTCCAGTATGGGTCGTATACAGAAGCATTATTGAAAACAAGACTGAAAATAAAAGTAATAATAGTTGCAAAAATGTCTGCCAAAAGAAGTGCAACCGGATAATCAAAAGGAAGGCGATTATAAATAAGAATGCCACCTATTGTTGCAATTACGTAACCAAATGCCAGAATAATAAAACTGGCAAGACGATTTTGTTTCATATATTCCTCCGAAATAATGAAAGTGAAAATAATAAAAAAATGTATATATTAGTATAAATTGTTTCCTGGTCAATTTATAGTATGTTTGTGTTTATTTATAGAATTCAATTTGTTCTGCCACAAGGGTGATTTTATATTTAACCACCGATAAACGCGGATGATTTTTTTATTTTTTTCTATATAATATATTTATATTCTATTATTATTGTTGATGGAGTTTGTTATGACTAGAAACAATTTTAAAATTTTTTTCAGAAGTTTGTGGCTTATTATAGCATTAGTTGCAACTTATCTGACACTTGCTGATCATATTGTTGCATTTGGAGGTGATGGAAGACCTGTTGCATTGTTCTTTACCACCTGGTCAGTTTGGACAGGATTAGCTGCCGCAATTTTATGTTTAATTTTTACATTACAGAAAAAAGAAGAATCTGGCTGGATTCATTATATAAAATTTACAGCAGATTTAATGCTGATTGCTACATTTATAATGTCAGCTTTTGTTTTACCTGAAAAAATCTGGTTAAGTTCTTACTGGACTGCCGGAGGAATTTTTAAGCATTTCCTTCTTCCAATTTTTACAGTCGCAGATCTGTTTCTTTTTGACGAAAAGGGAAAGTATCATATTTCATTTCCGGTTATATCATTGGCACTTCCATTGGTTTTCTGGGCAACTGTTATAATCCGGGCTTTGTTGGCAAGAACTGCAAATGGCGGTGCAATCTCTTCTGAATTGTGGCCAATGTATTATCCATACGGATTTACAAATCTTGATAATGGTCATTCTCTTGGCGGGTTGTGCGGCCTTTTAGCAGGAATAATGTGCGGTTTGGTTTTAATTGGATACGGATTATATTTTGTAAAAAGAATTAAAAAATAATTGAATTGTGAAATATATATATAGTTGATGCAGGAGAATTTGTAAATCCTGTTGGTGCAGAAACTGGAACAGAAAGAGTTTTCCGTGGAGGTGGCTGTAATGCTCTTGTTTACGGATGTTCTGTGTCTTATAGAAATCATCGTGTACAAGATAATATAGGTCAAAATCTTGGATTTCGTTTAGTTCGTTCAATTAAATAGCAAAATTAATTTATTTTTAATAGAATCCCTCGAAAAGTTGAAAACAATTATCGGGGGATTTTTTTATCTCATGATATAAACTATATGTTAAATATCAAGATAAATTACTCGACAAATATACTGATATATAATATATTTATATATAGATAAATATATAGATGAATAAGATGAAAACTGCTGAAAGATTGTAGTCTTTATTTAGTTAAGCTTTGTGATTCGAACTTTTTTTTATGGAGGATACCATGTTGGC
>JAKSTJ010000034.1 GCA_024402635.1 Treponema sp. | reverse complement strand
CTCCCGACATTCTGGGTGTAAACCAGACGCTCGTACCAGCTGAGCTAACCGTCCGTAAGTTATGTATTATTTATACTATATATAAAAACTTTAATCAAGTACTTTATTATTAATTTTCAATTAAAATTTCCATTTTTTGTAAAAAAAAACTGATAATCAGAAGACTGATTATCAGTTTGTATTAGTTTTCAAGAACTAGTAATCCTTTTTTTCTGACTTACGTCTTTTGTTTAAAAGTTTACGTTCAAGAGTTGTTTTCTTCTGATGAAGAATTGCAGAAGGTTTTTCGAAATATTCACGTTTTTTGTATTCACGGATAATACCTTCTTTTTCAACCATACGTTTAAAACGTTTGATTGCCTTTTCAAGGTTTTCTGAATCGTCTACTACGATTGTTGCCATACTAAATGTCACCTCCTTAGATCCGGTGAGTCCGAAAAGTTCTTATATTTTATACAAAAGAAAATTAAATTTCAAGACTCTTACATTGAATTCATTTAAATTATCTGCTGAAATTCATCTTTATTGAACAATAATATTATAATTAAATTTAGCAGTTGTCTGTTCATCAGCCTGATCAAAATGCCATTTTGAAATTGCATTTATAATCTCAGTTCTAACCACTGAATTAACCATTGAACTTGGAACAATAATATTACTTCTTAAAACAGAACCATCTGGTTCAATAGTAATTGTAATTGGTATTTTTACAGTTTGATCAAGCAGTTTTTTTGCAGCATCTGATAATTCAATTGAAAGAGAAGTTGTTGCAAAACGGGCACCACCACTGGTAAAACTCAAACTTATTTTTCCTGTTGTTACAGTTGAAGATTTTGCAGGAGAAGTCTGTGGTGAAGTATCTTTTCCAGTTCCATCAGCTTTTGCATTTTCAATATTTGCCAGTGCACTATTTGTTGTTGATGATGACGATGTGGACGTATTTGTTTTATTAGTTGTATTTGTACTGGTTGCAGTATTCTGAGTAGAATTAGTTGTAGTTGCAGCAGATCCAGTTACTTCATTTTTTGCTGTAACGACTTTTTTTTGAGAAGTCTGTTGTACTAAAGGCTCATCATCAAAATCATCCCAACTAAAAGGCTTTTTAGTAGTCTGTGTTGGTTTTGTTTCAGGCTTAACGGCTTCTGGAACAACTGGAGTTGTATTTTGAGGAATATTCTGTACAACTGGTTGATTTGTCTGAGTTTTTTGAGTCTCAGTTACTGTTTTTACAGGTTCTGCTTTTCTTTCAACTTTCTGAGTAATTACAGGTTCTGTTTTTGTAACTGCAGGTGGAATATTTTCCACAACTGGTACAGATTCAACTACAGGAACAGTTTCAACTGCAGGAGCCGGATCATTAGAGGAAACTTCTTCAACAACAGGATTTTCAGCGGAAGATCCTTCATCAGCAAGTTCAGCAGGTTTTGTATCCAGTGAATCCCAATCTATAGTACGTTCTGGTCTGTCCGCAAGAACAATTTGAACTGTTTTAAAATGTTCTTCTTCATCTTTTAATTCTTCTTTTGGTCTGATAAATAATACTAAAAGAGTTAAAATCAACCAGATAAAAAAAGTGATTATAAAACCAATTAATTGAGAAAGTCTTAATGTTATACTATCTTTTCCTGTTAATGGTAATGAAATCATTGATCTGTAGAAGTCCTTAAATTAATTACTGCAAATCCGTTTTCACGGATAATATCAAAAAGATTAACAATTGTTCCATTAGTAACATCCGCATCTGCTTCAATTGTTACAGGAAATTCTTCTTTTTTAGTTTCGCCAGTTTCATAAAAATGAAGTTCTTTTCCAAGTTCCAGTTCAGAAACTTGTTTATCATTAAAAAATAAAGTTCCATCAACGCTGGCAGTAATTGTAATTCCCTGACTTGAAGTTCCTTCTGATGTACGACTTGTTGGCAAATTCAATTTGATTCCAGGTAAAATTGCAAATGTTGTTGAAACTAAAAAGAACAAAATCAACTGGAAAACAATATCCAGCATTGGAGTCATATCAATACTAGACTGAGGTTCTCTTCTTCGTCGTCTTACTTTCATTCTTGTCTCCGATTTAGCGAGTTTTTCCTGTTAAAATCAAAATAATTGAAGTTGCCTGAGCTTCTATCTGAGCAATACGTTTATTTACATTAGTAACAAAGAAATTATTAAAAATCATGGAAGGAATTGAAACACAAAGACCTGCAACAGTTGTTACAAGAGCTTCAGCAATTGCACCTGCAAGTAAAGCAGGATCTCCCATAGAACCGCCGGCACTTAATACACCAAAAGCCTTAATATTACCAGTTACAGTTCCTAAAAGACCAAGCATGGTAGCAATATTTGCAATTGTACCTAAAGTAGTTAGGAATTTTTCAAGATGAGGAATTACAAGATTAATTTCAGCATCAATTACATCTTTTAAATCCCGTTCATTATAATTGCGGCAATCAATAGCCTTTTTAATTACCTGTCCCATTGGTGTATCAGCAGCAACACAAGCACCTGAACATTCTTCATAACGACTGTAAGTAAGTTTTTCGTTAAGTTCAGCAAGCAATCTTTTGTCTCTTTTACTGATATTAATATAATAAATCAATCTTTCAACAATAATAAATGTAGCAATAACTCCGCATAAAAGAATTGGAATAATTAAAATTCCACCAGATTTTAATGTCTGTAACATAATAACCTCAAATGTTGTGTTTTATTGTAATGATTTGCAACGCAAACCTTAGTATAAGAATTTAACCAGAAATTTTAAATTTCCACTGTCTGTAATATATTTTCCACCATAGATTCTTGGCTGAGAATCAAAGAATTTTAAAACATCTTCTGCCTGTAAAACAAGTTTAACCTGAGGTGTAATACCTGCAAAACTTTCAAGATTTACAACAGGAATTTTATCTGCACCATCAAGGGTAATTTCAGAATTAAGATTAACACCCCATTTTACATCAGGATCCTGGAAAGATAAATCAACATAGAAATCATGTCTGTCTTCTAAAACAGGAACATCTTTCCAATTGGCATGCCATTTCAAAGTTCCCGCAAAAATTCCATGACGGTAAGTAACACCTATATCAGTAGCAAAAACAGTCTTTTCATTCTGCTGATATGTATAAATTCCTGACTGATAACCAGAAGCTTTATATACAGGTTCCCATACACCATTTTCAAAAGCTGTATTTTTGAAAGTTAGTCCTAAATCTCCTGTAAATTCAGTTTTTAAAGGAACCGAAATATTAAGATTTGCAAACCAGTTAGAAGTTTCAGAAGGAAGAACATTTAATGCTGAATATTTATATAAATTTTCCAGTTCTCCATTTGTATTTCTATCTGATTTAAGTCCAGCTTCTGCTAAAAGAACTACATTTCTATCTGAATAATATACAGGGAAAGAAGTAGAAACACCTAATCCAAAAGGAACAATGATCTTATTTGAGTTAAGATTATCTCCTAAAACAAAACCTACATTTCCATATACATTTAATTTATTATAATTCCAGTTTCCTGTTAAATTTATTAATCCTCTGTTTGAATACTGATGACCAGAATCAAAAGCTGACTGTAAATCACCATCCATCCAAACTGAACCAGATAATTCTGCTGCAAAACTATCATTTGACCAGTTGCCATAAATTGAAGGATTAATTGCAAAAACAGAAGCATGTTTTATAAAACTATCACAAGAAGCACCAATATCAAGATCAGCAAAACGGAAATAATAATCAAGTCCTAATTTTGTTCCAAGATTAAATCCATTTCCTATTTCCCAGTTAAAAGCTGCTGAACCGTTAAGTTTATTCTGATTTATTGCAAGAATATCTGGTTCTGCACTTTGTAAACCAACTCCACTACTCTCGTAAAAACCGTTTAAATCAAGTTTAAATGCATTCCAGGAAAAAGTCTTATCAAGAGAAATATTTGTATCTCTGTCAAAATAACCAGAGGATAAATCTTTTTGCGCATAACCATTCTCTGAAGAATGATAGAATTCAACCTTAAAAGGATCATTTCCCGTAATTCTTGAAACTGTAAAAGATCCTAAGAAAGAAGCAGGATAACCACCCCCAGCCTGACCTTCTACATAAACCTGTTTATTATTTGCAGATTTATCAGTAACTACAACATCACTTTTTTCAAGAACTTCAACATCTGGCATTTCAAGAACCAGATGACCTGAATTTTCAGGAGCATTTACAACATCTGCAAAATCAGGAACTGCAATTTCTTCTATATCAGTCTGTTCGGAAGTTACTACAGTTGTTAAATCAGGAAGTTCAATTTTTGATTCTTCTGCCCAAAAACAGGTAGCAGCTGCAGTAAAAGAAGCAGTAATTAAAATATTCTTTATAATTTTTTTCATAATAAACCCCTTAGTTTAAAAGACCTTTTACACTTTGAGCCTGACGTGTTGAAGGATATAGTTTTATTAAAAGATCAGCAGTTTGTCTTGCATCTCCACCCATGCTTTCTGAAACAAAACAATCAACTGCAGCATATAAAGCAGCGGCCGCCTTAGAATTTTTATCAATTCCACTGGAACGATAATATTCAGCAGCCTTTAAGTACATTTGAGCAGCTGATTTTGCATCATTATTTTCTTTGTAATATGAAGCGACAAAATAACAGTTTTCGCCTCTATCAAAATTTTCACCTTTACCTTTTTGAAGAGGAATTAATTCCATTGCCAGATTAAAGGCATCTGTTCTGGAACCATAAACTGCATAAAGCTGAACCAGTTCTGAACCTGCCGAACGACCTTTTTCTGTAGATGAACCACCATTTTTTTCATATTCAGTTACTTTTTCTACAATATGACGGTCTGTTCCACCAACAATTTTTTCAAGTTCAACTTCTCGTTTATTAATTCCATCAGAAACGGCCTGAGCTGGAAACTGTTTTACAATCTGATTCGCAATATTTAATGCTTCTCCATACTTTTCTTCTTCATAATAAGCTATAAGAAGATTCTTTAATGCTCCATATGTAAAAGAACTAGATGGGAATCTTGCCAATAAGGTTTTATTAAGCATTACAGATTTATTATACTGTTTTAACTGAAGATTACAGTCTGCTGAATAATAATATGCAGCATCAGCAAAAGCTCCTCTTCCGTAATTATTTATATATTCTGAAAAACGGTTTTCTGCTGTAACATAATCTTTTCTATTAAGATAAAGTTCCCCACGTCTATACAATGCTTCTTCTGCTTCTTTTGATTTAGGAAAATCCTTAAAAATCTTTTCGTAAAGTTCATCTGTTTTTTGATAATTTCCAGTTTTTTCATAAATTTCTGAAATCAAGAAAGAAACTTTTAATGCAAAATCAGACTGACCGAGAGTATATGGTTCAAGAGTACTAATAGCTTTAGCATAATCACCACTGTCAGTATAAATTTCAGCACAGAAAATAACAGCTTCTTCCTTATCCTTTTGTGTAAAAGAGAGTTTTCGTAATTTTTCTGCCTGAACAGCTGCTTTTGTAAAATCCCCCTGCATTACAGCAGATTTTGCAGCGTAAGAATATGCACGTCTTGTAAAAGAAATATTTGGAGAAGATAAAGTTCCAAAGTATTCAAAATCTTTGTAAGCTTTTACATAATCTCCGTTTTTATATTCAGCTAAAGAACGATAAAAATAAGCTTCATCAGTATAGCCGTATTTATTTGCATATTTATTTAAATAAGAATCAAGCAAAGTCATTGCATCAGACCAGTTTCCTAATCTTACGGAACATAATCCGCAGATATACGAAGATAATGGCTGATTTGCAGTTTTAGCATGTTTATATGCAGCATCAAATTTTTTCTGATTATATAAAACTTTGGCAAATTCCAGACGGTCTTTGCTGGATAATTCCTGGGATGCATTTAAAGCAACATATATTTTTGATGCTTCTTCATTTCTTCCAAGACGACCTAAAATATTTGCATATAAAGCTTTTCCTTTTGAAGTTTTACAATTTTTAATAATACCTTCTGCTTCTGCATAATTACCTTGTTTATAGTAAGAAGCAGCACCGTAATACAATGTGTCATCAGTATGATATACAATTTTTTCGTAAGAAGATTGAACTGTATTCCAATCATCAATAATTGCACTACAGGTAATAAGAACTGAATAGTAAGTATCCGCCAGCTTGTCAATTTTAGATTCCAGAACTTTAGGTTCCATCTGTTTAAGAATTTCTGAAGAACGTTTTGCATTAGAAACAGACATTCCTTCATCCAGTTCCATTGCAATTTCGTAAATCTGAATGATTATTTCTGTATCAGAAGTTTTTGATCTTTGGGCAAAATTAAAACATTCTCTGGCTTTTTTATAATCTTTTGAATTATAGGCATCAATTCCAAGACGAGACCAGAAATCTGA
This sequence comes from Treponema sp., assembly GCA_024402635.1. Taxonomy (GTDB): domain Bacteria; phylum Spirochaetota; class Spirochaetia; order Treponematales; family Treponemataceae; genus Treponema_D. Next base: position 21,244 of record JAKSTJ010000034.1, on the reverse strand, counting down.
AATAATTGGAGAAAAACTTTCTTCATTTTCGGTGATTCGTTTTGAAATTTCATTTGTATCAACATTAAGCTGCCGGTCATGAGAAATTACATAAGCCTTTTTTAAAGAAGCAACCGCAAGATTCTGATTTTTATTTTCAATCAAACTACAGTAAAGATTGTAACCTTCCAGATAATTTCCATTTTCAGAATAGGCTTCAGCTGCGTAGAAATTTATAAATGAAAAAACTTCTTCTGAGAAATCAGATGGTTTTAACATTTCATAAAGTTCAATTGTTTTTTTATAATTTTTTGAAGAATTATAAGAAACAAAAAGCTTTTGAATTGCTTCTATATAATTGTCTGAAGAATAAGATTTTCCGTTTGAAACAACGTATTCAAAAAGAGGAATTGCTTTTTCAAAATCAGAATTAATGTAATAAATGCGGCCGGAATATAAAACAGAAGGATTATAATAACGCTTTTTTTCGGCTTTTAAAGAAATTGCACAACAATTATAAAAAGAACGTAATGCTTTATCATAATCTTTCAGTAAATACTGACTTTCTCCAAAAAGAAACCAGCATTTATCCAGATTCTCGTTTCCAAAATGAAGAGATGGCAGGACCTTTTCAAGAGTCAATTCAGCATCTTCACACTGTCCCATACTGATTAAAGCTTCACTTTTTGAAAGAAGAGATGGAACTATAAAAACTGATTCAGGAAATTCCTTTTCCATTTTTTCAACTTTTTCGATTACACCAGGATAATACCCGTTACTGATATAAGTATTAATTTCCCTGTACAATGCAATTTCTGAAGAAGTTGCTTCCTGTGAAAAAACGAAAAAACTAAGTAAAAAAATTACAGGTAATAAAAATTTTGTTTTCATAATAATCCAGAAAAACGTTATTAATCAGGAAAGAATCTTTCGTCTGATCGAACCTTTGTTAAATACACAAAAGCATCTTTATAATACAGACAGAAATCATTTAATTCTATCTGTCTTCCCTTATAAAATACAAAACATCGGAATTTTCCATTTGTGTCAAAATATGGAAAGAATGCAGCACATTCATTAAAAACTTTTAATTCAGGTTTTGCAGTTCTATCAGTTTCTCTTATTGCCCCGAAATAAACTATTCCTGGCTGAGTTGCTGCAAGAACATATAATAAAGGCTTTAATACTTCTGGATTATAACCATTATTTTCTATGAATGTAACCGTATTCTTAGAATTAATGGAAGATGCAAAAGGATTAACCGTAACATCAACTCCAGAATTAAAATAACGATAATTTTTTTCTGTCTGAACTGAAATAATTGCAGCAGAAAGATTTCGTATCCAGTTTAAACTGAAATATAAAGAAATTTCTTTTTTTGTACTGATTGTTCCCTGATGACCAATATTTTTAAAATCAACAGTTTCTTCAAGTAATGGTTTACGTTTTATTTTTGAACCCGCAATTGGTTCTACAAGACCATCTGCAATCCACTTAATAAAACCGGCAGATGAAAGATAAAGTTTCCCATCATCCTCTACTGCGACTGGTTTACCATCAGAAATTTTTACCATTCCAGTTTCATCAAACATATAATCATCTGTGATAACTATAGAATTAAGTCTTTTCTGAATCATTCCAGCCATTTGAAGAACAAAATCATAGGAATTATTTTTTACATTTACATATTTCCATGGCAAAGCCCGTTCTGTCAGTTTTACTACATCATCAAAAGATGTTGTATAAAAAGAATTAAATGGGACCCCTGTAGAAATACCTTTTGCAGCATAATGACCATAAATCATCATGTCAGCAGAAGCAGTTCTTCCTTTTGGAGAAAATTGAACATAAACTTCACTATCACTGGCAAAATAATAACGGATTCTTATTGGCTTATCAGTTTTTTTATCTTTAATTAAAACCCAGCTTCCAGGAATATCACCGAGAAAAATTTCCTGTTCTTTTTCAGCAGTTCCGGCTTCTGTAATAATATTCATTTTAAGAATTGTAGCTGCTGCTACCAGAATATTATAAGTTGTATCTGTTTCTTCAAGACTTACCTGAAACTTTTGGCCTGCACCATTTGAAAATATTTCAGGTGTATTTAAGCGGACAGACTCTAAAGGAGCTTCAAACCATTTTTCAACCAGAGTCTTTCGAAATTCAGATGAATCAGGAATTCCATAATTATTATATGCAGCAAATACAGGAGAAATAAGCATTAACAATAAAAGAATGCTTAAGATATATTTTTTGGACAATATAGTTTTCATAGAAATCTCCCCATTATTTTTTATGATGGACTTCCTGCACCTTCTGCATAACATACTTCCGGTTTAACTTTTGAACCATCAGGCATTAAAACATAACCTTGAGAATCTTCATCCGGATGTTTTCCTACAGGAGCATTTGAAAGCAGTAATTTTAATCGGTTTAACTGATTAACTTCAGAGCTTCCTGGATCATAGTCAATGGCACTGATATTTGAATCAGGGAAACGACGTCTTAATTCTTTTATCATTCCTTTACCAGTAACATGATTTGGAAGACAGGCAAAAGGCTGAACACAAGCAATACTTGGAGCTCCACCTTTAATTAATTCAACCATCTCTGCTGTTAAAAACCATCCTTCGCCCATAATGTTACCAAGTTGAACAATATCATCAACACCTTTCATCATTTTATAGATAGATTCTGGTGAAGTAAAACGACGGCTTTTCTTTAAATATTTAACAGGTTTGCGTCTATAAAATTCCAGTGCAGCAATAAGAAGTTTTGCATTTCGTTTTGTCTTTTTAGGGAAAGCCAGTTCATCATGACGGAAAATACCGGTTGCAAATGTATAATTAAAGAAATCCATTAAATCTGGCATTACACATTCAGCCCCTTCTTTTTCGATTGTATCAACAATCTGATTGTTTGCTACCGGATGGAATTTTACCAGAATTTCCCCTACTACACCAACTCTTGGCTTTTTTACAGGTCGCAATGGTAAATTGTCAAAATCACGTATTAAGTTTTTACAGATTTTATGATATTTACGGAAAGACAAATCTTCAGAAAGTTCTTCTATTATTTTTGCATTCCATTTTTCATATAATTCATTGGCACTTCCAGGAACAAGTTCATAAGGGCGAGTTCTATATAAAACCCTCATAATAACATCACCAATAAGCAATGCTTTAAGTAAAGTATCAACATCTTTTAATTTAAGTTTAAAACCTGGATTAGTTTCAAATCCCTGAGTACTTAAAGCAATAACTGGAACCTGAGGCATACCGGCATCATTTAATGCACGACGAATAAAACCTACATAGTTTGTAGCACGACAACCACCACCTGTCTGACTCATAATAATGGCAGTTTTATCTAAATCATATTTACCAGACTGTAAAGCTGCAATAAACGAACCAACAACCAGAAGAGAAGGATAACATGCATCATTATTTACATATTTTAAACCTGTATCAATTGCATTTGAATCAACTTCTTTTACAACTTCCAGATTAATTCCCCGGGCTTTAAATGCTTTTTCCAGAATTCTAAAATGAATTGGAGACATTTGAGGTGCAAGAATTGTATATTCAGGCTTCATTTCTTCTGTAAACACGACTCTGTTATAAGCTGCAGAAACATTGTTATATTTTCGTTTATTTCTGCGACGTTCTTTTACAGCTGCTATTAATGAACGGACACGGATTCTTACAGCTCCAAGATTTGAACCTTCATCAATCTTGATTAAAGTATACATTCGGTTTTTAGCTTTTAAAATTTCATCTACCTGATCTGCAGTTACAGCATCAAGCCCACAACCAAAAGACGTAAGTTGAATTAATTCAAGAGATGACATTTCAGAAACAAAAGTTGCAGCTCTATAAAGACGATTGTGATAAGTCCACTGATCAGTTACACGTAATGGACGTTCAATTGAACCTAAATGAGAAACTGAATCTTCGGTAAAGACAGCAAGTCCAAGACCATTGATTAATTCTGGAATACCATGGTTAATTTCTGGATCAAGATGATATGGACGACCAGCAAGAACAATACCAGTTCCGCCTTTTCTAATCATCTCTTCCATTGCCTCTTCACCGGCTTTTTTTACTTCTTCACGGAAATTTTCCTGTTCTTCAAAAGCTTTTTCAACTGCATTAAGAACCTGAGATTTTTTTAACTGAGGAAATTTTGGACTTAAAACTTCCCATAAACGCTGTCCAAGTCTGTCTTTATCATAAATAGGCAAAAATGGATTCATATAAGTAATAGAAGGATCTTGTCTTAAAACTTCTATATTATTTCGTAAAACTTCAGGATAGCTGGTTACAATCGGACAGTTATAGTGATTTCCAGCCCCTTTATCTTCAATTTTTTCGTATGGTGCACAAGGATAGAATATAAATTTAACACCACGCTGAATTAAACTTTCAACATGACCATGAGAAATTTTTCCAGGGTAACATACAGATTCTGAAGGAATTGATTCCAGTCCTTTTTCGTAAATCTGTCTTGAAGAACGAGGACTTAAAACAACTCTGAATCCAAGTTCATTAAAGAAGGTAAACCACAAAGGATAATTTTCGTACATGTTCAATACACGAGGAATTCCAACATCTCCCATTGGAGCATCTTCTGGTTTTCTTGGAACGTATTTAAATAAACGTTTATATTTCCAGTCAAAAAGATTTGGAAGTGGACCAACATCTTCTTCCAGTGCTTTATTTTTATCACTGGCAGAGAGAACCTTCTGACCTTCGATTTCAGCACCTCGTTCACAACGGTTACCTGTAATAAAAGTTCGGGTTTCACTTAAAGTTTTGAAGGTATTTATTGTTAATATACAATTATTCTGACATTTTCCACATCGTCTTAAATCCAGATCAACTTTGAATGATTCAAGATCTTTTAAAGTTGCAATATTTGAACGGACATCATGGAATGTTCCTTCTGGTTCTCCTGGTTTTGGAGCAGTTAAATCCCTCCATTGATCATAAGCAATTAAAGCTGAACCATAAGCACCCATTAATCCTGCAACATCAGGACGGAATACATTTACGCCTGCAATTTTTTCAAAAGCACGTAAAACTGCATCATTATTGAAAGTTCCACCCTGAACTACAACTTTTTCACCAATATCGCTGGCATTTCGTAATTTAATAACCTTAAATAAAGCATTTTTAATTACAGAATATGAAAGTCCTGCAGAAATATCAGCAACAGAAGAACCTTCTTTCTGAGCCTGTTTAACTCTTGAGTTCATGAAAACTGTACAGCGGCTTCCTAAATCAACAGGTTTTTCTGCCATTAAAGCAATTTTACTGAACTGGCGAACATCCATTCCCATTGTATGAGCAAAATTGTCCAGGAAAGAACCACAACCTGAAGAACAGGCTTCATTTAACTGAATTGAAACAATTGCACCATCTTTCATTCGCAGACATTTCATATCCTGTCCACCAATATCAAGAAGGAATTCAACACCAGGAACAAAAAAATCGGCAGCTCTATAATGAGTAATAGTTTCAACTTCACCTGCATCTACATTAAAGGCTGATTGAAATAAAACTTCTCCATAACCAGTAGAAACTGCCCGACCAATATAAACATCTTCCGGCAAAATAGCATATAAATCTTTTAATACTTGAGTTGCCAGTTCAACAGGATTTCCCTGATTTGATGCATAAAAATCCCAGAGAATTCTACCGTCCTTATCAATTAAAACGGCTTTTGTTGTTGTAGAACCGGCATCAAGTCCAAGAAAAACAGGTCCATGAGTTTTTGTCAGTAAACCTCTCTTTGCTTTCTGTTCTGAGTGACGAACTTCAAATTCATCCAGTTCTGCTTTGTTTTTAAATAATGGTTCAAGACGCTGAACTTCTGATAATTCAGCACCAACTAAATTCTGTAAACTGTTTTCAAAATCTTTAAGAGAAAGAAATTTCAATCCATTTTCTTTTGTAGCAGTACGTTCTGCAGAATAAGCACAGCCGGCAGCCACAAAAAGCTGAGAATTATCTGGAACAATAATTTCTTCATCTTTTAATTTTAATGTATCTATAAAACGGAATCTTAACTGATCAAGAAAGTGAAGCGGTCCACCTAAAAAAGCAACATTACCGCGAATTGGTTTTCCACAGGCAAGACCTGAAATTGTCTGAGAAACAACTGCCTGAAAAATAGATGCGGCAATATCTTCACGACGGGCACCTTCATTTATTAAAGGCTGAATATCTGTTTTGGCAAAAACTCCACAACGTGCTGCAATTGGATAAATTTGTTTAGCATCTCTGGCTAATTCATTAAGACCTGAAGCATCAGTTTCAAGAAGAGCGGCCATCTGATCAATAAATGCACCTGTACCACCAGCACAAGTACCATTCATTCGCTGTTCTACTCCGCCTTTAAAATATGTAATCTTTGCATCTTCCCCACCAAGTTCAATTACTACATCAGTGTCAGGAATCAATTTTTTAACAGAAGTTGTAGCAGCAATTACTTCCTGGATAAAAGGAATATTTAACCACTGAGAAACAGACAAACCTCCAGATCCAGTTACTTTTGCACTAACAGTTAACTCATCTGAAATTGAATATTTTGATTTTAATTCTGAAATGGCTTTTGTAACAACAGATATAATTGTACTTCTGATATCTGCTCTATGACGCTGATAATCACCATAAATCAAATTATCATCATCATCTAAAACCGCAACTTTTACTGTAGTTGAACCTACATCAATTCCAATTCTAACAGGAAGTTTTCCGCTTATATTCATTGTTCTATTTTAATTGCTATTTACATTTTATTCAATTAATAAAAAGTAATTCACTTCTATGGAGATTTTTTTTATTCAATATTTTATAATGCAATAAGTAATGGGAAATAAAAATCAATCCATTAACCTGTTACAGGAGCAAGTGATGAAAGAGTATTCTTCAGAAGAAATGAATAAAATTTATAAAAACCGTCAGTCAAAATTAGCTGATTTTTTATGTGAAAATAACACAGGGGCTGCAGTTTTTATTGACAGTGAATCACACCGGGATCCTTCAATTCCATATTATACAGGTCACTCTGGAGATGCTGTTCTTATAATTTTTAGTGACGGCTATACAATTCTTGTACCATGGGATGAAATTCTTGCAAAACAATTGTCTCATTGCAATAAATTAATTCCTTTTACAAGATATAAAAACAATGATATTGAAGCTACAAAAGCTGTATTAAATCTTTACAATAATCACGGAATCAATTCCAAAGTTGAACTTCCTCCTTATCTTACTTATTTGAATTATCTTGAATTTATTGAAGCTTTAAGCAGTTATGATTGCCGTTGTAAAAAAGATGGAGCTTTTAATTTTACAGTTGAATCCCGCATGATAAAGGATGAATACGAAATTGAATGTACAAAAGAAGCTGCCAGAATCGGTGATTTAATTATTGATACAATTGAAGAAAAAATCAAAAAAGGTGAATTAAAAACAGAAATGGATACTGCCCTTTTAATAGAAAAACTTTGCCGGGAAAATGGATGTGAAAGAACCGGCTTTGACACATTATGTGCGGGGCCTTCAAGAAGTTTTGCAATTCATGCATTTCCAGGATACACAAATGCTCCATGGCCTGCAAAAGGTCTTTCAATTCTTGATTTTGGAGTTGTTTACAAAGGATACACCAGCGATACAACTGTAACTGTTGCAATGGGTGATTTAACAGAAGAACAGGAACTTCAGCTCCAATTGGTTCAGAAGGCTTATGATGAATGTTTAAAACTTTATATACCTGGAAAACCAATTTGTGATGCAGCAAAAAAAGCTGATTCAGTATTTGCCACAGAAAAAAGAAAGATGCCTCATACTTTAGGACATGCAATTGGTCTGGAAATTCACGAAAGTCCAAGAGTAAGTTCCAAGAACAGTTCAGACTTGTTATTTAAGCCAGGTATGATTTTAACATTAGAACCAGGTCTTTATGATGCTGAAATCGGAGGAACCCGTCTGGAAAATGACGTTTTAATTACAGAAACAGGTAATGAAGTTATTACCCGTTCCCGAATTATACGATTATAAATTCTAAACAGCCTGAACTTTATCAATCAATTCGTCAGCTTTAGCACACAAAGTTGATGCAACTGACTGATCTTCCAGTGACAGAGCAAGACTTTTCATAATCTCCAGAACTTCAACAAGAAGATACTGGTCAATTTCGCCGTTATATTCACCGTTCAATTCTTCTTCTATCGAAGATAAAACTTCCTGTGAAACATATTCCTCTGCAGTTTTAAGAAGTCCCTGTTTTCCAGACATTTTAGAAATAATATACTCAATTCGAGTTTTCATATTTCCAAAATTATTTGAAAGTCGTTCAGAATCAGGTACAAAATCACATAATGAACGTAATTTTTTGAATAATTCTATTTCAGAAGCAGTTTCATTTTCATCTGAAGTTTCGTCCTGAACAATTTCAGAATTTTCTTCAGTTTCTTCTAAACTCTGGTCAGAATCTTCAATATCTTCGACCATTGACTGTTCATAACCTTCATTTCCCATTGGAGAAACTAAACTTGCAGGCGATAAAGTTTCTGCTTCATAAGTTGAATCCATTTCAGGAATTTCTTCACCGTTTTCATCTGTATTTTCAAGATTTTCAGAAGGCAATTCATTATAAAATTCAGAATCATGTTCAAGAACTTCATTAGAATCCTCGGAACCTGCATCATCAGATGTTTCTGAAACAAAATCATTTTCATAAAGTTCATCAATTGCATCGTCGAAAGCAAAAGATTCTTCTGTTTCTGGAGCAATGTCATTTACAAAAGAGTCATCTTCATTGAAATTTCCAAAATCTCTGTCATAAAAGTCAGTATCTGCTTCAGGATTGATTTCAGCTTTTACAGGCTCAGATTTTTCTTCAGGAACATATATATCATCTGCCACACTTGAAGTATTTTCTTCTACCGATGGAGAAACTGATTCATAATCTGACTCTCTGGAATTTCTGTAATCGTTTTCTAATGAATCAAGTTTTTCTTTTAATGCTTTATGTTCATCTGCCAGTTGTTTTGCAATAGTTTTAGCTTCCATTGCAGTATCCATTGCATATCTTGCTGATTCCTGTGCAGCTTCTCTTGCCCTTTGTTCCATTTCTCTTGCAAAAGGAGACTGAAGCTGATAATCAGAATATGGTTGAGATTGAGGCTGTGGCTGATAAGGATAATCTGGAACTTTCTGCTGATTTGATTTCGGACTTTCATAATTTGTATCATCAAACTGACCAAAATCAAAATTATCATTACTGTCTATGCCGTTAAGCATATCTTTTGCAGAAAAATCATTTCCGGAACTTCCATTATCATCATTATTTCCTTCATAACCTGAAGAATTATTATTTGAACCGGAATTATTTCCAGAAGCAGCAGAATTTTCTCCATAATTTCCGGAATTATTTCCAGAAGAATTCAGAGTTTCACCAGAACCATCCCAATTATTTCCAGATAAGCCCTGATTTTCATCATAATTTCCAGAATTGTTTCCAGAAGAATTTTGCATTTCACCAGAAGCCTCGGCATTATTTCCAGAACCATTTTCAGCGCCAGAATTTAATCCGGAATTATCCTGATTATTTCCACCATTTCCAGTACCAGAGCCCCACATTGGAGAATTCTGTTTTTCATTATCAGAAGAATCATATCCTCCGGCAATATCAAAAGGATTTATTTCATCATCGTCAAATGAAGAATTGCTTTCTTCAGGTGTCTGAGCCTCTGAAGCTTCAGAAGACTGGTCAGGAGAAGAAACTGGTTCATAATCAAAATCCTCTGAATCAGAAAAATCTGCATCTGGAACAAGTTGTTCAGCAGTAGATTTTGGTTCCTGTTTTTCAAAATCCTGGAACGGAGAAATATCATCTGCATCAGAAAAATCATATGGTTTATTTGAAGAATAAGGATTTTCATCTTTAGAATCAGAATAATCACCAGACATTTCATCTTCATAATCCGAAGAATTTTCTGCCCCGGAATTACCAGATTTTTCAGAAGAATCATCGGAATTTTCCAAAGGCTGCCCTTTTTCTGATAAATTATCTGTGCCAGAAATTTCATCATTAGTTTCTGGTTCATCTTCATCTTCAAAGAAATCTTCTTCAGGTTCTTTATCCAATTCTTTGTCCAGATCATCAAAGAAATCGTTTTCCTCTTCAAGAAGAGCTTCACCCATAGGAACATTATCTCCCATAGAACCAAAATCAAAAGTTTCCTCTTCTTTTTCTGGAACAAATGTATTTTCTACAGGATTGTTTGATTCAAAAACTTCTTCCGTTTCTGATTCTGGTATTTCCTGATTCTTAAGATTTTCTTCTTCTTTTTTAGCAATTTGATTTTGAAGCATTGCAATCTGTTTTTCAGCAAGAATATTTGGCTTTTTTAAATTCTGGCTTTTGTTGTAAGATTCAATTGCACCTTCTACATTGCCCTGTTTTGTATAAATTGAACCCAGCATATTATAACCTGCAGGATTCTGAATATTTTTTGCCACATAATCTTTTGCAAAACGTTCAGCCTGAACATAATTTCCTTTCTGATTGTATCTGGAAGCGGCAGACAAAAGATGTTCTTTATACTGACGATTAACATGAGAAATCTGATCAAAATATTCACCGGCTTTTACTTCATCATCAACACAAATACAATACTGTCCGTACAAATCCAGAACCTGAGGATCTGACTGACCATCGTTAGAATATAAATCCTGAACATTTACCTGAGCTGAATCAAAATCTTCTGCAGAAAGCAAAGTATGAACATATTGTTTTTTTACATCTTTATCATCAGGCGCAATTTCTACAGCTTTACAAACTGCCTCTAAAGCTTCCTGAGGTTTGTCTGATTTTTCCAAAGCTTCTGCCAGCCCCGAAAGAATTGCAACATCATCACCATCAACAGAACTGGCACGCTTAAACATTTTAGCTGCTGAATCATAATCAAACTGTTCAAGATAGATTTTTCCGAGAATAGAAAGAAGTTTTGCATCATTAGGATGAAGTTCAATTGAATGTTTAACAAGATTTGAAGCTTCCTGAGTTTTCTGGCACTTTATTAAAAGATTACTGTAATCTTTAATTGCATCAACCCAACCCGGTTTTACACGTAAAGTTGCTTCATAATATCTGATGGCATCTTTATACTGTTTTGCATCTCTATAACAACAGGCAAGATTGTAATTCAAAATCGGATGATTCTGATCAATCTGAAGTCCCCGCTTAAATGCAGAAATTGACTTCTGATACTGTTTTTTTTCAAGATAAATGCAACCAAGATGATTATGAGCCAGAACATCCGAAGGGTTTTCTCCAATAACTGATTCAAAAGCATCAATTGCATCATCATAATTTTTCATTTCTTTATATGTAAAACCAAGATTGTAATTTACACTGGCTGTCTGACGCCCTTCATCAACTGCTTTCTGAAGAATATTAATTGAATCTTCGTATCTTTTAAGACGTCTGAAAATAGCACCAAGACTGTTCATTGCATCAATATAATGAGGATAAAAAGTGATAATCTGTTCGTAATAAGGAACAGCTTTTTCATCTTCTCCAGCCTTTACATAAATTGCTCCAATTTCTTTTAAATAATCAACATTTGAAGGATCATCTTTTAAAAGTTGTTTGTATAATCGGGCTGCAGTAGTAAAATCTCTGGCAATTACGGCTGATTGTGCTCTTGTTAATACAAGATTTTTTTCGTTTACATTACTCATTCTTTTCTCCTATCTTTGCAAACGATCCAAAGGTCTTGCAAACACTTCTCTTGATAATGGTCCGATTATTCTTTCATCTCTAGACGACCAGGATGCAACAGCAAAATAATAAATTTTTCCATTTTCCAATCCAGTAATCTTAAAGGAAGTAACATTTCCAGCTTTTATTGGAGAATCACCTTCAATTGCATAACGTCCTAAATATTCGCCAGGTCTGTTTCCGTAATAAACATAATATCCGCCGGCAGTTTCATCTACCGAATAATTCCATGATAAAGTAACACAACCATTTCCAGCCACCGCTTTTACAGTAAATGGAGGCAATGGAAGAGGCAATTCTTCAAAATTTAATTTGATTGATGTTACTGAAGGAGAAACTCCCCCATCTCCATCTGGATAAATATCACAAGCCAGCTGAAAATACATTCCAGAAATTCCTTTTAAATCCTGATGATTTTCTACAGGCTTCCATTTTGGATATGAATCTGTCCAGTTAAAATAATTGTCTCCAGAACGAACATAAAAACACACATCTGTCTGAGAAGGAATATAAGTTTCTGCATCAATTGAAGTTAAGATTGAACCTGTTGAAACTACAATTGGTTTTGTTACAAATCTACCGCCTTTTGGAGCATAAAGCATTCTTGAAATTTTACCGGCAGTTTCAGCAGACTGATAATCAGGTAATTCGTATGGTCTTCTTAAAATTCGTATATCATCAATTTTTCCGGTGTATTCAGAACAAAAAGATATTTCAGAACGGCGGCCTAAAACTACAAGTCCAACTTCACCACCTTCATTTCCTGTTGAAGTAATATATTTAATATCTTCAGTTTCGCCATTTACAAGATATTCCAGAACACCAGTTTCACAATCATAAGATAAAGCATGATAAGTCCAGGTATCAGGAATAATTGTTTTCATACCTTTCATGTGAACTTCAGTATGAGTTTGTTTTCCTTTATATGAATCAAAAATATTTGAAAGAGTCCATTCAAGACGGCCGCCACTAAAAGAACAGTTCAAAAGCTGATAAATTAATCTTCCAGAAACATTTTTAGATGATTCCCAGTTAATTATTGTTTCTCCATTTTCTGACAATGAAGGACACAACCAGAATTCAATTGAAAAAGAACCCATTAAACCTTCAGAGCCAAAGAAAGAACCTGGCTGACCAATAATCTTCATTCCTCCAATGTTTCTGCTAAGGCCGGCACCTTTTTCCATAATTGTCTGTTTAGAAATTTTCATGTTATTTGAAACAACATCATAATTTCCTTCAGAAATCAAATTTGATGCATTTTCGAAATTTATAAGCAAGTCTGTGTAATTGTCATATTTAAACGAATTAGTTGCCAGTTCAATACAATCATAACCATAACGGCCCTTGCCTTTTGTAATATTCTCAGAACTCTGAAAAACAGGCCATCCAGCTTTTCCACCTAAAGTAATCTCTTTTGCATAAAGTGAGGTTCCAAGCAAAAAAACAGCAAGAATAGAAATTGATTTTTTTACCAAGTTTTTTTTCATATAATACACCATTTCTTTTATCGGCAAGTTAATTTTATACTTTTATAAAAAAATTCGCTACTCTAATAACCGTAAATAAATATTATTACTTACTTTTTTCACATTTATCCTTTATTATCTTATAGTGATTGAAATAAAAATGGACACAAGAGAAAAACTTCATCAAACAGCATTAAAAGCACCTCAATCCAGCGGAGTTTACCTTTGGCGAAATTCAGAAGAAACTGTAATTTACGTAGGAAAAGCAAAAAGTCTGAAAAACCGTTTATCATCATACTTTTCCGGCCAGCAATCGGTAAAAACCAGATTATTGATTTCTCACGCTGTATCCATTGAATATATTACCACTACAAATGAATATGAAGCACTTTTATTAGAAAACAATCTTATAAAAAAATATAACCCCCGATATAACATCAGCCTTAAAGACGGAAAATCCTACCCGGTTTTAAGAATTACAAAAGAAGATTTTCCTAAAATTTTTAAAACCCGCAGAGTTCTTCAAGATGGATCCAGTTATTTTGGACCTTTTCCAGACGTTTACGCTTTAGACACATTTATTGAAATTATCTTTAAATTATATCCTGTACGCCACTGCAGAACTTTACGTTCAAGAGAAACTCCCTGCCTTTACTACCATATGAAACAATGTAAGGCTCCATGTTGTAACAAAATTACAAAAACAGAATACAATGAATATATAGATGAAATAAAAGCGTTACTGGAAGGCAAAGGTGATGAAACAGTGGCTCATATGACAGAAATAATGAAGGCCGCTGCAAAAGAATTAAATTTTGAAAAAGCCGCCAGATTAAGGGATGGAATAAAAGCTCTTCTCATTTTGCAAAACCAGAATATTGTTGAAAGTTTTGATACAGATGACAGAGATTACATTGCATATTATAACGAAGGTGAACTTGTAAGCTTTACAGTATTAAAAATCAGACATGGAAAACTTTTAGGCAGAGAAAACTATCGGGTTGAAAGCTTAAACGATGATGATGATTTGATTGGAGAATTTATGGCAGTTTATTACGAAAATGAAGTTACAATTCCTCCTGCCGTATACATTCCCTTTACAAGAGAATACGAACATATTGCAAAATGGATTTCTGAAGAAAAGAAAACTTCTTCCAGAATTAATATTGTAATGACCGAACATACAAAAAACAAAGTTTTAGAAGAAGAACCGGAACTGGCAAAACAACTGGAAGGTTTTACATCTCAATTACCAAGAGATATTGCAGCTATTCAAATGGCAAGTCAAAATGCCCATGAAGATATTGTTCGTCGTTTAAGAGACAGAGGTGATACACCTGCTATGGAAGAACTTAAAAGCCGACTTGGTCTTGAAACACTTCCTGTTAGAATTGAAGGTTTTGATATTGCGCATATTGGTGGAAAATGGCCGGTTGCATCATTAATCAGTTTCTATAACGGAAATCCTGATAAAAAGAATTACAGATATTTCAGGCTAAAAACAACTGACGGTTTAATAGACGATTTTGCCTCAATGAAAGAAGCTGTTTCCCGAAGATATACAAGACTTTTAAATGAACAACTGGATTTACCTGATTTAATTTTAATTGATGGTGGTATTGGACAGGTAAATGCAGTTGAAAGTATTTTAAATTCACTTGGTCTTGATATTCCGGTAGCTGGTCTTGCAAAAAGAGATGAAGAAATTTATCTTCCTGGAAATTCCACACCAATCTGCCTTCCAAAAAGAAGTGATGCTCTCCGCCTTTTACAAAGAGTCCGTGATGAAACTCACCGTTTTGCTACCAGCAGAAATCAAAACCTTAGAACTAAAGAAAATACAGATTCAATTTTTCTGGAAATACCAGGAGTTGGTGAAAAAAAAGCAATTACATTACAAAAGCAATTTACTACTTTGGAAAATCTGGCTTCTCAGGAAGAATCAGCAATTGCACAGGCTCTTCATGTAAAAGCAGATGTTGCAGCTGAGATATTACTTCGTGCCAGAGAACTTTTAAAACAACGTAACGATAAAAAGGATTTGCAGAAATTGTCACTGGGAATTGCAGGTACAACAAAAGAAAAAGCTGCAGCCGCCCAAT
Organism: Treponema sp.; assembly: GCA_024402635.1. Taxonomy (GTDB): domain Bacteria; phylum Spirochaetota; class Spirochaetia; order Treponematales; family Treponemataceae; genus Treponema_D. Next base: position 5,898 of record JAKSTJ010000034.1, on the reverse strand, counting down.
ATATTGATGATCTTGCATCACAGGCTTTAGCCGCAGCCGAAGAAAGTCCAGATTATACTTCTGAATCAGATATGTAAGAAAACAGTTTTATTCACCTAATTCCTGTTTCATTTCGTTTTCAACAACTTCGTCCAGTTTCTGTTTCTTTGTTTTTTTTACAGAAGGTTTTCTTTCTTTTAAATGTTTTTTTGTATCTTTAATAAGATTTCTTAAACAAAAAAGAAATACAAAAGTTGAAACATATAAACTTAAAAGGCAGATAAACAAAGGTTTGTTTATCCATTCTAAAGCAATATATACAAGATTAAGACAAACCAGTATAAGCAAAATGCTGTTTACAATCATAGAAGTAACGTAAAGAATTAATTCTTTATTTTTTCCAGCAAGAAGCTTATCAACAACTGCATTAATCTTATTAGTTATTTTATATTTAATATCACTTAATTTTCCCATAATTAAATCCTTTTTCTATTTTATCAATAATTCAGCAAATGCTACAAATGCTGGAACTGAAATCATACATAATAAACTGGTTATAGAAACAATTACACTGGCATAAGTTGTATTCTTATCAAAAACACAGGCAAGACTTGGAATACTTGTTGCTGCCGGACATAGAGAACAAATTAAAATAACAAAAATCATCATTTTTAGAACATCTTTTGAAGCAAAGAAACTTTCCTCTGGAATCAGCATGCACAATTTATAAATTACAGCTAATACAAGAATATTCAGAAGACTACAAAATACTAATCTTAAAAAAGAAAATCTTGCAATTCTTAAAACAAATTTTTTTGAATCAGGCTTTTTAAATCCTGCAAGAAGAATTCCTATTAAAATCATAGCAACAGCAGTATTTACATCACCAATCATAGTAAAAGGCCGCTGAATAAAATCCGGCAATTTAATCTGACAGCAATAAAAAATTACTCCGCAGGTTACCGCAATAATATTTGGATTTGTGATTATTTTTATTGGTTTTACAGAACCGCCCATCTGGAAATAACCATAAGTCCATAAAAGAACATTGAAAATAACCAGATAGCCCATAAGATAAAAAACACCTTCTGAACCGTAAACCCCATTTATTAAGGGAATTCCAACAAAACCACAATTAGTAAAAACAACCCCTATTCTGTCAATCTGATTAAAATCTTTTAATTCATCTTTTTTAGATAATGTAAAAATTATTCCTACAAGAATCATTACCCCATGAACAACAAGAGCAATGGCAGTTACAAAAGCAAGCTGTTTTAATTTATCAACGTTAAATTCTCTATTGAATGAATTAAAAACCATAAGAGGATTAATTAAATATAAAAGCAATTTACTTAAAAACTTCTGTTCTTTATCTTCAACTTTAACAATTTTTGCAAAAATAAAGCCGGCAATCATAATTCCAAGCATAACTGCCAGTTGTTTTATAACTAATTGATACATATTTAAATATTATAATAAATCAAATGCATTTTCTCAATTCATAGTACTTGAAAAAAATTTTTTAATATTGTATATTATTACATGTCGCCGGGATGGCGGAATTGGTAGACGCCCAGGACTTAAAATCCTGTGTCAAGCGATTGACGTGCCAGTTCGATTCTGGTTCCCGGCAAAACCTTCCTGATTCTCAGGAAGGTTTTTTTTTGCTTTCAAGGAGTTTTTTATGGAATTTCATTCATATTCATCAACATGTGCTTTTAAATCAATTGAAGATATTAAAAATAAACATGTAACAATTATGGGCCTTGGATTAAATGGAGGCGGTGAAGCTGCTGTCAGATTTTTCTTAAAAAAAGGTGCTTACGTAACTGTTACAGACATGAAAACTCCAGAACAGTTAAAACCTACTGTAGATAAAATCAATAATGATCCAGAACTGGATACTTCAAAACTAACCTATCGTCTTGGCGAACACAAAATGGAAGATTTTGAAAATGCAGACTGTGTTATTAAAAATCCAGGCGTAAAATACGAAGACAACAAATATCTGGCAGCAGCAAAAGCAATTGAAACTGATTTAAGTATTTTCCTTCGTTTTACAACTGCTCCAATTATTGCAGTTACAGGATCAAAAGGAAAATCTTCTACTGTAAGTTCAATTTATTATGGATTAAAAACTGCCGGATACAAAACTTTTCTTGGAGGAAATATTACAGTTTCTCCACTTACATTCTTTGATGAAGTAACTCAGGATACACCTGTTGTAATAGAATTTTCTTCATGGCAGCTGGCAGATTTACGAGGCAGAAAAGTGTTAAAACCATATATTTCAATCATTACAAAAATTGTTCCAGATCATCAGAACTGGTACGGAAATATGGAAGATTATGTAGCAGACAAACGCCTGATTTATGCAGATCAGGATGAAGGCTGTTATTCAATTTTTGATGATGGAGAAGATGAACCTGGAACTGGTCCAAAATGCGGCGGAACCTGGGGGGATTTATTTGCATCAGAAACAAAAGCAACTGTACTTCGTTACGGTAAAACTGAATTAAGAAAAGGCTTTGGAGCATGGCAGACAAAAGATGATAAAGGAAATTTCTGCGGAAAGATTCTTCTTCCAAGAATGGAAAAACCTGAAACAATTCTTTCAAGTCTTTCTGTTCCAGGCGATCATATGAAAGTAAATGTGTTGAATGCTGCAATGGTAATGTACTTAATGGGAATTCCTGCAAAAAAAACAGAAGAAATTTGTGGAAAGTGGCAGGGAATTGACCATCGACTTCAATACTTTCATAGCTGGAAAAATAGCAATGGAACTACATATAAATTTTATAATGATTCCTGTGCAACTGTTCCAGAAGCAGCGTCAGCCGCAACAAAGGCTTTCAATAAACCAGTAATTCTTCTTACAGGTGGAACAGATAAAGGGCTTGAATTAGACATTCTTGAAGAAACATTAAAAACTTCGCCAGTAAAAGATCTTTATTTTCTTGCAGGAACAGCAACTGACAAAATTCTTCCGGGGCTTAACAAGGCATCTGTAAAATATCACGGACCATTTAATAACCTTGAAGCGCTTTTTGCTGAATTAAAGGAAAACATTTCTAAAGAATCAGAAAAGGAAGATCAGATAGTTGTTTTCTCTCCAGGAGCCACATCTTTCGGAATGTTTACAAATGAATTTGACAGAGGAAATAAATTTATGGCAGGAATTAAAAACCTTTTTTAATTGAAAATTCATACCTTTACTTTTATAATTTTAAGTATATTAAATTTTATTAGTAAGGTTAAAAAAATGATTGCAATTACAATTATTCTTCTGGTAGTTTTCTTTGCCGTAATGATTGGTGTAGGAATCTACTCACGCCGTCAGGCATCCGATGTAAACGGATTCGTTCTTGGTGGTCGTTCTGTTGGACCATGGCTTACTGCATTTGCCTTTGGTACATCTTATTTCTCTGCAGTTATCTTTGTTGGATACGCAGGTCAGTTTGGATGGCAATTTGGTCTTGCTTCTACATGGGCAGGACTTGGAAATGCCTTTATTGGATCCCTTCTTGCATGGAACATTCTTGGAAGAAGAACCCGCATTATGACTCAGCACATTGATGCTAAAACAATGCCAGACTTCTTTGGAAAACGTTTCGGTTCAACACCTCTTAAAGTTGTAGCTTCACTTATTGTTTTCGTATTCCTAATTCCATACACTGCATCTCTTTACAATGGATTATCTTCACTCTTTGGACTGGTTTTTGATATTCCATACTGGGTAGTAATTCTTATTATGGCAGTTCTTACAGGTTTTTATGTAATCTTTGGTGGTTACATGGCAACAGCAATCAATGACTTTATCCAGGGTATTATTATGCTGGTTGGTATTGTTGCAGTAATTCTTGCAGTACTTTCACAGAATGAAGGACTTCTTGCAGCAACTCAGAAACTTTCAGCTGTACCTGCAGAAGGCTGGACAGGTGGTGCATATACATCATTCTTTGGACCAGATCCTGTATTCCTTCTTTTCGTAGTATTACTTACTTCATTAGGAACATGGGGACTTCCTCAGATGGTTGGAAAATTCTATGCAATTAAGAGCGAAAAAGATATTCAGAAAGGAACTATCATTTCAACAGTATTTGCTATTATCGTAGCAGGTGGATGTTACTTCCTTGGTGGATTTGGTCGTCTTTATGCAGACAAGATTTCTTTTACTGCAAATGGTAAACCACTTTTTGACTCAATCGTTCCAACAATGCTTTCTACCCTTTCACCTGTAATTATTGCAGTAGTTATTGTACTTGTACTTTCTGCTTCAATGTCTACACTTTCATCTTTGGTTCTTACATCAAGTTCAACATTCACACTTGATGTTATTAAACCAGCATCAAAGAAAGAAATGTCAGATAAAAAACAGGTATTTATTATGAGAATCTTTATTGTATTCTTCATTATTGTATCTGCTGTTATTGCTGTATTCAAAGATGCAAATCCTGGTGTTACATTCATTGCTCAGATGATGGGTGTTTCTTGGGGTGGTCTTGCAGGTGCATTCCTTGCTCCATATCTTTTAGGACTCTACTGGAAAAAAGTTACAAAAGCTTCTGTAGTAGTATGTTTTATCTGGGGAACAGGACTTGCAATTACACAGTTTATAATTTCTATGGCTGGCGTAAATGTTGCTGCATGGGGTCCATTCTTTGGTCTTATGTTCAAAACAAGTCTCCATTCAGGTGTATTTGCAATGGTTGGTGGATTAATTATTGTTCCAATCGTTAGTTTGCTTACTCCAAAAATGAAAAAAGAAACTGTTGATGAAATCTTCAATTGTTATGAAGAAAAAGTAACAGTAACTAGAAAAGTTTCATTAGAAGACTAATAAAACACAATAATTATTTTTAATACCCCTAATTGAATAATTCCTCAATTAGGGGTATTTTTTTTTATTGGAGATATTTATATGAAAAAACTTATTAAATCATTTAGCTTTATTTTACTTTTGCTTTCAACATTAGCTTTTTTGAGCAGCTGCAGTTTATTGGAAGGTCTTTTTGATCCACCAGAAATTAATTTACACATTTTTACTGAAGGATATGGTTATACTTACGAATCTGATGTTACACTTGAATTTCAAGAAGTTGTATTAAACGGTACTGAATATGAGTCAAAAGGTTCTCCAGTTATTATTCGCTTAAAAGCTGGTAAAGAAATTAGTGTTCGAAAGAAAATTAAGCCATCAAAAATCTATAAAGTTACTATCAAACAGATAGATGATGATGTTCTAAATATTGTTGTAAAAAGAAATCCTAATGCAAATGAATATGAAGCCGACTTTACACCTGATGGAAATTATTTAATCTTAGAAGACAACTCTGGCTATAGTATTAACTACTACAAAGTAAATGAGAATGAATTTCTCGGCATAACAAAAACCTCTTATGGCAAAGGTCCAGCTAAATAAACAAACACAACATTAATTTAAAATTAAAAAACAGATTGACTTTAGGAACTGACATTCAAAACAGGGAATACCTTTAGTCAATCTGTGGTCTTTATTCAAAGAAAGTTACAAAGGCTTCTGTTGTAGTATGTTTCATTTGGGGAACAGGTCTTGCAATTGCTCAGTTTGCTATTTCTATGGCAGGTGTAAATGTTGCAGCTTGGGGTCCTTTCTTCGGACTTATGTTCAAAACAAGTATTCATTCAGGTGCATTTGCTATGATTGGAGGTTTAATCATCGTTCCAATTGTAAGCTTATTTACACCAAAAATGAAGAAAGAAACTGTTGATGAAATCTTTAATTGTTATGAAGAAAAAGTAACAGTTTCTAAAAAAGTTTCATTAGAAGACTAATAGAATATAAAATAAAGTTGCCTAAGAAATAATTGTCATGCCGAATTTATTTCGGCATCTCACTAATTATCTTTTTCTAAATCCTTGGTGAGACCCTGAATCAAG
>JAKSTJ010000033.1 GCA_024402635.1 Treponema sp. | reverse complement strand
TCAATATCAATATCAATATCAATATCAATATCAATATCAATATCAATATCAATATATATATGTGCATAAATGCACCACACACTTTTTTTTATGCTACTTCTTTCATATCTCTTTTCAGATACTTAAAAATTATGTTGTCTAGAACTTGCGTTTTAGTTCCTACAAAATCATCATCAAGTAATCTGACATTATAAAATTTGCCATTGTAATATGCTTGTATTCCTCTGTCAGAAATACACAGTTCAATTTCCAGATGTGCTTTTTTAGGTGCTATCATCTCCCATTTGTAACCTTCAAATGAAAAGTATCCTGCATAGGTTGTTCGTCTTGAAATTCTTGAACATAAGACATAGTCAGGGTTTTTATAAGTCTTATGCCAAACTTTTATAGGGCTTGCAGGTTCTACAGCAAAATTGCGGTTGAAGATGTTTATATATTCAAGTAAGAAAATATTTGCATCCTGCATTGTCTTGATTTTGTAGTGTTCAAAATACCAGGGCAATCGACCCTGAATTGTTCTCCACATTCTTTCACATCTTCCCTTAGCTTGTGGACTCCAGGCTAATATTTGTTTTACGTTTAATTCGTTTAACATTCTCTGCCATTGTGTTTTAGGCTCTTTCAAACCTCTTAATTGCTCTTCAATCGTCAGATCTTTTTTCTGTGTCTTGCAGAATATAGCTGCTCTGTCGCTATAGACAGCTTCAGGGTGTCCGCCCTTAAAGTCATAGAATGTACGTCTTATTAATTCGGCATATCCATAAAGACATTCATTTTCACACATATAAAGGGCTGTGAGTTTTCCAGTTGCATCGTCAATTGATCCGTGAAGGGCATAATAGGTTGTATCTCCTGACCATTTAAACCACTGGTAAGGGGTAGCATCAATTTGCAGTAATTCACCTTCGCATTGACGTCTAGGGCGGATTCTGTGAATTTCTTTTTTCTTTTCTTTTCTGTTTTCGGGGCTTTTTATTCCGGCTTCTGAAAGGATGTTGTAGACAGTTCTGTCAGAAAAATTAATGTTATAAAGTTCTTTAAGCATTTCAGAAAAGAAAGTAAAATTGTAACCGTCAAAACGTTCACGATAAATGCTGACAATCTTTTTTCTTGTATTTGCAGGAATTGTTGTTGCAGGCTTTTTTCCTGTGTTGTGATGAATGAAAACTGCATCACCAAAAATTTTATACTTCTTGATCATATTGCGGATATGAACCTGTGAATAACCGCAAATCTTACTTGCTAATCTGACTGACAATTCACCAGCAATAATTCTGCTGATGCAGTTTTTTAACTCTGGAATATTTTTCATTGTCTTTCTCCTAAAAAGGAAATCGGCAACAGTTTCAAAAAACTTTAAAAAAAAGTTAGAAAATGATTAATTTTGTTATAGAAATTTTTAAATTTCTATTGACATTTTAGCTGGAAAATAATAAATTTATGTTGAACTTAGCAAATGAAAAGTTTTGTGTGAGTTCAACGGGCTAAAAATTGGAATTCTACCTTGCGAAAGGTTGAATATATAAGACTTTCAGTGTCTAGCTGCCCGTCAGACATTGGAAGTCTTTTTTTTTGTCAAATGGAGTTGATATGACACGATACGAAGATTTATTACACAAAGCTTCTTTATGCAGACAGGCAGCCTTCAGATGTGAAGATGAAGCAATGAAAAAGGAATGGATTTCAAAAGCAAATGCTCTTGAAATTGAAGCAGGCAATCTTCCAGTAAGAAAGGCAAATGACTATGAGTGCTAGTTATTCCCTAATCAAAACAAAAGACTTTTTTCAGATTCTTGCAGATAAAGGACTTGAAAGAAAAGAAACAATTTTATGCAGGAACAAGAAAGGGATTTTATATGAAAATCCTATTTCTTCAGATGGTTCTGGCTATGTTTATGAAAATGAAAATGACAGTTTTGTTTTTACAGACAAAAGACAAAACAAAAAAGATACAGATTCAGATAAAAAAATCTGTGTTGTTGTTTTTCTTGATTCAAATATAGACAGAGTGAATATCTGGGATGAAAAAGACATCGATGAAGCTTACAACTTTTATCTTAAAGAGTTTTCAAAAAAAGAAATCAGGCATTATTCAGAAGGTTTATTTAAACCTCATTATTTTTACCCGGATGGATATGTGCAGGGTGTAGACCCTATGTATATTCCAGAATTTGTGGAAGTTATGAAAACTGATCCACAAATGGCAAAACCAGCAAATTAATTTTAAGGGGAGATAAAAAAAATGGCAGCAGTAGTTATGTTGTATGGCCAGTCAGGAACTGGCAAAAGTACAAGTTTAAGAAACTTCAAAAAGGGTGACGCATCGGTTATTAACGTATCAAAAAAACCAATGCCTTTTATGTGTGATTTGCCTGTAGCAAATACAGGTGATTACAAACAGATCTGTGAATTGCTTGTTAAAACACAGAGTAATTCAATCATTATTGATGATGCAACTTATCTGATTGTAAATGAATATATGTCAAAAGCTGATGAGAGAGGATTTGACAAATATACAAATATGGCTAAAAACTTCTGGCTTTTAATGAACTTCTGTATTGAAAAGCTTCCTGAAAATAAAATCGTTTATTTTATCGGACATTCTGACATTGCAGATGATGGCAGGGAACATTTTAAGACAGTTGGAAAGATGCTTGATAACACTGTAGTACCAGAGGGCTATTGCACCGTAGTTTTGAAAACTGTTGTTGAAGATGGAAAGTATTATTTTTCTACTCACAACAACGGACACGATACAGTAAAAACACCATTCGGAATGTTTGAAGATGACCGCATAGACAATGATCTGAAACTGGTTGATGTAAAAATGCGTCAGTTTTTCAAATTAGATAAAAAATCTGAAAAGGAAGGTAAATAATTATGGCATTTGGTGAAGGTTTTAAACACACAGATTCTGCTGAATATCTTGAAGATGGAAATTACACAGCAAAAATTATTAAGGCTGAAATTGTAAAAGGTTCTTACGGGGACTATGTACAGGCAGAAGTAGAAGTAGAAGGACATCCAGGATGTAACCCTCATATTTTCTTACTCAATGATAGTCCTAAATCTGCTTATGGCAGTTTATCGCTTGAAGATGCAATGAATATCTGGAACAAAAATATGACAAAGTTTTTCAAAAACTTTTCATTGCAGGAAAATTTCAATGTTGCTTCCTGGATAGGACATTCAGGAACTATCACTGTAAGACAGCAGAAGAAAAATCCACAGTATAAGGAAATCGTTCCTTATGTGGTAACAACAAAGAGTAAAAACGTATCTGACGGAAAAACAAATGCAGCAGCTACCCCATCCAGCACTGCATCTGATTTTCCAGAAGATATGATTTTTTAATACATTTTCAACTCCATATAAAAAAATGTGTTAGGGGTGCTTGTAATGGTTTCTGTGGGTTCAATTCCCACCACCCCGCTTATAAAAGGGGAAAGCAAAAGAAATGGAAAAAGTTAAATGGGATAAAGACAGCATAACAGTTAAGGAAATGCATCCCTACAAAATGCTTTTAAAAAATTTGTTTAAGGATGTGGGAAAAGCAATTGCACATTATAAAAAGACAGGTAAAGAAGATCTAAATTATTTATCTGCAAAATCTTTTCTTGAAAGTGATTGGGGGCAATCTTTACAGGAATGGTACAGATTTTTATGTGAAATGGAGGATGATTCTGATGTACGGTACAAACAAAAAGATAAGCTGGCAATTAAACCCTGACCCTAACAAAGCATCTTATGTGCCTTTTTATGAAAGCTTCATAATTGCATTAGATTCAGAAACTATTTCTGATGCTGATTTTAGATTTGCTGTTACTGAAATGTGCAATATGGTTTTTCTGAATAAAGAAGTCAGTCTGGAAGATTTACCGGATAGCTTAAAGACTTTCTTTCCTGGTGCTGTAGTGTCTTTATTCAATGCAGTTCATACAGACGAAAAGAAATCAAAGGCAGGAAAGATTTCTGCTGAAAAGAGAAAAGAAAAAGAACAGCAGGAAGAAGCACCAAAAACAACAGAAAAAGAAAAAAAGAAGTTTATAAAACCAACAGTTGAAGAACTTCAAAAATACATCGGAGAAAACAAGTTAAATGTTGATGTTCAGTCTTTTCTTGATTATTACAACGGGAATGGCTGGAAAGTTGGGAAAAACCCAATGAAAGACTGGCAGGCAACGGTTAGACGGTGGAATAGAAACAATCTATCACCACCACCTAAAGAAACACCCGTAGTCAAAAACATTGTTTATGAAAATGAAATCTGTCCTGAATGTTCAAGGCAGTTTATAAGATGGGATGAACCAAAACAGAAATTTGTTTGTGATTCGTGTTTAAAAATATTCAGGTGGGAAGAAATAAAAAATGAATGAAAGATTTATTTCTAAAAAAAGACTGTCGGCAGGCAATAAATATAATTACTGCCCCTATTGTGTAAAAGAACTTGAAGAAGCAGGAAAACCTTATACAGATGTGCTTCTGCCACTGTGGAAACTGGTAACAGCTAGGCCAGTTGAAAGACAGGATGGAACTACAAAGGACTGCTTTTATTCTTCATACATTTGTGAAAGGTGCAAAAGAAAAAATCTTGATACAAAAGATTTTATGATTGTTTACTGCCGGAAAGCTGACCACAGTTTATACACAGAAAAAGACTTTTAATTATTTTTACGGGTAATGGGGAGGATGCTCACTTGAAAAAATGGAACATTGAAAATCAAGGTGAGTTTGATTTTGAAGATTGCTATCAGAAAAATTACCCGCCTTTAGATTTGGAGAAATACAAAAAAGACAGAAATTACAGATTCTATGAATTACAGAATGAATATTTACTGACACACGATATGAATGTGTTATGGGAAATGTTTCCAGTAATTGAGGGTGTTTGTAGTTCACTAGCAAAGAAATTCGGAAAAGGAATTGTGATTCCTGATTTTGATGGAAAGGTTATGGAAGCTGCATTAAAAGTTATGCAGCATTATCAGTCTTTCCCATATTTCAGGGCGAAGAAACTTGAAAATGTTGCTTTTCACAAAGTGCGTGAGGTGATTTTTGATAAAAACTTACAGATCAATGAAAGGACAATCACTCTTGATGCACTGCTGGAACTGGAACAGGAGGAAGAAGAAGATGAATACAAAAAAGAAGATTTATATTGCTAATTCACCAGATGAGCAATACATCGGAACAAAAGCGGAACTAGCAAAAATTTTCAACAAATCTGAATACACAATCACAGACAGTCTTAAATGTGATAGAGCAATTATTGTCGGTAAAAAAAGATTCTGGATTGATGTTTTACACGATGGATGGCAATAAATGAAAAGTTACAGGGTTGAAGATTCTGCAATGATGTATAGATTCAGTATAAATCTGAAGCAGCAACTTGTAGAAAAAAATATGACTGTTTTGATGCTTTCAAAAAAAACAAATCAAAATGTCAGAACAGTTTACAGATGGTTAGCAGGGACAAATATTCCTAATGTATTTGAGTTGTTAAGACTTGCTGACATACTCAATATCAAAATTGATGATTTATTTAGATGGGGGAAATAAAAAATGGAAAGAATAGCTTTATACAGGGATAGTTTTCAAAACTGGAAATCACACGATATTTCAAAAGCTCAATTGATCCTGACAGACATTCCATATCAATTAGGAGCAAATGCCTATGGTTCAAATCCTATGTGGTATGAGGGGGGGGATAATTCCAATGGTGAAAGCAAATTTGCAAAACAATCATTTTTTGATACTGACACAAAAGCAGGATTCAGAATTTCAGAATTCTTTCATTTTTGTTCTAACCTTTTAATAAAAGAACCAAAAGAAAAAAATAAAGCAGGATGTATGATTTTATTCTGTGCATTTGAACAGATACCAGAATTGATTGAATACGCAAAAAAGGCAGGTTTTAATCATTATATAAACCTAATCTTTTATAAAAATTATTCTGCACAGGTATTAAAAGCAAATATGCGTGTTGTTGGTAATTCTGAATATGCGTTGCTTTTTTATAAAGACAAATTACCAAAGTTTAACAATAACGGAAAAATGATTTTTAATTGTCTACCCTGGATGGAAGATAAGGAAACACCAAAAATCCACCCTACACAAAAACCTGTTCCATTACTGGAATTCTTAATTAGAACTTTTACAGATGTGGATGATGTTGTAATTGATTGCTGTGCAGGTTCAGGGACAACACTTTTAGCAGCTGCAAATCTGGGAAGAAGAGCATACGGATTTGAACTTAAAAAAGAATTTGTAGATGGTTTTTATGAGAAGTTATTGCCTTTACAATCGCAGGATATGTTTATCGTAAATGAACAGGAAGAAAAGAAAGCAAGACAGCTTGAACTGTTCGGGGCATAAAAAAAAGCATTTATCCGGCTGTCAGTCGGTATAAATAAGCCTTGTCCGTATGGACTGGCATCAAGGCAATCTGGAAAGACAGATAATTTTTTTTACACTTTATTCGCACAAATAAAGTTTATATTTAGTGTTAGTAAGAGTTTTTACCCCTTTTCTCTGATAAAGGGGTTATTTTTGGGAGATAGTATGACATTTGAAAAAACTGAAATATGGGGTTTTGAACACGCAATAAGAGGAATGAGAAACCCTCTTGAAAGCTGGAATAAATCAGACAGTTACAATGACGGTAAGAATTTCATAATCGGTGAAAATGACATCCAGTTAATGCAGAAATTAATCAGAGCAGGAAGCGAACACCGGAAATTTATGCGACAGATTTTTGTTTCTGTAGATATTACTGCCCCACTTTACTGGTGGAAAGAATTTGACACTTACAAAATCGGAACAGTTGCAAACAGCACAAGCACAATGCACAAACTTGCTTCAACCCCAATTACATTTGATTGTTTTGAAATGGATGACTTTCAGAATGTAATTATTGCAGATTATGCTGATGAACTTAGAGAAAATGAAAAAGATGAAAATGATTATAAATTTTATTCTTATGACATTTGGAAACAACAGATTGAATATCTTGAAATGATCAGAAATAAATATCTTGAAACAAAAGATATTAGATTCTGGAAAGAACTTATCAGATTACTTCCTGAAAGCTGGTTGCAGACTAGAACTGTTTCAATGAGTTATGAAAACATTCTGAATATTATCAGACAGAGAAAAAGTCATAAACTTTCAGAATGGAAAACTTCTTTTATTTGCTGGGCTTATCAACTCCCCTATGCAGATGAATTATTTTTAGGGGAATAAAAAATGACAATGCAGGAAATTGATAATGAAGTTCATAACTTATTTTTGAAGCTTACATCAAAAATAAAAAATTATGATCCAGGAAGAAATCAACATCCTGAAATAGTAAATCAATGCTTAGATTTATATTTCAAGCTGAAAGAAGAAAGTAAACCTAAACAGTTAGAATTATGGGAGTAATTATGATTAAGAAAGTAGTTTTATTAATGCTTTTATTTGATGTAATTCTATTAGGCACAATGGAAATTGTATGGTTAGTAATGAGATTAATGTAAGGGGTAAGAAATGACAGACGAAGAAAGAGAAAATAAACATTATTTAAGTCAGATTGAATTAGGAGAATGGTATTCTAATGCTCAATACTATTATAGACCTAGAAATGATAAAGAAAAAAAACTTATGCACAGTTGTTACGAAGAAGGATATAACACTGGACTTTCTAATGGACTTGCTGAAGGAAGAAAAGAAAACGAAAAACTGAAAGAACAGATAAAACTAATTGAAAGTGTTTCTGACGCAAATGCAGACGAAAATGCAGAATTAAAACGAGATAAAACCGAGTTAGTTAATTCGGTTACTGAATTAAAAAATAAAATAACCGAGTTAGAAAAACAGATTGAAGCAATGAAATGTTGCGGTAACTGTAAAAATCGTATGCACGAATTAGTTTATGATGATTTAATTGAGTGCAAATACGGACTAAATGAAAGTTATCAAAAAGACTGTGAAAATTGGGAGTTAGTAAAATGAGTTACCAGGATTTAATGAAAGCTAAAAAATATATAAACACAAAAGAGTTTCAGGATTTTTATAAAGACAATAAAAATACAATTGCAGACTGTTTCAAGAAAGCATTTATGGCAGGATATGAAGCTGGAAAGAAAGAAATGAAGCTCTTCACTAATAAAGAGTGATTGTCTAGCTGTGGCATATCTCCTCCTTAAATTAATTTAGTTTCTGGGAATGCATTGGGTGGTGCATTCCCTTTTTTTATTCCAATTCAAACCTATTAAAACTAATATTGTATGGCAAATCCTAAAAATTATTTTAATTCAGAAACAGGAAGAAAAGCAGCTGCAAAAGCAAATACACCAGAAGCTATTGCAAAAAAAAATCAGACTAAAGCGGAAAACAGACTTGTAAAAGGTGCTATTTATTCACAGCTTAGAAAATCATTGCTTGAACCTGTTACAGAAAAAGGAAATAAACCTTTTTATCAAGATTTTCTTGAAAAGGTTGTAAAAGAAGCAAAAAAAGATCCTAACAGTCCATCGGGCCAGATTCTCATTAAACAGATTTTTCAGGATGATATTATTACTCAACTTGATGCAGAAGTAGAAAAATATATAAATCGTGATATTGATTTATATCAATTCAGACTTCAAAAAAAATTGTTTCAGAAACAGAAAGATGTTTTTAATGATTTTATCTCACGCAGAATTGTTGAGATGTGTTCAAGACGTGCAGGAAAGACAGAAAGCAATGTTGATGTATTATTGAAATTCTGTGCAATTCCTGATTCCCCTTGTGTTTACATCAACCTGACATTTGACAATGCAATTAAGCAATGTTTTGATAAAGTTCTTGAAGAGGCATCAAGGGTTGATTTACCAATAAAAAAGAAAAGCAAATCAGAAGGATATATTGAATTTCAGAATGGTTCATCAATTCTTTTCAAAGGCAATAAAGATAAATCTGAAGCTGATAAATTAAGAGGTTATCATTTTAGATGTGCAATTATTGATGAAGCTGGGCATCAATGTAATATGCAATACCTGGTTGATGATGTAATTGGACCAGCTTTAATGGATTTTGAAGATTCAGTTTTATATCTGACAGGAACACCACCAAGAAGAAAAGGTACATATTTTGAAAGTGCATTCAACAATAAAAAGTGGACTTCTTTTCATTGGACTATGGCAGAAAATCCATATATCAAAAATGTTGAGAATGAAATACAACGTATCTGCGAAGAAAAAGGTTTAACTCCAGACAGTTCATATATAAAACGTGAATATTTTGGAGAAATGGCTTATGACACAGAAGCACAGGCATTCAAAGGTTATAAAGTTTATTCGGGGCAAGTTCCACAGGGATTTGTTCCTGATCATATTTATTGCGGTGTCGATTTTGGTTTTGCTGATTTCAATGGTGTTTGTGTTCTTGCTGCCGATGTAGAAAACAAACTTGCCTATTCAATTTATGAAAGAAAGTTTAACAAGGCAACAGTATCACAGATTGTTGATGTCATAAGATATGGTTTTGAAACTGGGAAAAAGTTTCTACTTGAAAGAAACCAATTTGCAGAACTTTCAAACTGTGCAATTTTTACAGATAGCAATGAAAAGTCAATTACCTATGAATTAAGCCAGACTTATGGACTTCCTGCTTATTGTGCTTATAAATACGATAGAGCAATGGCAATGGAACAACTTGCAGAATACAACAGAACAGGAAGAATTTTAATTCAGG
Organism: Treponema sp.; assembly: GCA_024402635.1. GTDB lineage: Bacteria > Spirochaetota > Spirochaetia > Treponematales > Treponemataceae > Treponema_D. The sequence continues at coordinate 20,164 of JAKSTJ010000033.1, read as the reverse complement.
AAGATGGACCAATTGCAGATGAATATGAGCAGATACTTTATAAACGTGATGATTTAGACAATATCACCTCTGAACTTGATGATGGTTATCACCCGGATATAACAATGGCTGAACTTTATGCAGCAAGACAGTTTTTCTATGACTGTGGACTTGATGCAGGCGGTGAAAGCAAGAATAAACAGACTGGGGAATTCTAAAAAGATAACTAATAATTCAGATATACTTTCTCCTCTGGGACACTGGGAAAATGTGCTGTTTTGTTTTCCTAGTGTCCTTTTTCTTACATTCAGTATAAAAAACACCACTAGAAAGCCGATAGATTCAAAAAAAAGGGGGTATTTGCATTAAATTGACAAATTACCCTACCGACATACAAAACGCACCAAAACGAAGATATGGAGCAATTACAGACATTCTTAATTATCACTAAAAAAACAGAGGTAATTAAAATGGCAAGTCTTAAACAGATTAAAAAAAACGTAAAACAAAATCATCTTATGTTTCCAGTTGAAATGTATAATTCACTTCCAGGAAGCATCATTATCACTTCTTACATCCTGAACAATGAAAGACCAGATTTGAAAGATGTTCATAAGAAGTTCAAATATTATAAAAGACACGGTTTTAATTTTGGGTTAGAAGATGCTGATTACATCGACAAAGTTTTGAAATGTTTTGATTGTAAACCTATCCCCTATGAATATGCAGCATTTGTTCAGTCAGATTGGAATGCTTTAATTTGTCCTTTTATTGACGGACAGATTATGCCTTTAAGAGAAGATGGGATTTATACATTGACACTAAGAAAAGGGAAAGTTTATCCACTTTCTAAGGAATTACTCAATGGAACAGGAAACACAGAGATATAAACCACAGAATAACTGGTGGGAAACCCTTAAAAATAAATTATCAAGCAAAGACAGAAAATCTTCTGAAACTCTTCAGAAAAAGATGGATGAGGGAAAAACAATTACACTTGTTCAACCTAAATCGCAACGTTATACATTTAACAAACATATAGCTGAACAAACAAAGAAACTTGATAACTTTACACCGACAACAGAGGGAGAAAAGGCTTCACTTTCTCCTAATGGATATTTCAGAATTGGAGAAATACCGGAAGAAAGAAAAGCATATACTTTAAGAAGAATTGATGCTGCAAAAGATACAATGGGCGGAAAGCTCACAAAATCACAGCAAAAGTTAGTAGAAAAACAGGCAGAAAACGAACCTATTAATTCAGTTGATATTCCATCTACTGCAATTCAGAAAGTAAAATATGACCCTGAAACACAGGAATTATGGGTAACTTTTACAGGATCAAGTAAAAAATACTGGTATCCAAGAGTTCCAAAAGAAGCTGTAACAGGATTGATGAATGCAGAAAGTAAAGGTGAATACTTCATTGAAAACATTCATAATGTTTATTCTGTAAATCCTGGGCATAAACCAAGCAAGAACCAGTGGAGAAATGAACACGTTGCAAAGAATTACTACAAGAAAATGCAGAAGCAATATAAGAATGTAAGAAAAACGGGAAATGTATATGGCTACAAAAAATAGTTTATTAAGACAGGCAAGAGAATATTATAAAGAACTGAAAGCAGAAGATAAAAACAAAAAAAAGCTTTTATCTTCTAAGTCAGATTTTAATATGCTTGAACAGTTGATACAGAAAGTAAATGACAATCCGAATTTAAGAATTGAAGTGTTCCTGAATGATGGGACAAGATTAATTTTGAAAAACTATGTAAAAAAAGAAACTTCACAATTAATCAATGGCGATTATGAGGAAATAAGATGATAACACTTATTGATGAAGTTGAAATAAACAAAATTAATGCAGCATTAATCTCAATTAAAAATGAAATTGAAAAGATGCAGATTGAAATTGATAAACTGAAAGAACAGATAGCACAATAAAACTAATAGGATAACAAGAGGTTATCCTATTATGAATTTAAAACTTTCCAATGACAGATTAAATAATTATCCATCTTCACCTTTACAGATTCAGAGTGTAGAACAGGATGATATAAGACTTTCAAACCCTTCTTTATCGGCAGGAAACAACGATGCTGAAAAAATCAAAGGTATAAACAAAGAAAACGAAACAAAATTACATAATGTTGAAACTGCATTAAATAATCTGATTGTTTTATTTAACCAGCTTGAAACAAAAGTAAATAGATTTGATATTGAAATAAACACAGATGAAATTATTGCAGATGTTGGAACTATTGCTGATATTTTTGCAATAAATGTTACATCTGACGTAGTGAATGCTGACAAGTTTAATTTTAAGACAGGAATGATTGCAAATAGAATTACAATTCAACCTGGTACAACAGTTTATGCTCATACAGACAGTTCAAAATTATTTATTGTATGGCTTACTCCTGAATATTACATCGCTTTAACTCCAGATAAATTTGTATGGCAGATTTCAACAGATTATACTGTCGGTTTACAGTCAGGGGCAGTTTTTGAATTCTCATACATTGGAACAGGTGCAGCAACTTCAAACAGTGTTGAAAGAGCTGTAAGACTTCTTTCTGATGGTGTTACTTTACAGGGTGCATTAAATGCAACTTTAGACGGTGTAATGGACTTTTCTGCCGGTATAATTGTTGAACAGTTGTTGCAGGTAGAGGGAGATGCAACAATTAACGGTAATCTTTCTGTAACTGGGGCAATTAACGGAACTACAACAAATGCCATTAATGATAAAGATGGAAACGAAATAAAAACAACATACATAAAACAGGAAGAAAAAGGAATTGCAAATGGTGTTGCTTCACTTGATGAATTCCAGAAAGTACCGGTTGAACAGTTACCATCTGCAATTATGCAATATAAAGGGACTTGGGATTGTGTGGAAAATGTTCCTGAATTAGCAGATGAAATGGCGGGTGCTGTACAGGGCGATGTTTATGTATGTAGTGTTGCAGGATCCAGAGATTTAGGACACGGAATTATTGAATTCTATGAGGGCGACTGGGTAATGTACAATGGCACTATCTGGGAAAGAAGTGCAAATGCAAATCTTGTTAAATCTGTAAACGGAAAACAGGGAGTTGTAAAACTTGATGCTGAAGATGTTGATGCAGTTTCAAGTACAGATTTTGAAAGCAAGATGTCAAAAGTAGGACATTATTTTTCTGTAAACTGTTCTTCTTCTGGTGATTCAGTTCACAAAACTGTTACTATTCCAGGATATACAACAGCAGAATTTCAAAAAATTATTAATGGTGCAATTATTGGTGTTACCTTTACAAATGGGAATACTTATGGAGAAACAACAATTGCAGACCCTACACATCCATATTTAGATGTTAATTTTTATACTCTGCATATTTGCGACAGTAAAGGGCATCCGGTAGGAAAAGGCTGCTGGAATGATGGTGATTATATTGAATTCAGAATTGACACAGCAAATTTCAAAGCAATCATTATCAATTCTGACATAAGAGAACAGATAACAGGTGGAAGTGGTTATACGATTTATTCGGACAATAAAATCGTATTTCAGTTTTACGGTGAAATAAAAAGCATTGGAGTTAATGGGGATAAAAATCAAGATTTTGAACTTCCATTTATTTTAAAAGATACGTCTTATATTTGTATAATAAACACAGGTACTTTTATGTATGCTACAACTAGACAAAAATATCAGAATAAAGTAAATATCTGGGCGAAAAGTTTTAATAATGTTAGTGCTCAAAACTGTCAATTTTTTTGCGAAGTTATCGGTTATCTATAAAAATAAACTCCCTATATATCGTTGTAATATAGGGAGTTAGAATTATAAATAACCTTCTTGTGAAAGAAAGAAAATTACTGTTGTTCTACCTGCACCTGCAGGGCGAATAAAATAAATATCATATCCACCCCTAACTAAAGAACCTGCATCACCTGCCATACTAATTACATTCAAGTCATCTTTAACAATTTTGGATAATTGAAAAGTATAACTAGGTTGTTTGAAATATGGTAAGGAATAATAAAGAGTTCCCCAAGCACTCCAACTTGTAATTGTGTGGCTTACTTTTTGATATTGTTTGATTAAACCGTCCCTTTAATCAAAACAAGATTTTTATAACTAATAAAATGAGGTTATAAAAATGGCAAATTCAAAATCAAATGTTTATACAATTCCTTTAGATTCTGCAATTGAAACAAACGATTTTAAAGGGGAAATCAAAAAGTATTCAGGATTTAATGAAAAAAATGCTTTTTACAGAAACAATGCTTTAACTCCATTTTTCAGAAAAGAAATGGAAAATCAATCTGCACAAACAGTAATTGATAACAACGGGACCCAATACAGCATTAAAAATAATGCTCTTGTAAAAATAAATCTTGATGGAACAGAAAAAGCAATTTTTCCTATTTATCGCACTTTTACAAATAAAACTGTTTTTGAAAATGGAGAAGATATTCTTTCCCTTTACGATGCAGAAACATATTTGATTGAAAAATCAGATGGTTATGTTTATGCAGTAATGGGACAAAACGAAACAAAATTAATTTCTAATTACTCTTATTCAAACTTCCAGATCATAAAGGCTTTTTCATATTACTATGTAATTTGTGGGATGAATTTCTACATCATAGATTCAAATGGGGCTATCCAGTACACAGAACAAGTAACAGGGCTTATTGGTTCAGAAGGTGCATTTTGTTGTTATAGGAATGGGAAAGTCTGGCTTTTCTATAACATTCACGCAACATCACAGGGAAAAGAAAAGACAGTTACTCATTTTAATCTTTACAACTATTCAACTCCTTCAAAGTTTCAGAATGCAACTACAATAGCACCTACAGAACAAGCAGGATATGTTGATTCAAGATTTTACACAGATGGAATTTTCCTTTTACAGAACATTGAAGCTGATGGAACACATTCATATATATTAAATCTTGATTTTGATTACAATCTGACAAGAACATCAAAGAAAATTACATCTGTAACTATTTCAAGCTGTACTGAATTAAGCTCAAAGGTTTACTTCAACAGAACAATAACATTAAAAGTTTCTGTTGTTCAGTATGTTTACAATTCAAAATATTTTGTAAAGACAGTTTTGTTTAACTCTTCTACAGCTGGAAAAATCATTGATGAAATTGCCTTAACTCTTAATGAAGATGGAGTAGAAATTAATCAGGGTTTAGAAATATTTTATAATAATTTTGAATTACTTTTTAATAATGGTTTTATTTCTGGTATTTCTTCTTCAAGAAGTTTATTGACAGAATGGTTTTCTATTGATGTTGATTTCCTGTTTAGTCCAGTATCTTCAAGAGAAATTTATTATAAGGGAAATGACAGAAAGATTTATAAATTAACACAGTTCAATGATACATCCGCTGTAACAATCAGACTTTATGACAATCATATTTTTGTAAATTGCGATGGTGTTAACTGTTATGACATTGAAAAAGACAGATATTTTGATTTTGCAGAGGCTTTCAATAATTCTCTTTACCTTTATGACAGAGGGCTTGAAAATGGAAATGCTGCAAAGACTTATGAAAATATCGTAGCTGACAATTTACAGAAACAATTTGTTTCTGCCATAAATCCATTGTTTGAATTACAGGATGAACATCCATCAATTTTATTAAATCCGGTAAAAATAAATATTATTTCTAAATCTACAGCTTATTCAATTGCAGGTAATTTCTCACGATTGGGAAGTAAAGAAATGAATTGTTTTATGGGGGATGTTGGAAGTGCCTGTAAATATGTATTCAACGGAAACAAGAGCATTGATTCTAAACTTATCGGGACAACTTATCCAATCGATACAACAGGAAACATTCTTTTCTCACCTAATCTTTTTTCAAGATTTATTGACTCATACATCAATAAAGATATGATCGTGAATAATGGCATCGGCTATCCGTTGATTTATTCAAATAATAAACTTGTTTACGGTTATTACTTTCTTTCAATGCTGGAAAACTTATCTGAAATGTTTTGTATTCAGGGGCAGATTTATGCAATTTCTGACAACAAAATCTTTTCAGTTCTTTACAGTAATGGTGTTATTGCCTCTTCTAATGTTGTTGCTAACATCCTGAATTTTAGATTTATCGGTAATACAACAAACATTGCTTATTTCTGGAATGAAATAAACAAAAGCATTTATGTTTTCAATGGTGCAAATATTCTTGAAAAGTTTTCAGAAGCTTATGAATTAAAAGAAATTGTATCATCCAACTTTAATGTAACTACACAGACAATTTTCATTATTACACCGGATTCTGTTTATCTCTTAAATGATCAGATTTGTGAAATAAAAATTAAGGATGTAATAAAAGTTGAAAACTGGAAAAAAGGATTTTCATTTATTACATCTGACAAAGTGCATTATTTCTCTTATGTATCAGATTCAGGATTTGAAAGTGAAAAGCTGAAAATAGAAACTTGTTTTTATGGCGAAGGTGATAACGTTGTTACAGTAACAGACTGTTTATATTTACGTTTATTTGATTCAGAAATGAAAGCTGGTCCTGTGGATGTAGAAATAACAACAATTTCAAATGAGGGACAGACAACAGAAGAAACAGCTTTTAATATTCGTGAAACAGACTGGGATAAAAAGACAAATAGTGTTTATTTGCGTTACCAGTTACCAAAACAAAGGGCATTAGGTGTTTCATTTGCAATTACTTCACCATTTGCAATTTCTTATATGGGTGTAGGAAGTCAGGCTGAAACATTGCTTGTTGATAAGGTTTCACAGAATGCAATTATTAAAACTAATAAAATAGATTTTTAACAAAGGACTGAAAAATGAAAACTAGTGAAATATTTAAAAGAGCAAAACAGATTGCAGATTTAGAGGGAACAAGTTTTATTTCCTGGAATGAAAGCATCAATCTGATTAATGAAAATTATATCACTTTATACCAGAAGTTGATTGATATGGGAGATAGTGCATTTGTAAGGGATTTTAAAGTTCCATCCGGTGTATATGCTCTTCCTTCTGACTTCTGGCAATTGAAAGGGGTTTTTATTTCTAACAATGGAAAGCTGTACACAGTAGAAAGACGTGCTGCAAATGGTTCATTTAATTCTACTTGTTATGAGATTAAAAACAATGTTCTACACATTTACGGAACTTCTGACAGTGTTCTTGTTCAGTATTTCCCTAAACCTAAAAAATTAACTTATAAACCTAATGACATTCCATTGTCTGACTTAGCAGGAATTAAAAATGATATTCTTGCCTGTAATGATAAGGTTTATTTGTACAGTAAACTTGAAGAAGATAATAAATATTCGTTAAATCTTTATGATTTATCAGGACTGAAAACAAAAGAAAAGATTATTGAATATGAACACGGAGAGCTGAACATTGAAAAATGCTGGCTTACAGATGGTTATATTGTCATTAAAACTGATTCAAGTTTAGCAGTTATTAATATTTATTCATACAATATGAATGCCCTGGAAAATACAGATTCAATTTCCTATACCCCATTGTTTACAGAAAGCGGTGATTTATTCATTGTTTCAAAGACAGATGAAGCAACAAAAATAAATATGCTTGAACTTACAGATGGCGGATATTCCTTAACAGAAGTTAGGGAAATTTCCTATGATGGTGATGAATATTATTCTGACAATTTTCTTGAAGATATTTTTTATATCAAAAGCAATGTTATTAAACACAATGGAGCAGTTATTGAAAACTTTACTGCTGACAGATTCGCATATAAAGATAAAGAACTTTATTTTTTGCGTTTTGGTGCTTATGGAAAAATCAATATTGAAAATGACGTTTTAATAATTGATATGGCACCAGGCAGAATAATTGATTTTAATAAACTTGATTCTGAAACTGGTTATGGTTATTCATCATTATTATTCGGTGCAAATATTTTTGTAAGGCCATTTGTTGAAGATACAGAGCTTGATTATCCTAATAGTTTTTTCTTTCAGTTGTTGTCTTATATGATCGCAATTGCAATGAAGATTAAACAGGGAGCAGATGCAACAGGCATTCAGGCTCAATTATCAAGTATGGAAATGACATTTTTTGATACTCTTGGAAGCGATGCTTTCCAGAGTACAAGAATAACAAATTGTTACTAATTAGATAAGGACAGGTGGAAAAATGAGTAGTTCATATAAAAATTATAACGATGCAAAAACTGGATATGATAACGCAGTAACAAATTACAAAACTTCTGCAAATACATATACAGGAAATACCGGATACAACAATTCATTAAATCAGGCATCAACTGGGATGGCTGTTTCAAATGATCAAGCGAAAAAATACGCAACACAGATGGCAAATGCACAGGCACAAAACACTGCAAATGCTGTTCAGACACAGGCAAGAAACAGCGGAATGAGTAAAGCACAGGCTTCTGCATTAGGGGGACAGTCTGTTGCTAACTCTTTCAATAATGCTTATGGCAATGCATACAATACACAATTGGGACAGTTCAACAATCAACAGGGAAATGTAATGAATGCCGGAAACAATCAACTTTCTGCACAAGGTAATCTTGTAAACTCAAACCAGCAACAGCAGGGATATGCTTCACAACAGGATGATAAAACATTCAACAGATGGATGACTGGGTTAGGAACTACTCTGGGAAGTGTTGGTAACGTTGCTACAGGTATAGCAGGAATTTTTTCAGATGAAAGATTAAAGAATTATGTTGATGTTTCAACAAACTTTTTCAAAAATCTTGATAAAAACAAAGTTAAAAAATACGCAAATCTTGCAGTCAATGCATTAGACATCGGAAATGATATTTATCAGTTACACAATCAGAAAAGACAGGAAAAAACAGGACAATTCAAAGACTGGAATGTTTACACTGGTTCTGTACTTCCTACAATCTTTTCAGATGAAAGATTAAAAAATTATTTTTCTGTTACAAAAAAATTAAGCTGTAAAACTCCAAAGGGTTATAAATCGCTTATGTGGAAGGCATCAAATGAGTAATGAATTAATTAAAAATCTTTTTGGTGATAATACAGACATCGTAAATGCTTTTTCAAAAATTGATGCAATAAAATTCAAATATAATGAAAAAGCACATAGTATCGCACCAAATGGAGAAAACGGAATTGATGCAGATGTACATATCGGAGTAAAGGCTCAGGACTTAGCAAAAAATCCGGTTACAGCATCAACTGTCATTGAAGATGAAAATGGATTCCTTGCTGTAGACACTGGAGAATTGACACTTGCAAATAGTGCAGTTCTTTCAGAGATATGCAAAAGAATTGAAGTGATTGAGAATATTTTAGGAGTAAAAACAAATGGCTGATACAGAACTTGTAAAAAAAGATGAAGAGAATAAAAAAGCTGCACAAAATTATGTACAAAAAACTGAATTAGAAAAAAAGAATGATTTCTATAATGAACAAGAAAAAAGAATGGCGGAAGCAAACGAAAATAATGTAAAAGATGCCATAGATAAAAGCAATGTTAGGGATAGAGCTTCATTGTATGAAACATTAAAGTCAAAAGGCGAACAAGAAAAAAATATTGATGATGGATGGTTGCAGGCTCTCCCTAAAGGTATTTATAAAATGTATAAAGACGGAGATTTAGGCGATACATCCACTGCAAAAGGCAAGAAAAAAGCAAAAGCAACAATGGGGCTAATGATAGCAGAAGAGATTGCAAATTCTTTAGGAAAGATTGGAAATTCATTTGCTCAAATGGGTGGAATGAATGGTGTTTATAACGATAGAGAAACAACAGCTCAAAAAATAAACAGAACAAATCTTGAACAGGGCTTGCAGAACAGATGGAATAAAATAAAAACATCTACAGATAATGCTCTTGCATTGGTTCAGAAAGAGGGAATGTCAGAAGTTGAAGCACAGAAAAATGCATCATTTTTTAAACAGAATGCAATGCTTGAAAACAGCTTTAATAGAATGTCAGATGCACAGAAAGCTTATGCAATAAGTGTTAAAGCTGAATTAGGAAATGCAATAAGTAATCTTGATTATGAACAGTTTATAAATCTTTTATATGGTGGTTTTGCATCTGGAGAAGATGCAAAATCATTGGCAGGACTTGCTTCTGTATATGCTGTAAAAAATCCTGAAAAAACAATTGATGGTGTTAAAAAAATTGCTTCTGATATTGGGGGAACAATTACAGATAGTGTATCTAATGCATTGCCAGAAACATCTACAAATAATGTAATCAAGTTTTCTGATGGTTCAGAAATTGACGTGGGAACTTATGCAACAAAAAAAGATTTTAACAAGCTTAATGCAAAAGCAACTGAATTAGAACAGAAAGCACTTGATAATTATGAAGATAAAGATGCATTAAAAGAAGTTTTAGAAGATTATACAAAGCTTTATAATGAATGGCAGAAACACACAATTGCAAATAAAACAAAAACATTTATGACACCAGAAGCTTTTATGGATATGATAGGTTCACGAAAAAAGCAATACTATGATGACTTAAAAACCCTTGCAGATGTAAAAGATAAAAACGGTAAAGATTCAAAGCAGTATAAAAAAGCAAAAGCTGATTTTGATAAAAAATATAACATCAAATAAGTTAGAAAACTCCCCATTAATTTGGGGAGTTTTTTTTATAATGTAACCAATATTGCTGTTAAAACTATTGTTAATAAAGTTGTTCCACCAATACCACCCCAGCACCATAGATTTACTTCTTTAGTGTGTTTTGCTGCTTTTGGGGCATAATCAGCAGTTCTATAAATTCTCATATTATTTTCTAAATAATATTCGTATTCTTCATCATCATTAAATAAATATGCTACAAGTGAACCAGTATAAGCATAAATAGGTGTAACATTTCCTGAATAACTATTTTTGTGATAACCAGAAATATATTTATCTGCATCTTTATTTAATAATAATAAATATTTGTAATTATTATCATCTGCATATTTGCAGGCATAAAACAATTCAGAACCCTCATAAAATACAGAAGTTGCAGTTGTTTCTATCATTTCCCCATTATATTTTCTGCTGTCTAGTCCGTATTCTTCCATTCTGACTTTCTGTGTAGTAACACAGCTTGTAAAACTTATTGTTAAAAACAATAAAGAAAATAAAACAAACCTTTTCATAAAAATTACCCTCAAACAAAAATCATAAGGTATTTCTGTTTTATTTCAAGTGTATAAAAAATCATACACTAATAAAAAGAGGTAATCAAAGATGATAAATACACAAGTCGATGTAGAGAAATTAAAACAATCTCAACAGATTAAAAACTCACTTGGAATTATTAAGCAGGGAATATTAAACAGGGCATTAGGTTCAAAGATGCCGGTAAATAACGGTGCTGCAATTCAGAATACCACACAGAACAACGGATGGGGGGCAAATATAAATGCTTAATGCTATCGAAATTTCACAGAACTATAATTCATTAAAAGCTCTTAATGACAACAGAAGAGCAAAATATCACAGAAACTACAGAAGATACTGCTACACTCCATTTGCATCATTAGACAATATCAGAAATCCATCTGTAGTTGGATATTATGAACAGAATATTGAAATTGAAGATGATACAACACCTACACCACAATTGAACGTTATTAAATCTTGTATCGATACTTTAACTTCAAAAATTGCACAGTCAAAAGTTAGACCATTCTTTAATACTCAAAATGGAAGTTTCAAAGACATTCAGATTGTAAAACAGGCACAGGCTTTTTTTGATTTATTCTATGATGCACAGAATGTAAATAAAAAAGTTTCAGAAGCATTCAGAGATTCTTGTATTTTTGATACTGGAGTAATTTATATAAACGAAAAAACAAAAGAAGTCTTAAAAGCATTGCCTTTTCAGGTTTATGTAAGACCAGCTGAAAGAAACTATGGAAAAATTACACGTGTCTATTATGAACAGAAAGATTATCCGGTAACACTTCTACCTGATTATCTGGAATATGAAACAAATGCAGATTATGTTCATTATGGGCTTTATTATGACACTTACAACAAAACAAAGGCTTATATCTGTGATGATCACGTTGTATTGATTGAACCTTATAATGCAGAAGTAATTCCTTTTATTTTCCTGCATTATTGTTCACCTATTATTTCTAATACTTCACAATCAATTGTTGATATGCTCAATTCTATTCAGTTAGAAATTGACAATCTTATGATGAAAATCAAGGATGCATCACAATTAAACCCTGCAAATACTTACTTCTTGCCACAGGATAGCAATGTAAAAGCTACACAGTTAAACAATCGTGTAGGAAATGTAATCACTTACAAAGCAACACCAAATATGACTGGCTCACCTGTTACTGTTGCGACACCTGCATTTATTGACGGACAGTATATGGCATTGATTGAAGAATTAAAACAATCGGCTTATGAGCTTGTCGGAATTTCTCAACTTTCTGCAATGAGTACAAAACCAACAGGCTTAAATAGTGGTGTTGCTCTTTCAACAATGGAAAATATCGAAAGTGATAGATTTGAAACACAATTAAACCAGGTAATCAGATGTTATGTAGACATCGCAAAAACTTGTCTTGCAATATTCCCAAAAGAAGAAACAATCCTGCCTGAAAGCAATAACAGAATAAATGTTAAATGGGCTGATATTGTTGAAGAAGCAAATAAGATGGTTGTTCAGTTCAGTGCTGCTGATTCACTTTCTAAAGACCCATCAACAAAACTGGAACAGTTACAACAGTTAGCAATGGCGGGAATTATTCCACCTTCAAGAATTGCACAGTTTATGGAATTACCAGATATTCAATCAGGTTATGCACTTGCAAATAATGCAGTAAATGCAGTTCTTTCAGTTATTAATGACTGTATCGAAAAAGACATTTATAAAGTCCCATCATTCATTCCATTTGAGATGTTACAGGAAGAAATCATCAATACTCAACTTTCATTGAAAGCAGCTGCAAGTTCAGAAAATGACAATATGAAAGACATTGAGAAGCTGGACCGACTTCTTGAAGATGTTGAAAAACAGAAAGCACAATGGATGGCAACAATGCCAATGCAACAGGGACAGACAACAGAAAACGGAATGCCTATGCAGACAAATGTACTGACACAAGAAGCAAATATGCAACAAGTCCCACCTGAAATGAATACACCAGATATGGATGTAAACACACCACAGGGAAATGCAATCAACGGACAATGGAATGCCCCTTATCAACAGTAATATTTGTTAGTGTATATTTTTGTATACACTAATTAAATATATAGGAGTTTAAAACATTATGGATGAAGAAATCTATGAAGTTCTAAACAGTTATAAACAGGCTATCGATGTGATTTTAGGAAAACTCGATGAACAGGCAAAAGAGATCCAGTCATTACACGAAGAAAACAACAAGTTAAATTCTGTGCTTTTTGATGAAATCTTAGAGCCTGCAAGAGTTGCTCTTGAAGAAAGAGCAAAATCAGACCGATTTGATGATTTCAATGCAATGTACGGGGAAAAACTCGGCGGATATGATGACGTCTTGAAAAAGATGAATTCTAATGACGATTTTTCTTTATCAAAAGATATTTTTGACCAGTATGATGCATTGGAAGAACCAAAACCTGAAATGGATGCATTTGTAGAAGATGCTATCCAGACTGTAGAACAGCAGATTGATGCATTGCGTGATTCACTCGGAATTGAAAGCGATAAGGAAGTCGCAATTGTTCAGGATGAAGAAGGCAATACAAAAGTTGTTGCTGATGGTGAAGTTGTTGCTGAAGAAAATGAAGCAACAGAAGAAGATGGAACTGAAGCACCTACAGAAGATGGTGAACAGGAAGAACAGCCAGAATTGGATTTTGATGAAGAACCAAAAGAAGAAGAAGCTACTCCTGAAGAACTTAAAAAATATGAAGAAGAATTAGCAAAAATGCTTTAATTCTTTATAAATGGAGTTTAAAAGATTATGGCAATTAGTGCAAATCAGAGCATCTTATCAATGCTCAAAGCTTATTACAAAAAAGACGGTGTTGAAAACTTACTTTTCAGAAACTCTCCACTTTTAATGAAAATTAAAAAAGACAGAGTTGAAGGAAAGACACAGAATTTTAATGCAATGTATTCACGTGGTGGTGCTGCATCTGGTGATTTTACAGCTGCAAAAGCTCTTGCTGCAACAGTTTCAAAAAATGTTGAATTTGCTGTAGAACCAGGACAGATTTTCTCTGTTTACACAATGAATGCAAAAGAAGTTCAGGCTTCAAAAACTCATGCCGGTGCATATATGAAAATCTCTGGTGCAAAGATGTTTGCTGCATCTGAAAGTCTTAGAAAGACTTTAGCAGCTGCTCTTTATGGCTCTGGATATGGCGAATTATGTGCTGCACCAACTAACGCAATGACAGCAAATACTGCTCTTGATATTACATTAGCTGATGATGTAATTATGAAGATTGATGTAGGTTCAAAACTTGTTATCAAAGCAACAAAATCAACAGCAGAAACATCTGCAACAAATACTCTTGTTGTAAACTCAATTAATGGTAACACAGTAAATGTAACACCTTCTGCAACTGCAACAGCAAGCAGTGGGGTTCTTTGTATTGCAGGTTCAACAAATGGTATAGACCCATTATTGCCAATGGGACTTGATGGATGGTTACCAGTAACAGCAAAAAGAACAGGTTCAAGCTGGACTTCTGCAATTGGTACATTGTTCTTCGGTGTAAATCGTTCTGTATCTTCTGACCGCCTCGCCGGTGCTTTCTATGATGGTACAGCAGAAACTGTTTCTGCAAATCAGAAGAAATCATACGCAGTACAGCAGTTACTCCGCAAATTACGCAGACAGGGTTCTAAATGCGATTTAATCGTTATGAACGATGCTGACTTCCTCGATTTTGCAAAAGAAATTGAAACAACAAATACTTACTTTACTTCAACAACAGGTAAAGGCAAGAAAGTTGCAAATGTTGGTATTTCTGAAATTACAGCAGGATTCAGTACAAACTGGGTTGAAAGCTGTTTTGATGATCCATATTGTGTTGCTGGCCGTTTCTATATTCTCGATTCAAGTGCCGTTGAATTCTGGGGATATACAAACACAGCCCCTGTAAATGATGGCATTGCAAACAATGATCCAGGAAAACAGGACCCAATGGCAATGGATGATGCAGGAAAAGAAAATGATCCTATGCAGTTACTCGTAGATGATTTATTCTCTGTAACTCCTGGTGCTGACGGTGTAGATGGTCCATCTGTACTTGTTGCATTAAATCTCTTCGGTTCATTCGTTGTAACTAACCCTTCTGTATGTGGTGTTGGTGAATTCTATGGTTCTACAGACTTCGCAGCTGCTTAATCTGTAGTTTAATCTGATTTTCAAAAGGGATGCTTTTTTAAGTATCCCTTTTTTTATAGGAAAAAGAAATGGAAGCAAATATTGAAATTAAATCTGTTGTATGGGATTGTTCAAAAAACAAGGTTGCAAAAATCATTTTGAAAAATGGCGATGAATGTATAAATGGCGGTGGTTCATTTATTGAAGTTGAAAAACCAATTATTACAGAAAATGCGGATGGCAAACTTGTTATGAACTGCAAAACAAATGATGCAATTATTGTGTATGTAAAAAATACAGGAAAAGCAACTGTTTACAGTTCACCAGTCGCAAAAACAAGCGGAGATGTATTCAAGGCTTATGCAGTTTATCCATCTGCTGTTGCATCTGAAATTGTTGAGTTTATCGCAGAATAAAAACTAATACGATAGAGGTATTTTTAAATGGACAAAATTAAAGCATTTTTTTCAAACAAAATTACAAAAATCGTTGCGTGGGTTGTTTTATGTATCTGTGCGGTAATTTTAATTATTGGTGGTGCAACTGCTGAAAGTATTTCAGGCGGTGTTGCATTGGTTGCAGGAATTGTTTCTGCAGTTTCTGCATTAATTTCTTTTATTGGTGGAATGATTAAGAAGGAATAAATCCTTTTTAATAAAATTGCCTCTGGTGGTTGGTGTTTTCTGCATCAACCACCTTTTTTTTATTCGGCAATTCCTATTTTCTCAAAAATAAACTTGCTTACAGTTTTATTTTCACTTTTTGCAAGTTCTTTCAGTTTTTTTATCTGCTCTGGTTGTCCTGAAAGACTGATAGAAATTCTTTTTACACCAGTCGCTTTTCTTCCTCCTCCGTGATAACCATAACCGGAATATTTTTTTTCTTCTGTCATATCTTTTCTCCTTATGGCCCGAAGGCCTTGTGTTTAATAAAAATCTGCAAGGTAATATTTTGTTATGCCATCACTGATATATTTCCCATTTATATCATTCTGGATTTTTACTTTTATCATTTTTTGACGATTGTCTTTTATTCTTGTGAAACGACAAAAAATTTCAGTTTTATCAAATTCGCCAATCTCTGCCTTAACACCGAATGAAGTTAAAGATTTTATTGTTGTCATATCTTTCTCCTTGCAGGCTGTCGTTCCTGCCTTATGTTTATAATATACATCTTTATTTGTTTAATGTCAATACTTTTTACAAAAATATTTTATTTTTATTTTATAAAACTATGAGTAATTTCTTTTTCTGTTTTTTCAATTGTTAAGATTATGCGTGTTTCTTTAGTTATTAGATTTGCATAGTTTTGAGCTTCTTCTAAAGTTGCAAAGACTTTTCCAGAATAATCATCTAAATCAAAATCAAACTTTCCATCATAAACTATATAATTCATTTTTTTTCTTTACAGTTTTTTTCAAATTTGTTTATTAATCTGTAAACATTTGTTATAAGACAACTGGATATAAGGGAAAAATCTTCTTCTGTGTAAATTTCTTTTTTTTCAATAGCATTATTAATTCTGTTTATACAACGATTTATAGCTTCTATGCTTTCTTGCGATGTCATTTATATATCTCCTCATTTTATTAGTTTTTTTTCAACTAATAAATTAAGAGGTAATTTTAATGAGAACAGGAACAACACAGGAAAGCAGGGATAAAGCTTTATTCAGAAGAACTGCTTTATGGGCAAGATTCAAAATCAAGATGTCAGGTTTACAAATGGGACTGGATAAAATCACGCAAAAACCACTGCACAAAGGGTGGAATTTGCATCATCTTGATTTGAAATTTGAAAACTATAAAAAATTAGATCCAGAACATTTTGCCTGTCTTAATCTGACGACACACGAATTCATACACTGGCTATTTCCTTATTATAAAAAAGATCCGCAAATTATCGAAAGAATAAGGGAAATGATGCAGTTAATGGCAATGCTGAATGCCCCGGAATGCGACAAACTTTATATAAATGGAACTGACCTTTTATGCAGCAAATATGATTATCCGTCATTCTGCAACAATTGTGTAAATCAAAAAAAAGAATGTTCAAAAAAAGGAAAGAAGAAAAATGAAAGCAAATGAGTTGTTTAGTCTTATTCAGTCTAGTTCTTACATCACTTTAGGTGATGATGTAGACTTTTTAATAAAATATATTCCAGAAGAAAAAAAGATTTATTGTCTTTTCCAGTGTTCAAGTCAGAAAAGGGACTGGATAAATAATTTTAATTTTCCCGCTAAATTGTATTATCAACAGGAGAATAAATTTCTTGTTGCTCGTGGCTGGGGCAATGCGTGGAAAACTTGCAATGATGAAGTGATGCACCGTCTTTTTGTCGCTTGTGATGTTTATAAATGCTATGATGTCATTTTTTCCGGCTGGAGTTATGGCGGGGCAATTGCACAGATTGCAGCTGAAGATTTTTATTACAGAACATCTCATAAATCGGATGTAATTACATTTGGAAGTCCTAAACCGTTATTTTCTTTTAAGACAAAAAAATATTTTAATAGCTGTGTAAACTCTGTTATAAATTATTCATACATCAATGATTTTGTGCCTTTACTCCCTCCATTCCCTTTTTATTTCTGTATGAAAAAAAAGATATTAGGGAAAAAGTTTAAAATTAAAGAATTTATAAATCCTAATTTCTCACACTGTTGCTATGGGGATGCAAATCTTTATGTATAAAGGCTTAATGAGAATTGATGAATGGAATGCTTTATTAAAACCGGATGAATGTGCAGTTTTTGCAGAAGATGGAGATTTAATTTATTTATCCGGTGGAATAATTTACTTGATCCAGAGAAAAGACAATATAAATAATGTTGTCTGTTTCAGGGTTTATGAAGTTCCCAAAATGACAGTAAAACAATCTTTTTATGCTTTCAGAAGATTCTGCATAAAAAATGAAGTGCAATATATAAGGGTTGAAGGAAACAGAAAAAGATATTTCTTTCTGAAACATTTTGAAAAAGGACTGAAAGCAAAAGGCTACAATGTGCGATTTGCTGAAAAAGAAAGTGAAGAAAGAAAAAGAAATGTTTTTTATATAAAACTTTATGACTAAAAAAAGAGCTTGCAGGAAAACTTCCTACAAGCTCAATATCAATTATTTCATTCCACTGGGGAATAATCACATTTTATCATCAACTAATAACATAGGGCAAGGAAGATAAAATGGATTTTAAATATATTATTACACTGGCTATTACAGTCGGGGGCTGGTGCGTTTCTTTAGGAATGTATTTCAACAGGGTGCGACAACTAGAAAAAGAAATTGAAGAAATAAAACACCGTCAGAATAACACTGACAAACTCTTAACAGATATAAGTAAACAACTGACTGAATTAAATACAAAAGTCAGTTTACTTATAGATCAGAAAATCAAACTCAATGGAAGTGAGTAATGAACTGTCCCCAATCATCAATTGAACAACTCGAAAACAAAATCATAAACATTAGAAAATATGGCTGCTGTGCATTTGCTACTATCTGGGCATTAGGAATTGAAGCAACAAATGAAGAGAGCTGGGCATTGCTGCTGAATGCATTAGAAAATAAATCTCTTGATAAAGACTGCACTGTGAACTGGGGAGCTTTTACAAAGTTTCTTACAGGGAAAGAAATCATTCCTGAATTCAAAGCAATTAATTCACTTGAAGATATAAAAGACTGTGGCAGATGTGTTGTCCGATATGACAATGGGAACAATTCTCATTGGGTTGGTGTAGAAGATGGAAAAGTTGCTTTTAATTCTCTTTCCTTTTCTTATTGTGTTAATTACGGTAAACCAACTACAGCAAGGATTTTCAAATGACATTTGATGAATTAAAACTTGAAAAACTTGCAAAAGATTCTTTTCCAATGCTTGAAGGTTGCAATTTACAAAAAATTATAAACACTTCTGCATCCTGGGATGTTGCAGAAAGAATAAAAGCATTAAATCAAATGTACATAGAGACTTTTAAACTCGGCTATAGAGTAAAGGAGAATGAAAAAGAATGTCAGAAGAATTTGAAGAAGTTACAGAAAAGTCTAAAAAGGGACTAAAAGCAAAAGATGTATCACTTGCAGGAAAAATCGCTGGTGCTACTCTTATTGTTACAGGTGCGATTCTAAAGTGGTTAAACATTTTTACGAACTGCCAGATAGATGAACTGTGCAAAGTTGGTTTAACTGTTATGGCTGTTTTTGGAACAATCGACATTAACATTGCCTTAGATAAAATCTTCAAAAAGGAATAAATGAATATGTTACCAGTTATTTTTATAGCAGTTCTTTTTGTTTTACTTGGAATTACTTCAATCGTTATCTGTTTCAAAGAAACAAAAGAAATGAAAGAAAAAGTGAAAAAAGCTGAAAATGAAAAAATTGCAATGGAAAAAGCAATTGAAAACTACAATGATTTCAGGAGAAAAAATGAAGAACTTATCAAAAAAGCTACTAGCGGGAACAATGATGATGCTTTTTCTGCTAGTGTTAAACTCGTGCAAAACATCGCCAAAGAAGGACAAAAACGCAACAAAAATTGATGTTTACATTCCATCTTTCCCTGAACCAATAGACAAAAACGGTGATTTTATTGTTAAAACTAATGAAAATTTCACTGAAATTACCATTCCATTTTGGTACTGGTTACAAATTACACAATATGCAATAGATGTTGAGAATGCAGCACAAATTTTGCAAAATTATTAATACCTAATTCTTTATAATATAAAGAGTTACAAAGTTGTGTTGAACAGTGTTACCAACAGAAAAAAATGTGTTCCAACAGAAAATTTTCTGTTGATGCGTCTGTTCAACTCAATATCAATATCAATATCAATATCAATATCAATATCAATATCAATATCAATAT
>JAKSTJ010000032.1 GCA_024402635.1 Treponema sp. | reverse complement strand
GGCTACGTTGATGGGTCCTCCTTACATTTTGTTTTCTGCGTCCCGCAACATTGGTGAAGTATTTTTTTACAGATTGAACAAAGAGAAATTGATATTGCGAACTGTCTGGAGAGCGAGAAGTAAAAAAGGTAAAATTATGCTAGCGGTGTTGATTTATCTTATAGTAAATTTGGTTTTTAATTTTTTCATATTAAAATAATTATAGCGTAAATTAAAAATAACTCAAAAAATCAGGGTGATTATTTAAATATTTTTATAGCAGGTTTGTTTTTTGATTTTTCCGTTTGGATGGAATTCATATTCGTACCAGTATTCAGAACCATCAGAAAATTTCGTATGGATTAGATTTCTATCGGAATTGTATTCGTACCAAATTTCAGTACCAAAAGTACTTTTTTCATAAATTTTGTTGCTATTGGAATCATATTCGGCCCAATATTCCTGGAAATCAGTTTTTTCATGGATTAAGTTATCATTTGAATCGTATTCGGCAAAATATTCTGTTTTATCGGAAAATTTCACAAGGGTTAGTTTACCACTAGAATTGAGCCAGCGTTCACGAATTTGAAATTCTTTATTATAAGTCAGGTTATCTTTTGGACTATATCCGTTAAAAATTTCAAGATCATAAGAAAATTTTTCGCGAACTATTTTACCCTCCGAATTTGACCAAAATTCATGCACAATAATTGTTTTATCATAAATCTGGTTTCCTTCTGAATCGTATTGATACCAGGTTTCAGAATCATTAGAAGATTTCTCATGGATTAAATTATTATTTGAATCGTATTCAAACCAGGTTTCGGTTTCATCACCGGTAGATTTTCTTTTATAAATCAACTTTCCGTCGGAATCGTATTCGTACCAGCATTCAGAACCATTAGACCATTTTTCATGGATTTTGTTGCTATTGGAATCATATTCGGCCCAGTATTCAGAACCAAAACCATTAGAATATTTTTCATGGATTAAGTTACTATTGGAATCATATTCATACCAATGTTCATAAGTATATTTATCATTACTGTTTTTTTCGCAGGTTTTATTTCCATTGGAATCATACTGGTACCACCTTTCTGTACCAGTATAAGTATTTTTTTTATAAATTTCGTTTCCATTGGAGTTGTATTCTACTAAAGAATCAAATTCAACCCATTTATTGATTTTTTTACCATTAATAGTAAATCCTTTATAAACAGGATCAGCTGACAGTAAACCAAAACATAAAATTAAAAGGACAGTAAAGATTAATTTTTTCATTTTAAAATAATTATAGTGTGAATTCGGGTAAATACAATATAAAAAACTCAGGACTAATAATAAATACCGTAGCAAGTTTGTTTTTTGATTTTTCCGTCAGAGTAAAATTCGTATTCGTACCATTCTTCGGAACCATTTGAAGATTTATAGTGAGTTATGTTACCATTGGCATCATAGTCGTTCCATATTTCATCTCCAGAAGAACTTTTTTCATATGTCAGGTTTCCCTTGGAGTCGTATTTGTACCAGTCCTCCATTTTAACACCATTAATAATGTATTTCATATGGATTTTGTTTCCAGCGGAATCGAATTCGTACCAGCGTTCGGAATTATTAGTGCTTTTTTCATGAAGTAAGTTTCCGTCGGAATCATATTCATACCAGCATTCATAACCAGAAAAAGATTTATTATGAATTTCGTTTCCGTTAGAGTCGTATTCTATTAAGTGGTCAAACTCTACCCATTTATGGACTTTTTTGCCATTAACAGTAACTTCATTATAAACAGGATCAGCTGACAGTAAACCAAAACATAAAATTAAAAGGACAGTAAAGATTAATTTTTTCATTTTAAAATAATTATATCCTAAGAAAGTGATATTTCAATAAATTGTCTAAAATCTTTTTAAGTCATAAGGGGAAACTGTCGAATATAAAAAAGTATTTATATAGTAGAAAATCACATTTTTTAAGGGTATTACTTTGGATATAAATCAGACTAAGGGAAAATTAAAATGTCATCGTTGCGAAGTTTGTTCCGGATATGGTTGTATTGGTGAACTTCCTGGACTTGGTGGCGTTTTTGAAAGTAAGAATTTTCAGTTGAACTGTAAAGGATGGAAAGATTTTTCTGAGAAAGCATTGTCTGAAAATAGTGATTTATTTAATTCTATTATTGTTAAGCCTGAAGATTTACGTTGCGGACCTGTAACTGGGGCTATGGAAAATATTGGTTATGCTAATGAAAAGGATTTTTATTTTCCATATTTGAACAATGCTTTTTCATCTGGAATTGGTCTTTGTGTTGGTGATGGTTGTCCTGATGAAAAACTTTTAAATGGAATTGAAGCTGTAAAAAAAATTGGAACTAAAGCGGCTTTTTTCTTAAAACCTTATCCTGATGAAAAATTAGCGGAACGAGTTCAGTGGGTAAAACCTTATGCCGAATTTATTGGTATTGATATTGATTCTTTTAATATTGTGACAATGCGAAATCTTGTTCATCTTGAAAGAAAAACTGCAGATCAACTGGAAAAATTCAGAAAAAGTTTTAATGTTCCTTTTGTAATTAAAGGGGTTTTTACTCAGGAAGATCTTGAGCTTGTAAAAGAAGTTAAGCCTGATGTAGTTTATATTTCTAATCACGGGGGACGAGTGGAAACCAGAGTTGGAAGTACAGCTGATTTTCTTTTTGAACATGGTTCTGAATTAAAAAAGTATTGTAAAGAATTATGGATTGATGGTGGAATCCGTTGCAGTGATGATGTTAAAACTGCTTTATTTTACGGGGCAAATAAAGTGATTGCGGCCCGACCGTTTATTCG
Source organism: Treponema sp. (assembly GCA_024402635.1). GTDB lineage: Bacteria > Spirochaetota > Spirochaetia > Treponematales > Treponemataceae > Treponema_D. The sequence goes on along the minus strand of JAKSTJ010000032.1, from coordinate 29,021 downwards.
TGGAACTTTTGATGAAGACTACGACAAAATAATAGAAAAGATGGTGAAATAATACAATTACTTGTCTTCTACTTTTTCTAAATACACAATTTCATGATTATAAAAAGTTGAGAGGAATCCTAATCTATCAAAAACTCCAAGAATATCGTAAAGTTTGTTTAATCGATTTCTGACAGTTCCTTCTGTTCTATATAGTTCTCTTGCAATTACTTTATATGACATATTACTTTTTGCGTAGTTTAATAGAATAACATCCTTTTCTATGGTTCCAGGATAGTCAGATAAATTTAAGGTTTCTTTGATATAAATTTTATTTTTGTCTTTAGATTTTATAATAAAGATTGAAAAACTTAGAATTAGTAGATAGGCAAAAGAATTTAACGAAAATTCAATAAAAATATCGAAGCTAAAATGTATTTTAGAAATCAATAGAAAACAGTAAATGAATGATAATAAAATGATTTTTTTTAGTTTATTGTTTGTAAAGAAACTTCTGTAATAAAGAATAGAAATTCCCAAATAAAACATAAATAAGCCCATGTAATTTATTTCATCAATTAATAAGATTTCGATTGAATAATTAAAAGCTATTATTGCCAATAATTCTAATTTATGTGGAAAAAAAGATAAAACTGTAAACAGAATTATAGCAATAAAATTTTCGATAAGAACATAATAATAAATGATATTAATTTCTTTTGATGGGTAAAAAATATTTTTAATTTCTATGACGATTAAAAGAATTATTGCCAAAATAGACAGAATTTGTATAATGCTAGGTTTTGTCATTTACCAGGACCAACCTCTTTCTGAATTGGTTATATAAAAATCTAAGGATTCATTTTTATAATTATTAATATCTTTGAGTAGTTTATTTTTTATAACTATATAATTCCATTGGTGTGTATTTAGAGGATTGTAATGATTTAAGATTTTATTAACTTCATCTACGAAATATGACCATCCGGGAATATTTGATTTAGTTTTTGTATCGAGAAAATAAAGTGTATTTTCCATTTATATAAGTCTCTATATCTGTAATTATATCATTACAAATATAATATTTAAATTATTATGCCAAATGATAATTGTAATATTCGTATTAGGCTTAATGAAATAACATTGAAATTGAGTGAAAAAAATAATAAGTTAAAAAAAAATATTTTAAGAAGATTTGTTATGAAGAAAAAATTTTGTATTTTTATTGTTCTGATTTCTGTATTTTCCTGTTTTGCAAAAGAATATGATTTTATTGTTCAGTATCACACTCCAAGTGTTTTTCAATTAGCTAATGGAACAAAATCTGTCTCTAACTGGTGGGATGAGATTGATTCAACAAAAGGATATCATTCTGATTTAGAATTCAGAAGTATTTTTGCAAGTATTGGACCAGTATACTTTATAGACAGTATTTCTCTTGGACATACTTTTGCAAGTTCTGAATTTTGTGGTTTTTCTTTTACCGGTGGTATTGGCGTAAATTATGGTCATAATAATGCAGAAAATCCTTTGTCAGGGCTAAGTTTTATTTTTTATCCTGTTTATGATTTGCCGTTTTTTACCAATGGAAAAACTTCTACTGTTGGATATAAAATGGCATTTGATTTGGGCTACACATTTATTTGGAAAACCCTATCTGTAAATGTTTATATGCGAAATATAATGTTTGAACTAAATAATACATTTTGCGATACAGTTGATTTTGGTGCGGCGCTAGGTTTTTGTGTTCCAATCAGGATATGATAAAGGATATCTTACGATATATAAGTTGATATGAAAAAAAGATGTTTGTTATTTATTTTAATCATATTTAATGTTCAACTCTTTTCCAGCGAAAGAAATTTCAGTTTATCTCCCTTAATCAACAAAGAAAACATTTCTGACAATTTTTATTATCTATCTAAAATGCCAATAGTGGAGTTTGATTCTATTTTAATTGATTGTAAAGAAGTAGATGTTTGGAATCAGCTGGTGGCTCAAGAGCAATTTGAAAAAAATCAAGAGTCGTTACGAAGAATAGAACAAACAGTTTTTCAGATGCTGATGAAGTATTATTTTGATATTGATTTGGTAAAAAGAAGTGCATCCTGATGTAGTTTATATTTCTAATCATGGTGGAATCCGTTGCAGTGATGATGTTAAAACTGCTTTATTTTACGGGGCAAATAAAGTGATTGCAGCCCGTCCCTTTATTCGTGGAACTTTTGATAATAACTATTCATTCATTGTAGAAAAACTTATTTAAAATATTAAATAAAATTCGATGGTATGTTAGAATAAACATTACAGGAGAATTTTAATGAAGTTTTTAAAGCGAGTTTTTATTTTTGTTCTTATGCTTTTTAGCTATGGTGTTTTTGCTCAAAACGCAGAATACAAAGCTTTATTAAAAAAAGCACAGGAAGCTGAAGGAAAAAAAGAATGGGTTTATGCACTTGGTTATTATATTGATGCCATTACTGCAGATCCTGTTAATAGTGATGAAGCATATAAAGCATTTACTAAACTGGCAGATTTAATTGAAAAAGGACAACCTGGATATAATTCTGATGGTTCAGCTTTTAGTCCTTTTGAAGAATACGAAGAATGGACCAATCTTTTAATTAATGCAGAAAAATACTGGACTGAATATTGTCCATATACAATAAATGTAGGAAAACTTAAAATGGGTGTTCCTGACATGAAAACCAAAACAGCAGAATATACTGCAGAAATAAGCCTTTCTAATTCATATAAATGTGATTTAATAATGAAGCCTTTGATGAACGGTTATAAAAATGCATATAAAAAAGGCTGGGAAGATTTACCAAAACCTCAAAGCTATAAAGGAAAAAGTTTATTTAGTAATTTAAATTATTATAATGATGATAATAATTATTCTAATTACGATTACGACGATTACAATGAAATTCAATATTTAGCTTCTCGTTGGCCTTACGTATCTGTAAGTAAAACTGTTGGGGCTAAAAAAGGTACTTATAAAAAACCTAATGATGCTGTTTCTTATGAAAGAACTGGGGATTGTTATGTTATACCAAAAGATAAATCAGCATATTTAAATAAGAATGTAGCAGTGCTTGCAATGCCAATCGCATTTGAAACAGGAACTTCTTACAATAAAAGACAGTGGAAGGAATTTGGAATAGAAAATATTTATAATGCTTTTGCTTATCAAATTCCTGCATATAAATATGATTCATATGGGAATATTAGTTATTATTATTCTCTTTACGATTTAAAATTGAGAATTGTTGATAATACAGGAAAAGTAATTGCAGCTTCAAAAAGATTTTTACCACATCTTAGTTACAATTATTGGGATGAAAAAGAAGTAGATAAAGTTTCTTTTAAGGGTATAACACAGGCTCAAATGAAATTAATTGATTCTGGAAAAGCCTGGATTGAAGTTGAAGGTGCTTACCTGCAGTATGGTTTAGTTAATGCTTCTGATTATTATGCTGCAAAAGAAAAACGATCAGAAAATGAATTAGAATTTAAGAAAAAACTTCAGGAAGTATCAATTCCATTAGATAAAATCACAGTTTATAATCCTTCCGGAAACAAATATGATGAAACATTAGGTGCATTTGGAATTCGTAAAGTAAATGATAAATATAATAAAACTCCAAATGAATTAGTGTATGTCAATAAATTATATAAATGTATAAAAACAGATTATTACAAACTTTCAAAAGATAATGAAATTAATGTTGGAGATTCTTTTGATTTAAAATCATGGTATGTTTGTAATATGCTAAGTTTGTTTAATGGACTTACACCATATTACGATGACAATGGAAACGAAAAAGGCGGAAACGGATATAGAGTATCTAATAATGATGAATGGAATTATGATACAGATATAAGTTTAGCCTACTACTTTGTATCATGTACAGAACTTTCTGCTGAAGAACTTATAAAAGTTCAGGCAGAACAAAAAGCTGCAAAAGATAAGGTAATTGAAGATTTTATAAAAAAATTTAAGTTGAATGAAGTTCAGACTAAAACTTATGAAGACGATATTGTTACTTTTTCAAAAGCATATGTTTCTGACTATGAATACAACAGTGGATATTATAAATATTCCGATGTAAAAATGCAGTCTTGGGAAATTTGTAATAAACTTAGTGATTTAGTAAATATTCCACATTATTTTGATGATGAAGGAGAGATTATTTCTAAAGACTCAGAAGGATTTAGAGTTCTTTCCTATTCTGAAAAGTCACGTTACAGTTTAAATTCCGGATATGACACAGTTTTTGCTTCTATAAAAATTATTACTCCAGAAGAAAAAGCTGCAATGTTACAGCAGGGGATTATTCGGGGAACAGCTGCAATAGGTGATAAGCAGAATGAACTTAAAAAAATTAGTGAATTGCTTGCTGGTGAACCAGAAATTCAGACTGTAAATAAATATTTAACTTCTATTAGCAAATTAGAAAAAGCAATACAGTTCGAAGATTTGGCTGATATTAATAAGTACGTTGAAAATGTTGAAAAAATAGATTTAACTTCTTTAAAAGCCCGGGCAAAAGAAGCAGAAGATTTTATTTCGGAAACTACAACTTATTACGAAGAAATTAATAAACGAGTTGTAAAAGCAAAAGAAGTATTATTAACAACAAAAAGCAGTTTAAATTCTGTAGAAAATCAGGTTGCAAGCTTAAAAAAAGCACTTGATTCTAAAAAAGCATCTTCAATTAAATCAGCAAAAAATAATCTGGTTGCTGCCGAACCAAAACTTGTAGAAGCTGAAAAAGAAGTAGAAGTGATTGAAGAAAATAATACAAGAGCATCTTCTGTTTATAACGAAAAACTGGCAAAATTCAATGAATTGGAAAAGATTTTAGGACCTTCTTATAAATCAAATAGTTTTAGTTCATTTAAGAAAGCAGTAGATGAATTATCCGCTGCAATCAAATCTGGAAAGAAACTTGTAATCAGCCAGAATTTAGTCAAACTGGAATCTATAGATATTTCATCAGATGAAAAAATCTATAAAACTACTTTGAAAAAAGGCGCTGATGAAAATAAAGAAGCATTAAAAAAATATAAAGAACTTTTCCAGGATGCAGAAAAAATTATGATTTCTGAATCAAAATTGAAAAATGAATATGAAACATTAAAAAAAGATTTAAATGATTTGGAAACTTTATTTAAAACTGCTGATGATTATGTAGTTTATCAGAAGAAAGATGCTGTTTTAGCAATTGTTGATAATCCTTTTGTAGGAAATGTAAAAGAAGAAAAGGTAGTTTATCTTTTTGATAAAGCAGGAATATCTTTTGAAAAGGCAAAAAAACCTTCTGTTGTTGATAAACAGGAAGTTGAGTCTTATGTAATGACTATTAATAGAAAATCATTAGCAGAAAAAGCAGGAATTAAAAAAGGTGATATTTTGATTTATTCATTTGAAGGAAAAGATCCTGTTTCTGTTCAAATTGATAAATCTACACAAGTTTTACCAATCAAAGCCGCTGTTGAAGAAGATATGATAAAAACAAATATTCTTAAAATCTATTACATGAGAGGAAAAAGAATTTATTCTGCTACTATCGAAGTAAAATAGAAAAATCCTGTTAAATAATGAAACTGCCTTGGTTCATCGCCGGGCAGTTTTTTTTTAGGAAAAATAACAGATTTCAAATTTCCCTGTTTCTTCAAATCCGATTTTTTTGTAAAGCTCATAAGCTCCCGTATTTTTTTCTTTTACAAAAAGACAGGGATTTCGTTTTGTTTTTTGAATTCTTGTACATATTAAATGTATAAGATGCCAGGCGTAGTAGTTGTGGCGGTACATTGGATGGGTAAAAACTCCTCCAATCTGGATCCAGTTAAAACCAATGGCATTTGTGTTAATTTTTGCAACTGCTTCATCATTTGAATAAAGTGCAAAACATAACTGATTTTTTAGAATCTGTTTTAAATTTGCTTTAGTTTCCAGATCTGTTATATGACGGCCAACAGGTGCAATTTCGGTTTCCATGTATTCTTTTTGAAGCTGATGAAGTTCTTCCAGGTTATCAATCTGGCACCTGCGAATTTCATCATCATTATAAAGAATTTCGGGAGCAGGATTTGGAGATTTTTTTAGAATCATCAATTTATAAAAAACCTGCTGCTGGCAGATAAACCCGATTTTCTGTAAAAGATTTAAAATAAACTCTGTGCCTGATCTCTCGCCAATAATGCTGGTAATTTTTTTATCCTTAAAAAAATCCATAAATTGATTCTGAAATTCTTCATCAAGAAGATTAATATGTGGCAGACAGTGAAAAATTGAATGTTTAAAAGAAAAAACTCCAGCTACATCTAAAAGACAATTAATTTGAGAAGAATTGGAAATTATATAAACTGGTTCGCTGTTTTTTCTTAATACAGCACAAAATCCGGCGCAGGAAAATTCATATGGATTTATAAATTCCTGAATAATTTTAAAATGTTCCTGTGTTGTTGCCTGAATAAATTTCATGAATAAGCAAATCTTAATCCTTTTTTCATTATGATGCAAAGACTTTTTTATATTGAATTAATTAGATTTCCTATATATATTGAAAATATGTTAAATGTATTAAGAACACTTTTTATTGGAATTATGGTCGGAGTTGCAAATGTAATCCCAGGTGTCTCGGGAGGAACTTTAGTTGTCGTATTTAATATATATGACAAGTTTCTCGATATAATGAGTTTTAAATTCAAGAAAATTATTAAAAACTGGAAATTTGTTCTTCCTTTAGTAATAGGAATGCTGGGAGGAATTTTAGTTTTTAGTAAAGTGATTGGCTTTTTATTTGAAAAGTTTCCACTTCAAACATATTTTTGTTTTATAGGTCTTGTTGCAGGAAGTATTCCAATGCTTCTTGGATATATGTTAAAGAAAAGACCTGGTGAAACAAAACTTTCTGCAGGTCGTATAACTGGTACAACAATCTGTGCAATTCTTGGTTTTGCCTTAATGATTGGATTTACAATTCTTCAAATGAAGTTTGGTGATTCTGATATTTCATTTAGTGAATTACCAGCAATAAAACCATCATTATTAGTGATTATATTCTTTGCCGGAATTTTAGGAGCAATGGCAATGGTTATTCCAGGAATTTCTGGTTCATTAATTATGTTGATTTTAGGAATCTACCCAATTGTAATTGCTGCTATTCCAATTATGGTTGAAACTTTATTCAAAGGCGAATGGGGACAGTTCTCTCACGCATTATTCTTACTTTTACCAAATGGTGTTGGTTTGATTATTGGTTTAATTACTGGTGCACGTTTAATCAGCTATTTATTAAGAAAAGCTCCTCATTTTACATATGCAGTAATTTTTGGTTTGATTTGCGGTTCAATTGTAAATCTTTTGATTGTATGCTGGAACAAATATACAGAAGTTGCCGCTTTGGTTGGTGTTGGAACAGTTATTGGTTGTATAATCTGTTTTGCTGCAGGATTTGCATTGGCATATTTCAGTACAAAATTGGCACCAGAAGAAAATGGTGATAAAAAAGAAGAAATTGAAGCTCAGGAAAAAACTGAATAAATAAACAGTTGCACTGTTAAATAATAAAGACTGTCTGATTAATAATTTCAGACAGTCTTTTTTTTATGCTGAAACAAGTTCAACTTGAAAAAAAATTTTAGTTTCTGAATGAATGGATAGGAGCTGGAATACGTCCACCACGATTAATAAAATCAGCACATCCAAAACTGCTGACTGGCATAACTGGACAACCACCAAGCAATCCGCCAAATTCAACCCATTCTCCAGCTTTTTTACCAGGAGCAGGAATTAAACGGCAGGCTGTAGTTTTGTTGTTTACCATACCAATCGCAAATTCATCGGCAAGAATACCAGAAATTGTTGTTGCTGGTGTATCTCCTGGAATTGCAATCATATCAAGTCCAACTGAACAAACTGTTGTCATAGCTTCAAGTTTTTCAAGACAGATAGAACCTTTTTCTACGGCATTAATCATACCTTCATCTTCTGAAACAGGAATGAAAGCACCAGAAAGACCACCAACGTTTGTACTTGCCATAACTCCGCCTTTTTTAACCATATCAGTGAGCATTGCAAGAGCAGCTGTTGTTCCAGGAGCACCGGCACCTTCAAGACCGATTTCTTCAAGAATGCGGGCAACTGAATCACCTACTGCAGGAGTTGGTGCTAAAGACAAATCAAGAATACCAAAATCAACTCCAAGACGTTTAGCAGCTTCTGAACCTACTAACTGTCCCATTCGTGTGATTTTGAATGCCATCTTTTTAATACCGTCAGCAAGAACATTAATAGGCTGACCTTTATATTCTTTAGCAGCTGCAAGAATTACACCTGGTCCTGAAACACCAACGTTAATTACACAATCACCTTCTCCAGGTCCATGGAAAGCACCCGCCATAAATGGATTATCTTCAGGAGCGTTACAGAATACTACAAGTTTAGCACATCCGTTTACTTCGCAAGATTTTGAAACTTCAGCAGTTTTTACAATTGTTTCACCCATAAGTTTAACTGCATCCATATTAATACCAGATTTTGTAGAACCAACGTTTACTGAAGAACAAACATAATTTGTTGATGCTAAAGCTTCTGGAATAGAATCAATTAAAATGCGGTCTGCAGGAGTGATTCCTTTTTGAACTAAAGCAGAGAAACCTCCGATAAAGTTTACACCTAATTCTTTTGCACAACGATCAAGGGTTTTAATATAAGGAACATAATTTTTAGCATTTGATGCACCTGCTACTAAAGCAATTGGTGTAACTGAAATACGTTTGTTAATAATTGGTACACCAAATTCCTTTTCAATATCCTGGCCTACTTTTACAAGATTGCCGGCTTTGTTCATTATTTTGTTGTATATTTTTTCGCAGGCTCTATCTACATCAGAATCTGCACAATCCATAAGAGAAATGCCCATTGTAATACAACGAACATCAAGCTTATGACGCATGAACATATTTACTGTTTCTTCGATTTCTACAGGTGAAAAGATCATATTTACTCCAAAGATTTGAATTAAATCAATGTATTTTAACAGTTTTTCTTTACTGGGGGAAGAGGATTGAGATTTAAACTATTTTGTAATTTTAATCCATTTCCAGAAATCAGGATCTTCTTGACCAATACGCCAGAAACCGATTTTTTTAATGCCCATTTCTTCGTAAGCTTTACACAATTTGTGATCAGAATAAGCATCGTTAAAGAATCCGGTTACTTCTACCTGTGTTTTATATTTAAAACTTGGAATGTCATTTTCGTAAGTTACTTCTGAGACACCATTTTCTCTCATAATTCGATTGGCACCGCTAAAATACCAGGCTTGAGCTGTAGTTTTATTTACCCAGGTTCTTCCGTAAAAAGGAATTCCCATAATCAATTTTTTTTCTGGGATTACTGATTGAGCATATTTTGCAACTTTTTTAGACCATTCAACTTCTGCAATTGCTCCAGGTGTACTTCCGCTCCAATGCTGGTCGTAACACATTACAAAAATACGGTCTACTAATTTTGATAATTTTTCGTAAGGATACATATCATCCTGTAAAAGTTTAACTCTGGCAGGAACGCACATTGTAAACCATTTTTCACCAGGCAGAGCATTTCGTAATTCTTCAATAAAACTGTGGAAATTCAATCTGTCTCTTGCTGGAATAACTTCAAAATCAATCTGAACGCCGTCAAAAGGGTCTGCAGCCTTTACAATATCTTTAATAAGTTTTTTGCGGATTCCAAAATCAGGATTCAATACCATGTGTGATAAGGAATAACTGTCACAAACAATGACCATATGACTTCTTGCATTTCCAATATCAATTTTCTTTCTGTCTGGAATGCTGACTAATTCACCATAACAGTTAATTTCTGCGGAAAAGAAACATACATCTGTAAGAGGAATAGTTTTTGAATATTCTTCACTACGCTTCATTGTTACATAACCCCAGCTTTCTTTAAATTCTGCTGGAGTTCCTTCTGGAGTTCTTAATTTGTATTTTGCTTCTGTTTTTTCTGCAGCAAATACTCCAATGCTTGTTAATAAAAATAATAAACTGACTAAAATCTTTTTCATAAATGTATTATCGGAAGAAAATTTGGTTGGGTCAAATAAAAAAGACACCATAAATTATAAAAACTTATGATGCCTTTTGTAACAAAATTTGATTAAAAAAAAATTATTTTACTAAAACAGTAATTTTTTTGTTCAAGAGAATTGTAATCAAATCTACAAGCCAGAGAATACCAAAGAAGTTTCCTGTAAAGATCTGTAAAATTCCAATGATGAGAGGAACTGTTTTACCGCTTGTAATACGTGTAAAAATTCCGTAAATGTCATAAATGATTACTAAGAGGATTGCAATAATCCAGTTTGAAGATTTTTTTGCCATTTGAGGCCTCCATAAAAATGTTATGATTGAATTATATCATGATATTTCATGATGGACGAAATAATTAAATAAAAAAATTGTTATTTTTATACAATGTCAAATTTCATGCTATAATTAAGTATCTTAATTCTTACGAGGTGTATTAGATGTCTTTAATTATTTCAATTATTGTTGCAATTTTAATTGGTGCCTTAATTGGCTGGTTAGCTGGAATTATCATGAAAAGTAAACATGGTTTCTGGATTAACTGTTTAGTTGGTATTGTAGGTTCTCTCCTTGGTTCATGGCTTTTCGGTTTAATCGGAATCGGTGGTGGAATTATTGTAAATATCATTATTGATATTGTTGGTACATGTTTACTTATTCTTATTCTTCGCCTTATTATGGGAAAGAAATGGTAATTAATGTCTAAAAAATGACAAAATGAAAAGCTGCATTCTTCGGGGTGCGGCTTTTTTTTGTGAAAAAGGCTTTAGGTTCCATTTTTCATTATAGACATATAAAATCCCATGAACTAAAATAAAAAATATACTATTAAAAAAAGGAGAAACTATGAAAAAATTTAATTTATCAGCTTTGTTGTTCAGCGTTGTTTTGTTTAGTTCGTTGGCTGGATGTTCTTTATTAGGCGCTGGTACTGGTGGCGGGGGAACAGGTTCTCTTGATAAAAAATATGTAGAAGTAAAAACAGATATTACATCAGATACAACTTGGGAATCAGGTAAAACTTACTATATTAATAAAGATATTTATGTAAAAGAAGGTGCAAAACTTACTATAAAAGCGGAAAGCCTTGGTGATATTGTTGTTAAGTTTGGACCTAATGGAAGATTAAGAATTTACGAAGCTAGTGTTCTTGATGCAGATCATGCTTGTTTTACTTCTTACCGTGATAAGGAATTTGGAGAAGAAATTTCTGGCAATGGTGGAATAAGTGCTGCTCCAAATGATTGGAAAGGTATTTATGTTTATAAGGGGACTGCAAAGTTAGATAATTGTTATATTGCTTATGCTGGTAATGGTGATTATCCTGCTGTTTTAGTAGAGGCATCTAATGCTAAAGCAAGAATTAATGAATGTTGGTTTGCAAAGAATGGTGGAAAAGATTCTGCCACTAGCGGAACTGCAGCAGTAACTTATAAATATACAGCAGCAGATTATAATGCGGAAGATAACTGTGTAACAGGAACAATATTTAATGAAAATATTTGGGATATAAGTATGCCTTTGGATTTTACTTTAGATGGAAGTAATATGTTCCAGACATCAGAAAAAGCATCAAAATACCAAGGAATTTTTATTAATCATTATGAAATGAGTACTTCTGCAGTATGGGCTAGTCAGTATGTTCCTTATTGTTTGTTAGGATCTAATGCATATAATGTTTCAGAATCATTAAAGATCGATGGTGGTAGTGAAACTTATCCAACACAAGTTATGGTTGGAACAAAAACAATTAAAATATTAAAAACAGGTTCTTTTAAAGTAGGAGAAAATTCTATTTTCACAAATTACTTTAAGGATGCTGGTACTCCATGGGGTGGTATTGTAAATATGGGTTCACAGAGATTCTACTCTAGCAATACAAGTAAAAATATTATTATTGAGAACTGGGAAAAACAAATATTTACAAATTATGAAACAGAAGTTATTCAGTAGAATAATTTCTGTTATAAGTAGAAAGCTTTCTAAAGGGAACTCGAATTAAGGGAATTTTAGGAAGATTATTTAAAGGACTGATTCTTGAATAAAAACGAGAATCAGTCTTTTTATTTTAACCTTTAATCTTTTTTTCATTGTGTACAAAAGGGACAGGGCAAATTAAAAATATTTAAACATATGCAAATCTCTGATATATTAGAAGTATGAATACAAAACATAACATGCAGCTTTTACAGGAGCTGGCTATAAAAAATGGTCCTTTATGCGTTGGTTTGGATACAGATCCATCTTATATTCCTGAAAACATTTTAAAACAGTATAAAAGTGCTCCAGAAGCCGTACTTGCTTACAACAAAGCAATTATTGATAGAGTGGCTGCTGATAAATCTGCCTGCTGTTGTAAAGTTCAGATTGCTTATTACGAAGCAATGGGTCTTGAAGGCATGAAAGTTTATGCTGAAACTTTGAAAATGGTTCGTGCTGCAGGTTTAATTGCAATTTCTGATATTAAACGTGGTGATATTGGTGCAACTTCTGATGCATACGCAAAAGCTCATTTCAAAGGTGATTTTGAAACAGATATTATTACAATCAATCCTTATATGGGATTTGATACTTTAGTTCCTTTTACAAAATATTCAAAGCCAGAAGATGGTGGAAAAGTAGCATTTGTTCTTTTATGTACATCAAATCCTGGAATGGTAGACATTGAACATCAGGAATTAAAATCTGGTGGGCTTTTACTTGAACATGTTGGTGATGAAATTGCCCGCATTGGTGAAGAATTTAAATCAGTTTATGCAGATCAGACTTGTGGAATTTTTGGTGCTGTAGTTGGTGCAACTCAGGAAAAAGATGCCCGTTATTTGCGTGATAAATATAAAGATACTTTCTTCTTAATTCCAGGTTATGGTGCACAAGGTGGAGCTGCCAGAATTGCTGCAACTTTACTTGACCATGCAGGTGGAACTGTAAATTCAAGCCGCGGAATTTTGTGCGCTTACAAAAAAGATGCAGAACTTACAGAAAAACTTGCCGCTGGAACTTTAACAATGGCAGATATTGCTGATTCTGCAGCAAGAGCATCTTTATTTTCAAAAGATGACCTTTTAAAAGCTAAGGCGAGTTTATAGTGAATAAAATTTGCAGAAGTATATTTTGTTTTTTAACTGGATTAATTGTTCTTTCCTGTTCTTCTCTTCCAAAAGATGAAAAACAAGTCTGGCAAAAATCCAGTGATCGACTCTATGAAATTTGCATTCAAAGTGATGGTATTCATGTAAAAACAAATGCTTCTGCAAAATTACGAAATCCTGTCTTTCACGTTCAGAAAATTGAACTGAAAAATCAAAAAACAACAGTTGAATCTGAAGATTCTTTAGTAGAAATGCATTTGTCTTCTACTGGAAAAGAATCTGTTTATCCTTTTGTAAAAAAATCACAAAGTTACAAAGTTTTTATTACATATTCTCAAAATGGTACAAAACAGTCGGCAAAATCTTTAAATGTGGTGGCTGCTGGGGGAAGCGGAGAATATGTTTTTTCTGCCGTTACAAATAAAAACTATTACAATTCAGAAAAAATGGAACTTTCTTTTGAAAAACTGGAAAATACTTCAAAAGGAAAAATTGAAAATCCTCATTTTTCTGGAAACATAACTGGAATTAAAGATAAAACTCCGGTTTATTTTGATAATATTGAATTGAAAAACAAAAAACTGGTTTTACGTCCATTTATGTGGAAAATCAAAAACAAATCTTTTAAGTTGGATTTAACCTATTCTTTTAAATATAATGGCGAAGATTTTTTTAAATCCATTAATACTGGAAAAAATGAAACTTATATAGACAACAATGCAAAAATTGATGTTTCTAAAACCGGATTACCTGTAATTTATTTATCAACTGATACAGGAAAACCAATTGTTTCAAGAGACAGATATGTAAAAGGTAAAATTAAAATTGGAAATAAAACCTATACAACAGAAATAAAAGGTCGTGGAAATACCAGCTGGGGACAGATGCCAAAACACAGCATGAACATTAAGCTTGAAAAAAAAGCCTCTTTGCTGGGAATGTCTGAAAGTAAAAAATGGGTTTTAGTTTGTAATTATGGAGATAAAACTTTACTGAGAAATCAATATATGACTTATCTTGGTGAAAAAGTTTTTAACAGATTGCAATGGTCGCCACATTATAAGCAGGTTCATGTTTATATAAATGATAAATATGATGGAGTTTATCTTTTTGGTGAACGAATTGATGTTGCAAAAAATCGAATTGTTACCGGCGATAAAGGTTTTTTAGTAGAAATGAACAGAAGGGAAGATGAACCTTTTAGTTTCAGAACCGATCATGATGTTTCAATTTGTTTAAAAGATCCGAAAATTGCTGATAGAACTGAACAGGCAAGAATCAGAAAAATTTTTAGAGATGCGGAAAATGCTTTATTCGGGAAAAATTTTACAGATCCTAAAACGGGATGGCGAGCTTATTTTGATGAAACCTCTTTTATAGACTGGTACTTGCTCCACGAATATTCAAAAAATATAGATTCAGCATGGTTTTCTTCTATATATCTTTATTACAATTCGAATGATGGAAAAATTCATATGGGTTGTCTTTGGGATTATGATTTAGGATTTGGAAATGTTACTGATAATAATTGTAATATTCCTACAGGTTTTTATATAAGAGACAAAAATGTCTGGTACAAGCAGATGTTTAAAGATCCTGAATTTGTAAAGAAAGTTGTTGCTCGGTGGAATTCTAAAAAAGGAGCTGTTTTAAATTCTATCAATAAACAGATTCCAAAGTTTTATTTAGACATAAGAGAGGCCTCATATTATAATACTTACAAATGGCCAACTTTCGGTGAAAATACCTGGCGTGAAGCTCCTGGTTATGAAAAAAGAATGACTTTGGAAAGTGAAATAAAATATTTTTCAGACTGGTGTATTCAACGCTACCAGTGGATGGATAAATCATTAAATAATCTTTTATAAAAAAATAGAAATGGATATAAAGAGGTTCATATGAAAAGAAATGGATTTTCATTTACATCTGTGTTTTTGCTTTTAGGAATTGGTTTTGTTGGATGTAATATGAATGGTAGTAGTGGAAATTATAGTTCTGCACCAGAAATGGTTACAAAAGTAACAGATAAAATTGAAAATGAAGAACCAGTTGTAATTTATGAATACAAAACTGGAACTGAATATTTATCGGAAGGAACTACAAAATCTACTTCTGACAGCGGAATGGGTTATGTTTTAAAAGTAACTCCAAGAAGTGACGGTTTATTAATTGAAAAGAGTCATCCAAGTACATGGACTCATAATACAATTCATGTTTTAAATAAAACTACTGGTTATGAAAACTTTAGAATTGATGATGTAAGCGAAAAAACTAATACAATCCTTTATCCTTTTACAAAAGAAGATGATGTATACGAAGTCTGGATTGAAAAACAGGAAACAATTGGAGGAGTTGACTGGCAGAATTGGGGACAGACAAATCGTATTGAAGTAACTGCAATTGGTGGTTTGGGAAATGCTTCTGTTCATTTTTCAAAATATAATTATGACAATAAAAATCATCAGATTACATTTAAAGAATTAACATTTGTAAGACCAAATGTATTGGAATCTGGAAGTTATAATGCCACATTATTTCACGATAAACCATGGAATGGACCTTCTTACTGGACTGGAGATTTTTCTAAAAATAAATCTCAAATAACAATTGTTAATGATAATGCTTTGGAATTTATTAAAGATCAGGAAAAAGTTGGAATTAATTTAAACTATAATTTCTATTATTCAGGTTTTAATTATGGTTCTACATTAATTTCCGATGTAATTTATTTTAAAGGTTCTGAGAGTGGTAAAGTTCTTTTACTTAAAGGTGGACAATCAATACCAAATGTTTATATAGAAGGAAGTCCATATTGTCCAGGAGGTTATTTACCAACAACCTGGCATTTTGGAGATGATTGGGCTAATGCAACAATTCGTATTGAAGCCGAAGAAGATTCTTTATCAAAAACTCCAGTTTTAATTAAAGACAGAGGAAATTCTACCAGATGGAACGCAAAAGTACCTTATTCTTTGAAATTTGAAACTAAAACAAAAATTCTTGGAATGAGCAAATCTAAACGCTGGGTTTTAATGGCAAACTATTTTGATCCATCTTTAATCAGAACTCAATTTGCAAGTTTCTTGGGAAAAAATGTATTTAATTCGTACTGGAATGCAAAGTTTATACCTGTAAATTTGTATATTAACGGATTGTTTGTTGGAACTTATGATTTGGGTGAATGCAATAAAATTGAAAAAAATCGTGTAAATATTCAGAGCATTGAAGATTTTATTAAAAAGGACCCTGAATTTGCTGACGTAAACAATGATGGAACCATTAATATAGAAGACAGTGGTTTTATGGTTGAAATTGATACTGCAATAAACAAAGAAGGAACTTTAGGTTATGATAATTATAAAACTGAAGTAGGTTATGATTACAAAGGTGCAGAAAGAATTTATTTCTATTCCTCTGAAAAATGTATTCCGATGACATTAAAAGATCCTGATTTAGGAGATTGGACAAAATTTACCGGTGAAGATTGTAAATTAGCTGGAAAATACGCAAAATCAAAAATAGATGCCTTTGAAAAAATGCTATATTCTTCAAATTTCGGAACTGAATATAAAAAATATATGGATGAAACTTCCTTTATTGACTGGTTCTTAGTAAATGAATTTGGAAAAAATTCTGATGCAAACTTCCAGAAATCTGTTCCTATTATTTATAATGCTTCTACAAAAAAACTTTATATGGGTCCAAACTGGGATTTTGATTTAAGTCTTGGAAATTTTGGTCATGGTTATGAAACTAAAGATGGAGGGTGGGATACAGTTGATAATCCAACAGGATGGTATATCTGGGGTGGAAAAAAAGAGTGTAATGAAAATGACTTTGCAAGAAGTATTCATGGATATGTTGTAGAAACCTTCTGGATTAATCGTCTTATGGAACTTCCATCTTTCAGAAAGGCAGTAAAAACTCGCTGGCAGGCAAAAAAAGTAGATTTAAAAAATGCTATCAACGAAAAAATTGTTGAATATGCAAATAGAATTTACGATAGTATTCCTGCAAATGAAAATATATTACCAAGATTAGGACAGTATGAATGGAATTCACCATCTGGTTATGGTTCCAGAACTACCTATGAAGATGAAATAACTTATCTTTACAACTGGTGTATTCAACGCTACCAGTGGATGGATAAACAGATTTCTGCCTGGTAGAAAGTAATTCAGTTTTTTATTGTTAATTTAAAGATTTATAATGACTTTAAAACTAATTGTTTATATCTTAATTTAAGAAAGTTTTAGTAAAAGGTGGTTTTATATGTTTAGTGATTGTCAGGGAAAAGCATATCCTGTTTATGCAAAGGGAATTGTTTCTGGATGTGAAGCTGTAAGCGGTGCAAAACCATCTGGAAGTGTATATTTATTAAAAGTTATAACTGAATCTGTGCCAATGACAGGTCAGTTTTATATGATTCATCCTGTAAGAAGCAACACAATTTTAAGCAGACCAATTAGTGTTTATCATGTTGAAAAGAAAGATGGCTGCCATTTTGAAATTTATTTCTTGATTCTGGTTAAAGGTGAAGGTACAAAAGAAATCTGTTCTTTAAGAGAAGGTGATGAAGTAAATCTTCTTGGTCCATGCGGCAATACTTTTGAACCTGTTGAAGGAAAAGTTTTAATTGTTGGTGGTGGAATTGGTGTTGCTCCAGTTGCAGGTTTTGCTGAAACTTTGGAAGCCAAATCTTATGATTTTTATGCATCATTTAAATCCGGCTCATATGGTTTAGATTATGTAAAAGCAGATAATTTAGTTATTACAACTGATGACGGTTCTGTTGGTGTTCACGGAATGCTTCCAGTTGCATTAACAGAAGAAGTATTAAAGAACGGAAATTATGCTGCAGTTTATGCTTGTGGTCCTGCTCCAATGCTTGCTTATGTAAAACAAATAACTGAAAAATGTGGCATTCAGTGTTGGATTAGTATGGAAGCAAGAATGGCTTGCGGTGTTGGGGTTTGTCTTGGTTGTACAATTGATACAACGGAAGGAAAAAAACGCTGCTGTAAAGAAGGTCCTATTTTTGACAGTAAAATACTTCCTTTTGAAAAACCTGCTGATTCTGTAGCAGGAATAAAAGTTCAGCCAAGAAGAGAACCTCTTACTTCGGAACCAGATTTATCTGTAGAAATTGCGGGAGTTAAATTCCAGAATCCAGTTATTGGTTGTTCAGGAACATTTGGTTTTGGAACTGAATATGCTTCTGTTTTTGATGTAAACAAACTTGGAGGAATTGCTTCTAAAGGATTAACACTGGAACCTCGCCAGGGAAATAATGGAATTCGTGTATGGGAAATTCCTTCTGGATTAATGAATTCTATTGGTTTGCAGAATCCTGGAATTGAACATTTTATTTCAAATGAATTACCAGAAATGATGGCTTTAAAACCTGTTGCAATTGCAAATCTTTCTGGTTCAACTTTGGACAGTTATGTTGAAGGTGCAAAACTTCTTGATAAAACTGAAGTTCCAATGATTGAATTAAATATTAGTTGTCCAAATGTTAAAGCTGGTGGTGCTGCATGGGGAATGACTTGTAATGCTGCCTGTGATGTTGTAAAAGCAGTTAGAGCAGTAACAAAAAAACCTTTAGTTGTAAAATTAACACCTCAGTCTCTTGAATTAAATAAAGTTGCTCTTGCCTGTATAGAAGCTGGTGCAGATGGAATAAGTTTGTGTAATTCTTTCCAGGGAATTGCAATTGATATTGAAAGAGGCGTTCCTGTTTTTGAAAATCTTAAAGCCGGTGTTGGTGGACCTGCAGTTAGACCAATAGCAGTTCGTCTTATTTATGAACTGGTTGAAGCAATCAATACATTACCAGAAGAAAAACGGGTTCCTGTAATTGCAATTGGCGGTATTTCTAAATGGGAAGATGCGGTTGAATTTATTATGGCAGGTGCTTCTGCAATTGAAGTTGGTACAGCCACTTTTGCAAATCCTCTTGCAATGATAGAAATTATTGAAGGACTTTCTGCATTTATGAAACGCAAAGGTTATAAATCCCTTGAAGAATTTAAAGGAATTATTCAGAAAAAAGGGAATTAAGAACTGAATACGGTAAAATATTATTAGAATTGTGAAAAGTTCTTATTATAATTTTAAGAAAATCGTGTTAATTTTATAAATAGAGGAAACTTTATGAAAAAAATTAATGCGATTTTTTTATTTATAATAATGATTTTTAGTTTTACAAGTTGTAATTCAGATAAAAAGGAAAATATAGAAGTGAAAGAAACAATTAAAGAAATTGAAGTTCCAGAATTGGGATGTACAAAAGAACAGTATCTTGCGGATATTGAAAAATCTCTGGTTAGTCCTGGAAATAATTACAGACTTAAAAAATTTATTGAAAAGCTTGAAAAAGGTGAAACTGTTTATGTGGCAATAATTGGTGGTTCTGTAACAGAAGGAGCTGGAATTAAAGATGAAACCGGAAAAGAATTATGGCAGCAGGGATATGCATTCCAGTTTAGAGATCAGCTGGCAGAAAAATTTCCTGAAGCAAACATTGTTTTTAATGGAGCAGGATTAAGCGGGACTCCTTCTACATTGGGATTAATTCGCTATGAAAATCATATTGTTAAAGAAATGGGACACAAACCGGATCTTTTAATTATTGAATTTGCAGTTAATGATGGTGGTGAACCTGAATTTATGAGTGCAACAGAAGCTTTGGTTCGTAAAGTTTATTCAGAAGATGAAGATTCTGCAGTTATTCTTTTATATTCAGACGCAAAAACATATAAAAACAGTCAGGATACTAAAATGATTATTGGTTCTTATTACAGAGTTCCTCAGATTAGTATTCAAAATGCTGTTGAAGCTCCAGATTCTGGAATTTCTGAAGATTTGTATTTTGATGATTATGTTCATCCTAGAAAACCTGGGCATAAATTTATGGCTGATTGTCTTATGAATCTTTTTGAAAAAGTTGAAGCTGCCAAAATGAATGATTCGTATGCTTTACCAGAAGTTTATAAAAAGAATATGGACTTTTCTAATTTTAATGCAGTTTTTGCAGATTCAAAGAATTCTAATGTAAAAATTTCTGCAGGAGGATTTACTGCAGTTGATAATAACAGTCAGTCATTAAAAAAAGGTGGAAATGCTTTTCCTTCAAACTGGCATCATTCTGAGGATTCTGGCAACGACAGTTTTGTAATGGAAGTTAATTGTAAAAATTTGATTTTTGTTTATAAAGTTCAGGGAAACTGGCTTCCTGAAAAATTTGGTACTGCAGAAGTTTACGTTGATGGTAATAAAATTGCTGAATACGATGGTTCTAATAGTGAAGGCGGCGCATGGAACAACAGCGTTCAAAAATTGATTATTAACGAAGCAGAATGTGCAGATCATAAAATTGAAGTTAAAATGGCACCGGGATTTGAAGACAAAGGATTTACAATTCTTGCCATTGGATACGGAATTTAATTAATGAAAAAACCTCTTTTTAGTGATAAAATAATTTATTCTAAAAAGAGGTTTTTAATGAAAAAGTCTGGAAAATATTTATTAGTTTTAGTTTGTTTGCTAATTGCTATTCCCTGCTGGGCACGTCCTGTCCGCAAAGAAAAAAAAGCACTTTTTGATATGTCCCAGGCTGAATATAACGAAATGTTGAATTTATCTTTATTAGATAAAGGAAATAATTATCGTTTAAAAAAAGTAATTGAAAAATTAAGAGACAGCCAGCACGTTTATGTAACTGCTTTAGGTGGTTCAGTAACAGAAGGTGTTGGTCCTGAAAAATATCTTGACGGTTATGCTTACAAATTTATAAAAAAGATTTCTGCAGAGTACACACCAAACCGTGGTTCAAAAATTATTTTTAATGATGCAGGATTAAGCGGCACAAGTTCTTTAGCTGGTATTGTTCGTTATGAAAATGATGTAATTAGACCTTACGATCATACTCCTGATTTATTGATTCTGGAATTTGCTGTAAATGATGGCAGTGGAGATGAATTTCAGCGGGCTTATGAAGGAATTATTAGAGAGGTTTTAAGCCAGAATGAAGATACTGCAATTATTGCCTTGTATTCTGCTGCTACTTATACAAATCAACAGTCGTGGATGACTAAAATTTCTGAATATTACGAAATTCCTCAGGTAAGTGTTAGTGATTTGGTAAAACAGGCGCTTGCTGAAAAAAAATTTACTCAAAAACAGTATTTTGTTGATAATGTACATCCTACTAAAGAAGGTCACGAGATTCAGGCTGATTGTCTTGTAAATCTTTTTAAGGCAATTGATGGTGACAAAATTGATGAAAAAAATCCTGTTCCGGAAAATGCTTTTTGTTATAGAGCTGGTTTCTGGGGAATGACAAAAATCAAAACTGAAAAAAATAACAGCGACGTAAAACTAACACCAGGTTGTTTTAGTTCTAAAGATAAAAGCGGACAACTGGTACTAAAAAGCGGAAAAACAAATTTCCCTGAAAACTGGTATCACGTTCCTGGTAAAAAGGGCGACAGTTTAATTATGGAAATTGAGTGTAAAAATCTTATTATTATTTATCAAAAACACGGAAACTGGGACGGCTTAAAGTTTGGTTATGCAGAAGTTTACGTTGATGATAATTTAGTTCAAACTTTAGATGGAACTGGGGGTTGGAATAATGCGGTTCCTGAATTGATTATTGATAATGAGGTTTGTGAAAAACATATTGTTGAAATAAAAATGGCGCCAGGAAGTGAAAAGAAAGGATTTGTAATTCTTTCTATGGGTTATTCTAAATAAAAATCAATAAATTTATATAAACCTATTGACATACTAGGAGAATAGATGTATCGTAAAAACATACCTAACCACTAGGTAAGTATAGTATAGGAGGCGCATGATGGTTTTTTATTTCGAAAAATTAGTAAGAGAAAACTTTAGAAACGGAGTCATGCGTATTTGCTTTTAATAAAATTATAGCAGGCGTTGCGGGCGGCGTTTGAGCCCGCTGGAGAGGGTGACGGAAGACACTTTATGTGGCTGAAGTCAGGGGGAGAGCACTCCCCTTCACTAAAATTATAATTATTAAAAGGAAATTTATACTATGGCAAATTCAAAACTTCATTTCGAAACATTACAATTACACGTTGGTCAGGAAAGTGCAGATCCAGCTTCGGATTCAAGAGCAGTTCCTATTTATCAGACAACTTCTTATGTATTCCATAATTCTCAGCATGCGGCAGATCGTTTTGGTTTAGCTGATGCTGGTAATATTTATGGTCGTCTTACTAATTCAACTCAGGACGTTTTTGAAAAAAGAATTGCAGCTTTGGAAGGTGGTGTGGCAGCATTGGCAGTTTCTTCTGGTGCAGCGGCAATTACTTATACAATACAGGCTTTGGCTCAGGCTGGACATCATATTGTTGCTCAGAAAACAATTTACGGTGGTTCATATAATCTGCTTAAACATACTTTAAGTAAATTTGGTGTAGAAACATCTTTTGTTAATGTTCATGATTTAAAAGAAGTTGAAGCTTCTATTAAAGATAATACAAAGGCTTTATATATTGAAACTTTAGGAAATCCAAATTCTGATATTCCAGATATTGATGCTTTGGCTGAAATTGCTCACAAACATAATATTCCTCTTGTAATTGATAATACTTTTGGAACTCCATATTTAATTCGTCCTTTGGAACATGGTGCTGATATTGTTGTTCATTCGGCTACAAAGTTTATTGGTGGACATGGAACTTCTCTTGGTGGTATTATTGTTGATGGCGGAAAATTCAATTGGAAGAATGGAAAATTCCCTGCAATCAGTGATCCAAATCCATCTTATCATGGTGTTAGTTTCCCTGATGCTGTTGGTCCTGCTGCTTTTGTAACATATATTCGTGCAATTTTACTTAGAGATACAGGTGCTTGTATTTCTCCATTTAATGCATGGGTTTTATTACAGGGAACAGAAACTTTATCTTTAAGATTGGACCGTCATGCTGAAAATACTAAAAAGATTGTTGAATTCTTAAAGAATCATCCAAAGGTTGAAAAGGTAAATCATCCTTCTCTGGCTGACCATCCGGATCATGCTTTGTACGAAAAATACTTCCCTAATGGTGGTGCTTCGATTTTTACATTTAATATTAAAGGTGGAAAAGAAGAAGCCTGGAAGTTTATAGATAATCTTAAGATTTTCAGTTTGCTTGCCAATGTTGCTGATGTAAAATCGCTGGTAATTCATCCTGCATCTACAACTCATTCTGAATTAAATGATGAAGAATTGGTTGAACAGGAAATATATCAGAATACAATTCGTCTTTCGATTGGCACAGAACATTATGAAGATATAATTGCGGATCTTGAAAGAGGATTTGCTGCAATTTAAGTGGCGGGCAATTTTTATATTTAATTTAGATATGAGAGGTTTTTTATGGGAAAAATTTACACATCGGTAGATCAGTTGATTGGTCACACACCATTACTGGAACTTTCAAATATTGAAAAAAAATATGATCTTAAGGCAAAGATTTTTGCTAAGCTTGAATATTTTAATCCTGCTGGAAGTGTAAAAGATCGTATTGCCAAAAATATGATTGACGAGGCTGAAAAAGCTGGCTTGCTTAAACCTGGTGCAACTATTATTGAACCTACTTCTGGCAATACTGGAATTGGTTTATGTTCAGTTGCAGCTGCAAGAGGTTATAAAACTATAATTGTAATGCCTGAAACTATGTCTATTGAAAGACGTCAGATTATGAAAGGCTACGGGGCTGAATTAGTTTTGACAGAAGGTTCAAAAGGAATGAAAGGTGCAATTGAAAAGGCTGGTGAACTTTCTAAAGAAATATCTGGAAGCTGGATTGCTGGGCAGTTTGTGAATCCTGCAAATCCTGCGGCTCATATTGCAACAACTGGTCCTGAAATTTGGGAAGATACTGATGGTTCTGTAGATATTTTTGTTGCTGGTGTTGGAACTGGCGGAACTTTAACAGGTGTTGGAAATTTCTTAAAATCTAAGAAAGCTGGAGTTAAAGTTATTGCTGTTGAACCTGCAACTTCTCCTGTTTTATCTAAAGGAACTGCTGGGGCTCATAAAATTCAGGGAATTGGTGCAGGATTTGTTCCTGAAGTTCTTGATACAAAAGTTTATGATGAAATTATTACTGTTGAAAATGAAGATGCATTTACTTATGGTAAATTAGTTGGAAAAACAGAAGGATTTTTAGTTGGTATTTCATCTGGTGCGGCTGTAAAAGCGGCAATTGATGTTGCTAAACGTGCTGAAAACGCTGGAAAAAATATTGTTGTTTTATTGCCAGATAATGGTGATAAATATCTTTCAACTCCATTATTTGCAGACTAATTTTTCTGTATTGTAGATTGCCGTGTTGTCTTTCTGATTTTTAGAATGGCAGCACGGCTTTTTTTATTTATTT
Organism: Treponema sp.; assembly: GCA_024402635.1. Classification (GTDB taxonomy): domain Bacteria; phylum Spirochaetota; class Spirochaetia; order Treponematales; family Treponemataceae; genus Treponema_D. Next base: position 4,444 of record JAKSTJ010000032.1, on the reverse strand, counting down.
TTTTCTTCTTCTTCAATAAGTGCCAGAACTTCTTCTTTATGAAGTGGTACATTTTCTACATACTTTCTTTTATTTTCTTCGATTACTTCTAAAGGCCATAATTCACCTTTGTTCATTCCAGGACATTCTTTTGCACATTCATCCCAGGTTTCTTTATCTGCAATCATCCATGACCAGAATGGATAGGTAGAACATTGAATTGGTCTTGCTTCGTAAGCAGTGCAACCATTATTCCACAAAATGCAGTCGTAGTTTTTCATTTCTTTTAATGCAATTACTTGAGTTCCGTAATAATAATCTGCCCAGCGGCAATATTTTTCTACGAATTGAGCAATTGTCATTTTCATATGGTTTACAAGAGTTAATAAATCTCTTTTGGAAAGATAAACAAATCCTGGGGCATGACCGCAGCAAAATGAACATCTCTGGCAAGAAAAGTTTAATCCGTCTTTATAAAAACAATTTTCAGTCATTTATTCACCTTTAATATGATTATTTTTCCATTAATTCTTTCATTTTTTCTAATTCGCCAGCCTGATCTGCCCACCATTGACACGACCATAAGCGATAAACTGTCCAGCCTCGGGATTCAAGGAATTTCTGACGATGGAAATCTCTTTCTCGAGTTTGAGTTTTATTGTTGTAAAGAGAACTGTCGCATTCGATTCCTAAAACAAAATCTTTGCCTTTTTTGATTGCAATGTCTATTGAATATCCTCCAATACCAACATTCTGTTCAACGGTATAACCTTTTTCCTGTAAGAATTTACAAACTGAATCTTTAAATTCTGTTGCTGATGGTTGTGAAGCAAAAGTAACGGTTTTTGAAGAAAGATTTGAAAGAATGTTTCTTGCATTTTCCAGATTATCTGAATCAATGGCAAAACAATATTCCAGATATTTTCGTAGTAATTTTGGGCCTTCGTGTTTAAGATCATCAACAATAAGTTCTGCAGGTTGAACAGAAGTAACAATGTGGATTTTTGATTTTGCGCGGCTTATGGCAACGTTCAATCGGTTTTCTCCACCTTCATTATTTAACCAGCCGTAATTTCTGTAAATCTTTCCATCCTGATTTTTTGCAAATCCAACTGAGAAAATAATAATGTCTCGCTCATCACCCTGAACATTTTCAATATTTTTTACAAAAAGGCTGATGTCTTCTCCGTTTTCAACACGATTTCGTTCTAATGCCAAAGCTGATTCAAATTCTTTGTCCCGCATACATTCTAAATCAAGACAATCTTCTACCATATCGTGCTGATGGGAGTTAAAAGTGATGATTCCGATTGTTTCGTTGTTTTTGCGTTCTTTTAAAATCTTTTTTACCAGCTGAACACAATACTGGGCTTCTTTTTTGTTGGCAGTATTTGTCCATATTCCATCCTGAACTTTGTGTACTTCAATTGGAGATTTTTCACTGGCAATTGCATTTGGAGAAACTAAAAGCTGTCCTTTATAGAATGCATGATTTGAAAAAGCAATTAATTCTTCGTATTTTGAACGATAATGATATTTAAGCATTATATTATCGTATTTATAACGGGCTAAATCCAAAAGGCTTTTTTCTTCCAAAGCTTCAACGGTTTCTTCCTCTTCTTCCATTTCTTCTGGATTTTCTTCAAAACGTCCGGAGAAAAGTCTTGTAGGTCGAAGCTGTTTACTGTCACCTGCGATTACAACTTTTTTTGCACGGAAGATTGAAGGAATTCCTTTTTCAACAAACATTTGGGAAGCTTCATCGAAAATTACAAGATCAAAAATTCCCTGCTGAAGTGGAATTAATTCTGAAACAACTTCTGGTGTAAGCATCCAGATTTTTACGCTGTCAAAAAGTTCTACTTTGAATTTTCCAAGGAATTTTTTAACGCTAGGTTTTCTTGAAGATTCCAATGCATGAATAATTTCGTTGCAGCGTTTTGAATCTGTAAGTCCTTTCATATAATTTGCAAGCTTAAGACCTGTGTTGTTAATTGTGTTGCGTCGTTTGTCGCCCATAAGATTTGCAATGTGACGAATGGTTTCCCGATATTGTCGAACATTTGTAAGTGTTTCAATATTTGCTGCTTCGAATTTTGACAAATGAATATTAAGAATTACATTATATAAATCTTTGCTGGCGGTAGAAAAATTCTGGGAATCAGTTTTAATAAAATTTAAAGCGTCGAAATAAACTTTTGATGATTTGGAAAGTTTTTCGTATTCAATCCTGCATTCCTGAAATTTTTTGTATTCGTCTAAAGCGGAAATTACTGAATCTGGATTTGCCATTGTGTATTTGTAAAATCTGCCGGAAGAAATGTACTCTTTAATGATAGATTTCATTTTTCCAGTAAGATTTAACTGTCCAAATACTTTAGCAAAAAAACTTTGATTTTGAAGATTAAGAATTTCCTGTTTGAAATTGATTATTATATTTTTGATTTTAGAACTTTCCAGTTCACTTAACCCTGATTTTACATAAAGTAAAGCTGGGGATTCATTTTTGGTTTTTACAAAAAAACTGACATTCTGGCAAAGTTCTTCATTTGTAAAAAGCTGCTTTTCTTTTGTAAGATTTTCGAAATCCAGTTTAAGCAATTCTTTTCCATATGCTGATTCAATTTTAAGAACTTTTTGAGAAGTATTAAAATCTGCCAGATCAATTTTTGAAGAATTCTGATAAAGATTAAAGGTGTCGGTACCAATTGTTTTTGATTTGTAAAGACTCTGGGCAATCTGATCCAGTTTTGACATATCGGTTTCGATTTGAGTGGAAATTTCAGTTAAATTTTCAAAATCTCCCGATGTCATGCTGGCACTGGTTACCATGCCTTGAATTTGTCTGAAGAAGTCATTTTTGTTGCTTACATCATCAATTAAAAGAGCATATTGAGAAAGATCTCCAAGTCTTGAATAAACTACATCAAGAGCGGTTTTCTTTTCTGAAACTAGAAGAACAGTTTTATCTTTAAGAGCATAATCAGCAATAAGACTTGTAATTGTCTGAGATTTTCCGGTTCCAGGTGGACCTTGTACAACCAATTGATCCAGATTGTTCATGGAAGTTAAAACCTGTTCCTGGGAACTATTTAAACTGTTTATATAACTAAGATTAGTTTCTGAAAATGGTAGTTTGGATTCCTCTTTTTCTGATGAATTAGAATCTTCTTCATTTTGGAGCTGACTAAAAGATTTTAAAAGTTTATCTAACTGAACTGTACTTTCTTTTCGTTCAATTAAATCATCAAAATCTTTTTGAATTGTACTGTCGCAAATCAAATAACGGCCAAGAAGCATAACATCTTCTATATATAATTCACCTTTTTTGAAAACAGGGAATTCATCTTTTTTATAAGTTTCAAATGGTTTTAAAGTAAAATCTTCTTCAAGAGCAATTGCTTTTTCGTGATGGTATAACGGATCCCGTTTCAGCTGAATTTCATTTTCAAGATAAAAATTTTCTATGGCGGTAAAAAGTTCTTCTGGAGAATGAACGTCCTGTTCTAAAACTGGATTTGGTAATGGTTTTTTGATTTTGTTGAATTTGTAATTTGCCAGTACCAGTGCATTGTTATAAATGATATCTCTGGAATTATCTGAAGTAATTGTGATTTGAAGAGAATTCTTTTCTGCTTTTACAGGAAAAAATGCAAGCGGTGCCCTTACATCAAAATCTTCACCATGAATTTTTCCTTTTACAAAAGGATATGCCATGTAAAGATTGTTTTGTCCCTTTTCTCTTAAATCCCGATTTGTTTCTCGTAAAAGAGTTGTGATTTTTTTGTAGCTGGAATTATTACGGTTATTATCCAGGCTTGAATCTAGTTCTAAATAATTTATATCAGCAGTATTTTTAATGACGATTTTAAGTTTTTTTCCAAAGAGAAATTTTATTGCATCTTCTGGAGCTTCAATGGACATATCAAAACTGTCTCTTGGTCTAAGTTGAGTTGTAAATAAAAGACGATTTTTTTTATTTAATGTAATGAGATTTTTTTCCAGTTCTTTTAAGGTTCTGGTTATATCACCGGACATTTTTGTAGTAAAACCTTTATCTGCAAAAGAACTAACTGTATCTGCAAAAATTTGTCCGTATTTTTCGCTGAATGCACGGCCAAGTCCTGGTAGAGATTCAAATTCAAAAGGTGCACGAGGTTTGTAAGTGGCAATGTCATATAAAGCTTCATCGCTGCAAATTACTGGTGTGCGGCCAGTTTCTTTTTTCTCTTTTTCCTTAAGCTGGGCTCGAAGTTCAAAAAGTTTATTCAATAAATTTTCGTCTAACTGCATATGGGTAGTATAACTTTTTGGATTTCTTAGGGGAATCCCCTAAGGACCCCGGGGGGGAATTTTTTAAACTGACCGTTTGGGTGAACTGACACCAAAAAGTTGGACAAATTTATTATGAAAAATGAATTATCCAGTTGAATTAAAGATGAAAATTTTGTCAGAATATGAACAA
>JAKSTJ010000031.1 GCA_024402635.1 Treponema sp. | reverse complement strand
ACCTTACTTGTTCTATTTTCTTTCCTTCCCTGTTTTGTCAAAGAACAGCGCCGCAATGTTGTGCGACGGTGAAAATTAATATATCCTCCCTTTAATATTTTGTCAACATAAAATTTAACTTTTTTTTGATTTTTTTTAAACTTTTTTTTATTTTTTTTCGAGGGAATTTTATATTAATAATTGAGGTTATAAGAGCACAGATAAATTAAGAATTAAGAATGAAAAATGAATAAGCATAGGTTTATGTCATGCCGAATTCAGTTCGGCATCTCACCGATATTTTTTGAATCATTGGTGAGCCCCTGAATCAAGTTCAGGGTTGCTTGCATCGATGAACCGTTAAAAAGGAATCCGACAGGATTTCTTTAAGTTCTACTTGCACTGCAGCAGGAAAAGTAATTATTGGTGAGACCCTGAAACGAGTTCAGGGTGACAGTTTCTTTCAAAAGGATTTCAAATGGTTCTACTTGCACTGAGGCAAGAAAATAAACTTAAAATTAAGAAAAACTCAAAAATAATGTATATTTACCGGGGCGTTGCGGGGTGCCCCCGCAGAAGGGGTGGCGGAAAATGAAAAAGCCATTGGGTTTCACAATGGCTTTTTTAGTTGGAGTCAGGGGAAGGCTTTCCCCTTCTTTATTCTTACTCAAAACCTACATATTCTGAACATCCAATTATTCTAGGGTGATTTGCCATGGTCCAGTCGCCGATTGTACAATAAATAATTATCAGTCTGTCTTTAAATGGACTTTCCATGGCACCACAAACAATTAAGTTTTCAAAATCTACATGTTCTTCTGAAAATAATTTTTTGGTTTCTTTTTTACTTCCATCTATACGTTCTTCAACACGTTCGCCAATAATTGTGTAATCCCACATATGTAAATAACCTGCTTCTGCTCCATCTTCATATCCACGATCTGTCAATTTTGCATAACTATCAAATTTATAATCGTCTGTAATATATGGTAATGGGGTAAAATCTGTTTTTGCATCTACAATTTTATAATCTGTTAAAACTTTATTAATCTTAGTTTTATTATCTTTTATATATTTTGCTACCAAATTATCGTGCTCAGAATAATCCCAGGAACTTTTTATATCATTATAAACAACTATGTCTGTATGAAGATCCTGAACAATAAAATTCACGGATGCTGCAATTTCATAAAAACCATGTTCCTCATACAACTGAATATAAGCAATGTATCCTTCCTTAGACCATCCTAATATATAGAGGCTGTCTGATGTACCGTACACATCTGTATCTATGTGATACTTTCCTCCCATTGTATTTTTATAAGCAAGAAAATCTACGGCATAGTCATTTATGTTAATATCTTCAATTTTCAATGGTTTAAAACGAGGGGTTTTCTTTTTTGCTGATATTTCTTTGTTTTTATCGTTTTTAGGGTTTGACTTGTTTCCTTTTGAATTTCCAGCCTTGGCTCTATCTTTTCCATCTGATGATAAACTGCGGCAAACTCTAAAACCTAAATATTTCTGTCTTTCGAAAGGATTGTTTCCCCCTCTGCAAGAAACGGCACACAATGCTGCTTCACTGAAACAACTTCCACCTCTATAAACACGCATTGTTCCATAGGAAGCTCCTGTAGGATTTGTTACACCAATATCGTGACTGTCGGCGCTATAATCATTTTCACTTGGCCACCAGTCCCAGCACCATTCCCAGACATTTCCACTCATATCGTAAAGTCCAAAAGCATTCATACCTTCTTCAAAGGATTTTACTTCATGAGTTTTTTCATTTGAATTTGATGCATACCAGGCATATTCATCTAAGTACCAGTCAGAATTTATACCGCTCCAGGTAAAATCATCTATAGTTTCATCTCCAGCCCGAGCAGCATATTCCCATTCAGCTTCTGTTGGCAATCTATAACCATTTGCATTAAAATCACAAATTACATCATTCCAGTCATAATCATCTATAACAGGAATATCGCCCCAATCATCAGGATTAACAGAACCGAATATTTTATAGCAAGGTTGAAGTTTTTCTTTCATAGATAATCTGTTGCAATACACAATAGCGGCATACCAGCAAACTTTTTCTACCGGTCTATTTGACTGTTCTTCGCCATAAGCTGCTTCTGCTTTAAAATTACTTGGATTTCTTCCCATTATTGATTGATATTCTGCCTGAGTTACTTCATGATCACACATATAAAAATCATTGGAAATAGTAACTTCATGAACAGGTCTATTCTGCTTAATTCCTGCTTCACTTCCCATTAAAAATTTTCCAGCAGGAATTTTTACAAAATCAGGAGGAATTACTTCAGGCTTTTTACATCCCGAAATTCCTAAAACAATAGAAATTATACTTAAAATAAGTGTTTTTCTTATAACTCGTTTCATATTTTTACTCTTTGTTTAGTATAAGAGAAGTTTTTTATTCAAACAACTTAAAATTTATTACAATGTTACTAAAGGGATTCTATCTGGCATTTTATCAAAAAAATCTAAAGTCTAAGACGGAAGCTTCCGATAATTTAAAAGGAAAAATATTTCCGGGAGTAAGGTTGTGAATAAAAGTGAGTTTTTTACATTATTAAAGAAGGTTCCAAAAGCTGAAATTCATCTTCATATAGAAGCCGTTCCTACATTAAAGACTATTAAAACTGTTTATAAAAAATGTAATGGTAAAGCTATTTCTGCACAGGAATTAAAGGATCTTTTTACTTACGACGACCTTAACGGTTTTATTCAGGCTTTTATAAAAATTCAGAATATGTACACTTCGGAAGATGATTTTAATCTGATTTTTGATGACCTGGAAACTTATCTTGTAAATAACGGAATTGTATATTCTGAAGTATTCTTTGCTCCTACTGCTTTTTTGAAAAAAGGTTTTAGTTATCCTAAAATGATTGAAATCTTTTCTAAACGAATTGAAGAAATTAATGCAAAACACAATATTACAATTAAATTACTTATGGACGTTTCCAGAACTTTTGGCTGTGAAAATGCCATGAATAATCTTAATCTTTTGAAACAATATCCTTGTAAGCACATTATTGGTATTGGTCTTGGCGGAGCTGAAAGTAAAGGTCCTGCTAAAGAATATACAAAAGTTTATGAACAGGCTATTAAAGACGGATTTAAAGTAGTTGCTCATGCAGGTGAAGATGTTGGTCCTGAATCTATCTGGGATGCTATAAATTATTTAAAAGTTCAGCGAATTGGTCACGGAATTACAGCTATTCAGGATAATAAATTAATGGAAGAAAGTGTAAAAACTAAGATTCCTTATGAAGTTTGTATTACATCTAACACTTTTACAAAGAAAATTGTTTCTGAAGCAAAAAATCATCCGATTAAAGATTTTTACAAAAAAGGAATGATGGTTACTGTAAATACTGACGATCCAGTTTTCTTTAAAACTGATTTGATTCAGGAATTTTATATCTGCAAGAAAGATTTAGGTTTTTCTATGGAAGAAATCATGCAGCTGGTAAAAAATGGTTTTATGGCTGCATTTATGTCTGATGATGAAAAATCCGACTGGTGCGCAAAAGTTGATAAAGCTTTTTCTGAATGCTAAAAATGACTAAACTTGAACAATACTACAATAAATTTCACGAAGAACATCGTCTTACAACAAGACATGGAATGGTGGAATTTTCTACTACCCTTCACTTTATTCTGGAAGCGGCGGATTCTCTTAAAACTGCAAATGGTGACAGAGCAAATTTGCAGAATATAAAAATTGCAGATATTGGGGCAGGAACTGGCCGTTACTCTGTAGAATTGTGCCACCGGGGATTTGATGTTACTGCAGTTGAACTTGTAAAACATAATCTGGAAGTTTTAAGAAGCAAACACGAAAATATAAAAACCTGGCAAGGTGATGCAAGAAACCTTTCTTTTTTAGATGATGAAACTTTTGACATTACCCTGCTTTTTGGACCTATGTATCATCTTCATGGTGATGATAATAAAACCGCTGCTTTAAACGAGGCAAAACGAATTACAAAAAAAGGCGGAATTATTCTTGTTGCTTATGTTATGAACGAATACAGCGTAATTCAGTATTGTTTTAAAGAACATCATTGGAAAGAAGTTGCTGAGAAAAAAGGTTTTTCCGAAAATTATCATTTGATCTGTACAGAAGATGATTTGTACGATTATGTCAGAATTGATGATATTAATAGAATAAACAAACTATGTAATATAGAAAGAATTAAACTAATTTCTGCTGATGGTGCAGCCGATTTTATGCGACGGGAATTAAACGAAATGTCTGAAGAAGAATTTAACGGCTTTTTAGAATTTCAAAAATCAATTTGCCAGAAACCAGAAATTGTTGGCGCCGGAAGTCACACAGTTGATATTTTAAGAAAATAGATTTTCAATAACTTAAACTGTTGGTGACCCCCTGATTCAGATTATTCTTCACACAGTTTCTGAAGACATTCTTCTGGTGGCAACGGACGACTGTAGTAGAATCCCTGAATATAATCTGCACCGGCTTTATTTACCAATTGTTTTTGTTTTTCTGTTTCAACTCCTTCTACCAGTACATTAAATGATGCTGCCTTAAAGGTTTTTACAAGATTTTCAAACAGAATATAATTCTTTGGATTTTGTTCCATATATAAAACCAAAGTTCTGTCCATTTTAATTGTACTGAATGGCAGAGAAACAACTTTTGAAAGATTTGAGAAACCGGTTCCAAAATCATCAAGATAGAATTTTAAGCCGGCTGCTGCAAGTTCCTGAATATTATTAACAACAATTTCTGAACTATACATTTCCATACTTTCTGTAATTTCAATAATAATTCGGGATGGTTCAAGATTGTATTCACCAATAGTTGATAAAACACTTTGAACAATATCAGGACTGGAAATCTGTTCTGCAGAAAAGTTTACTGAAACTCCCTGAACTGTATCCAGGTTTTCTGAAATAAATTTACATATTTTCTGGAATGCAACGTTACCTAATTGAGAAATCAACCCTTTTGATTCTGCAACTTCAATAAATTCTCCAGGAGAAATGTTTCCTAACTGTGTATTTAAAAGTCGGGACAAAGCTTCCATATAAACAAATTTATTATCTTTAATAGAATAAATTGGCTGGTACCAAACCTGAAATTTATCTGATTCTGGAGTCAGTTCTTTTTTAAGAATTTCATAAATAATTCTTTTGCGGCTCATTTCGTTTAAGATTGATTCATCACAAATTGAAACTTCCCGAGATCCCTGGTATTTAGCTTTTCTTAAAAGATTGTTTATAATTTCCATTATATTTGAAAAAGCATCACTTTCTCTTGAAACAGAAGATGGAGTTTTCTTTTTAGAAAATTCAACGGCAGCTGAATAAAATTCCATAGGAATTGATAATTCTTTATTGTTTTCATTTTCGTTGATAATAAAATCTGAAATAAGTTTTGAATATTCCTTAACTTCTTCTATTGAATTACCAATTGCTGCAAAACGGTCTGTAGAAATATGATAACAATATCGCTGGAAATGTTTTGTAAACTCTTTTCCAATTGAAAGCATTAATCTGTTCAAATCACTGGTTTTCATAGTGCTTTGAATCATATTCATATTATCAATGCTTAAAACAAAGAGAACCCCAGAATTGTTTTTTAACATAATATGTTTTTCCAGTTTTTTTTCTGTCATTAAACCAGTAATACTGTCAAACTGCGACATTTCAAACTGAATTGACATATATGCAAAAAGAATTCCAGCTATTGAAGCAGTTCCTGTACATAATATTCTTTCATTAAACAACTGAATCAGAAGAACTGCAAAAGCAACCAGAGGATAAAGAATCATTGTTACATAAAGTTTTGAAGCCATTGAACTTCTATTAGGAATAACCATTACTTCAACAAACATCATTGCTACAACGGTCATAATATAAGTTATGTAACGTAATGAACCTCTGGTATATTCAGGGGTAAATTTAAATACCCATCCTGTTTTTAAATTTAAAATCATGATTACAAGATAAGCCACAAAGATTGCAATCAGAACATAAAAAATTGGTTTTTCTTTTTCCCTGTAGGCATAAGAAACTTCATAAGCATAACCTGCCATTGAAAAAGGAATTAAAACAAGGGATATAAAATACAATGAAGATATTACAGTATTAACCGCAGTAGGAAGAATATTATAATGGCTGATTGTAAATACTGAAAAAATATCAAATACGCAGGATAGGAAACAACTTAGAGCGCCTAGAAAAAATAAACGCTCCTTTCTGGATGACCATGTAAATGTAGTTACAATGTTAATAATCAAAACCAGAGAAATAATAGCTGAAACAAACTCACCGAAAATATTGAACCGTAAATCACTTAAGTTAAAAAAATTAAAGAAGTCCATACAATACTATAATATCATCAAATGATGAAAAAATAAAAAGTATTTTGCAGGAAACTTCTTTAATTTTATGAAAATTTATGTAATTTTTACAAAAAATTATATACGATGCATGCTGTCAAAAACACGTTCGCTCATAATATTGATTTCAACGCCCATTTCTTCAGCTTTTTTGTTCATTTCAGAACGGAGCTCATCAATAGCAATGTCTGATTTATCAAGATTTACCATCATCATCATTACGAAATTACCAGATAAAATTGTCTGTGTAATATCAGCAATGTTTATAGAATGTTCTGAAAGATATGTTGAAACTTTTGCAATAATACCAACTTTATCTGATCCTACAACTGTTATAATAGCGTTCATTATATTTCTCCTGAAAGATTAAATCTTAAAAACTATTTCCTAATGTTGCTGCAATTACAGCTTTAATTGTATGCATTCGGTTTTCTGCTTCATCAAAAACTACAGACTGTTTTGATTCAAAAACATCATCTGTAACTTCCATTGCATCAAGGCCGAATTTTTCATGAATCTCTTTTCCAATTTTAGTATTCAAATCATGGAAAGATGGTAAATCATGCATAAAAATTGCATCTGGTTTTGCCATTTTTAAAACATTCATATTTACCTGGTAAGCTTTTAAATCTGCAATTCTTTCTGCCCAGATTTCATCAGGTTCACCCATTGAAACCCAAACATCTGTATAAAGAATATCTGCATCTTTTGTTGCTTTTGCTACATCGCTTTCCAAAGTGATTGAACCACCGCTTGCTTTACACCAGGAATCACATTCGTTTATAAGTTCTTTTGATGGAAAATATTTTTCTGGTGCACAAAGTGTAAGATTAAGTCCAAGTTTTGAACAGACAATACAAAGGGAATTTCCAATATTGTATCTGGCATCACCATAGTAAACCAGTTTTAAACCTTTTAATTTGCCATAATGTTCACGAATTGTAAGCATATCAGCAAGCATTTGTGTAGGATGATATTCATTTGTTAATCCATTCCATACAACAACGCCAGAATATTTTGCAAGATCTTCAACTAAAGACTGTTCGAAACCTCTGTATTCAATACCTTCAAACATTCTTCCAAGAACTCTTGCAGTATCTGCAATGCTTTCTTTTTTACCAATCTGTGAACCTTCGGCAAGATAAGTTGTATTGATTCCAAGGTCGTGAGCAGCAACTTCAAAAGCACAGCGTGTTCTTGTACTTGTTTTTTCAAAAATTAATGCAATATTTTTTCCCCGATGAATATCAACAGGAATACCCTTGCGCTTTTTTTCTTTTAAATCTGCAGCAAGATCGAGAAGTCCAGTAATTTCTTCTGGAGTAAAATCTTTTAGTGTAAGAAAATTTCTACCTTTTAAATCCATAGGAAATCTCCTTAAATTTTAGTTAGGAAAGCATAATTATAACAAAATAAAAAATATAAGTCTACTAAGGAATTTTTAACCTTTATAAAAGTTCTTTTACTTCTTTTAAAGATTTGCAGCATTTCCAGAGAATTTTTTCAAGTTCTTCTGTTGGTTGAACTTTATCTGGAACCATAATTGTTTTTATTCCTGCTGAACAGGCACTTTTTACACCATTAGGGCTATCTTCTATTGCAGCACAATTTTCCGGATTTATTCCAATTGATTTACAAGCCTTAAGATAAATTTCAGGATCAGGTTTACTGTGAACAACCATATCACCGCAAGTAAGAGTTTTAAAATAATCCAGCAATCCTGCATCGGATAATTCTTTGCGAACTACAGCTTCTCTTGTTGAAGATGCCAGCGCAATAATATATTTTTTTGAAAGATAGTCCAATGCTTCTTTTGCATATGGCATTAATGGAATTCCTTCTTCATCAGCAATTTTATGAGAATAATAAGATGAACGCTGCAGGAAAAATTCTGAATCAAAATCTTTTCCAAAATAATTTTTCAGGATTTGAGCAGAATCGGTTTTATTACATCCCCGGCATAGAGCAATGGCCTCTTTTGGATTTTTTATATTCTGCTCTTTTGCTACTAGTTCCCATGCTCTATCACAAATTGTTTCTGTATCAAGAATAACACCGTCCATATCAAAAATAATGGCTTTTATTTCTGACATATTATTCGTCCTTTTTAAGAGGTGTTAATTCTGCAGAAATAAACAATCTTTCCTGATACCAGTCAATTAAAAGCGAATAATTTTCTGATTCATAACCTTCACAATCAATCTTAAATTTCCAGACTGTTCCAGAAACAATTTTATCTTCTGGATATTTAGATAATTCAACCCAGCCACCATTGTGAAGAATAAAAACTTTTGCTTTTTTAGATAAATCTTCACCTGAAACACGATCAGAAACAAAAGTTGTAACTTCCAGTTTGTTTTTAATATTTTTTAATGCATCACAATTTACTGTAACCGCTTTATCTGCAACATTAAAACTGTTCCACCATACATAAGGTCCTGCTACAACTTTTACTCTGTATTTTCCTTTTTTCAAGAAAACGTCAGTTGTATCGTAGGAAACATATTTTGATGAAGCCGATTCTTCCTTATTGTCTTTGTTTGCCTTAAAAATCCAATCAAATTTTCTTGTGCCTTTAATTGCAAAAGTTCTGTTGGAATTTTTTACTTCAGGTAAATCTTTTCCATCATCTTCAAAGAAAAATGCTCTGATTGGCAGATCCAGATTTTGAGTCACAGATTTTGGTAATTTAATTTCAACGTTTACTGGAGTATAAATTTTACTTAAAACTGTTCGGTGGAAAAATCCCAGTTTAAATGCGCCGGTTACAATTAAAACTACAGCAAGTAAAGATAAGGCTGCTGCAGAAATTCTTCTTCTCAGTTTATCTTTTGGAGTAACAACTGGGAATGAATAAGTTTGAGGTGTTATTACAGATTTTGCAATTTGAACTCTTAATTCGTGAGTGTCGTAATGTTTTAAATAATTTTTTACAACTCTCAGAACTTTATTTATAGACTGATATCGGTTTTTTGCCTTTGGACGAATCATTTTGTGAATGAGCCGTTGTATTTTTAATGGAATATTTTTATCCAGTTTTCTAGGCTTAATATATTTGCCTTTTTTTACAGTTTTAAGCGTATCTTTTGTAAATGAACCAGGATAAGGTTTTGTTCCTGTTATCATTTCATAAAGCATAATGCCAAGTGCATAAATATCAGCTCTCTGATCAACATCTGCAGATTTTTCAAACTGTTCAGGAGGCATATAAGCTGGAGTTCCTAAAGTTGCATCGGATTGAGTAAGATTTTCATCACTTTCTTCATCCCGGGCAATTCCAAAATCTGCCAGTTTAATTTCGCCACGCTTAGAAATCAAAATATTTCCAGGTTTAATATCTCTATGAACAATTTTTTTAGAATGAGCATACTTTAATGCATAACAGGCATCCTGCATAAAAAGCATTGCAATTGGTACTGGAAGACATGTTTGTTTGTGAATAAGTTTATCAAGAGCAGCTCCATCAACCAGCTCTTCTACCATATATCTGTAACTGCCTTCTGTAAAATAATCATGAAGGTGAACAATATAAGGACTCTGCATATCCAGAAGAATTTTTGCTTCATTCTTAAAACGAGTCGCATTTCCATTGTTTCCCCGGGAAGTCATTTTTTTTATAACTACATATCTTTTTAAAGAAGGATGAACGGCTTTATAAACAACCCCCATTCCTCCCCGAGCTATTACTCCAATTATTTTGTATTTACCAATCATTGGTGGAAAATCTTCATTCATTTTTTCACTCATAACTAAACTCCATGACTCTGGATTTTTCTATTATATCATAATTATTTTAATTAACCGAAATAATATTTTTTTCAGGATTAAATTCTTCTTCTGGCAAAACAATGGCTATATTCTGCATCAACGGGTTATGTATTTGAATAAACTGACCGTTTTGTCTTGTGGTAAACTTTTCTGAAACTGGTCTGTGTCCGGAAAAATAAACTGCAGTTTTACAATTCATTGGTTCAAGAAGATTTTTTATTATAAATGATGCTGTATTTTCTTTTACCTGATCATTTCCTGTCCATGTAAGTCCAGCCACAACTTCAGGATACAAATGAGCATCAATCAGATCACTTTTTAAGTATAACCCTGCTGGTTCTGCATGAGAAATTACACAATTTGCAGATTTTGAACAGGCAACCAATGGAAGAGATTTTTCGTAATAATGAATTAAATACAAAATATCATCACCATAATGATTGCTGATGAATTTTTTGCACAACTCCCCTTCATCAGCATATTTTATAAAAGAAAAATCTCCGTCTCCTGTTGTATTTAAAATATTCTCATGATTTCCTTTTAAGAAATGAAAATATTCAGGAAATTCAAGTTTTAAAGACATTAAAGCGGTTAATGATGCAAGATTTAACCTCATTTCTTCAATCATTTCATCTGAAAAAAGATTTCCCTGGTCGGCATTTTCCTGAATTTTAAGCCACCGTTCTTTTGTAAGTTCTGTATGAATTCCGTCTCCTGCACAAACCAGATAAACCAGTCCTTGTTTCAATGCTTCTTTAACGGAAATCTTTTTTGGAAAATTTTGCTCTGTCCCTAATGTATGATTTAAAATATTTAAAATAAAATCCGGTCTGGCGTGAATATCTGGAACTACAATTACAGGAAGTTTTTTCTTTAATTCAATTAAACTTCCAGGATTTCCAAATTTATCTAAAGGCCGGTAATCAGTTTTTTCGTTTTCCAGAAAAGTACAGACTTTATCACAAAGAGAAGATAATAAATCATAATCAGGCAGCTGCTTTAATTTAAGGCAACTTTCTACAGAAACATTTTTATTGCTCATTGTTTATGCAATTACAAAAGACATATTTCCAATAGTGATTTTGTCGCCGGTATTTAATTTTACATATTTACCGGAAGGAATTTTTACCTGATTGACGTAAGTTCCGTTAGTACTGTTTTCATCTTTAATAAAATAATCTTTTTTGATTTTCTGAATTAAAGCGTGATGACGACTTGCAAGTTTATTATCAACTACAACATCATTATCAGTTTCCCGACCGATTGTAATTTTTGCAACCAGAGCAATTTTTTTATTATTAAACAAAAGATATGATGCTGGTCTTCCGTCACCATAAGATTCCAGTTGCTGTCCAATTGGAGTATTAGTGCTGATTGTTTCATTATTCATAATTCAATTCTCCTATTCTTTATCTTTTTTCTTAGAATGAAATAAATTAAACAAGGGTATATTGTCTTTAAAAATATTCATTAAATAACCAATAGTTGATTGAACCAGTTTTTTTTGTTCCGGTTCCAGTTTCATATATGCGGAAATAATCTTTTTTGAGCAGGAAATTTTATCTTTAGAAAGTTCCTGATTCGAATTAACTCCTGAAGCATAAATACAACCGAATAAAGAATCGGAAATAGTTTTCTTATCTTCTTCTGAATTAATTCTAAGCCATTTATTGATTGATTTTGCAAATAATCTGCTTTCTGAAGAATAATCTTCAACGTAAACAAAACTTCCGCCCCATACATTCCAGGAAGAAGGATCGTGCTGCATTATTCCATTTATATTACTGTTTATAATTTTATCACATGGAGTATGAGTATAAATCTGCCCGATTACCGAATAATGGGGATAATAATTACGGATTTTTTCTTTGATTTTTAAATAACCTTTTGAATTTAATATTTCATCTGTAAATCCAGGGCCATCAAAATTATAAATTACCTGAAGTTTTTTTGTTATAGAAAATTTTACATTGGCAGCGGCATAAACTGCATTGCATCCGCCTTTTGAATGGCCTGTAAGAATAATTTTTCTTTTTTGCCAGAAGACTTTTAATGCCTTTTTTAAATATGAAACTGAAAGCAGTTGAGAAGGACTTGGAATTTTATAACTCATGGAAAAATCTTCATACCAGCCGGTAAAAGAATCATCTGTTCCTTCAAAAGTAATTACTAAAGTCTTTTTTTTATCATTTAATGAAAAACATTCTGCTCCAAACTGTACAGGCTGTTTCGAATCACAAAGATATGAATAACCGCTGATTAAAACATTTCCAAATCTTTTGGAATTACTGCATTTTTCAAAAAGTTTAGACATATTTTCGGAAAGCATAGTTCCTACTATGTTAGAATTTGAAAACTTCCATATAGATGAGAATGTATCAAAAGCCTGTTTTAAAGTAACAGTATTCTTAAAATCTGAAGAAACAATATCTGTAAAATTAATATAAGTCAGCTGGCTAAAAATTACTCCATCCACTTCGGAAAAAGGTGCTTCATCAAAAGATAAATCTCCGCGCCAGTCAATATAATCAAAAAAAGTTGTAAACGTCTCTTTCATATAAAAGATTTTAACACTAATCATAAAAATAGCAATTGCCTTGACCTGAAAGAAAATCTTAATTAAATTTATTCTATAATAAAAAACATGGAGGCTTCTTTAAATGGACGCTCTTATTAAAAATTACAAATCTTTTCTTGATAAAGGCAAAACAGAACGGGAATGCGTTAACCAGATTATTGAAATGGCAGCTGCAAAAGGCTACAAAAATATTGAGGATTGTAAAAAACTTTCTGCAGGAGACAAGGTTTATATTACAAAAATGAACAAATCAATTGCTCTTTTTGAAATTGGAACAGAATCTCTTTCAAAAGGAATGAATATTCTTGGAGCACATATTGATTCTCCTCGGCTTGATGCAAAACCAAACCCAATTTATGAAAAGGAAAATATTACTTATCTGAACACACATTACTACGGTGGAATAAAAAAATATCAGTGGACAACTTTACCTCTCGCCATTCATGGAATTGTTTGCAAAAAAAACGGTACTTCCGTTAATGTTGAAATTGGAGAAAGGGATGATGATCCGGTTTTCTGTATTTCAGATATTCTTCCACATCTTGCACAGGATCAGATGAAAGATAAAGCCAGCGATTTTATAAAAGGTGAAGATCTTGATTTAATTTTAGGTTCCATTAGTCCTCAGAAAAAAAAGGATGAAAAAAATAAATCTGATAAAAAAGAAGAAAAACTTAAAAGTAAAAAAATAATTCTGGATTTATTAAAATCTAAATATGATTTTGAAGAAGAAGATTTACTTTCTGCCGAACTTGAAATTGTACCAGCAGGAAAAGCAAGAGATTTAGGTTTAGACAGATCGTTAATTCTTGCTTATGGACAAGATGATCGTTCCTGTGCATTTACTTCTATTCAGGCAATCCTTGATACAAAAGCCGCAGGAAGAACAAACTGTGTTTTATGTGTTGATAAGGAAGAAATCGGAAGTGTAGGAGCTACAGGTATGGCTTCTAATCTTTTTGAAAATATGGTTGCAGACTTACTGGAAAAAACTGAAACTTCTTATTCAGAATTAACTTTAAGAAGATGTCTTTCTAACAGCAACATGCTTTCTTCTGATGTAAATGCAGCTTATGATCCTTTAAATGCTGGTTTGTATGATAAAGACAATGCTTCTTTCCTTGGAGGAGGCGTTACTTTCCAGAAATACACCGGTTCAAGAGGAAAATCTGGTGCAAACGATACAAATCCAGAATTTATTGCAAAAGTAAGAAATGCTATGGACGAAGCAAATGTAAAATATCAGCTGGCAGAATTAGGCAAAGTTGATCAGGGAGGCGGCGGAACAATTGCATATCATGCAGCTAAATACGGAATGAACGTTCTTGACGCAGGAGTTGCAGTTTTAAGTATGCACGCACCTTGGGAAATTACAAGTTGTGAAGATATAACACAAATCTATGAATGTAACAAAGCTTTCTTAGGTATTAAATAGATTTTTTAGTTAAGATATATTAATGCAAAAACCTCGGGTAAAGTCAAAATTAATTCTCGACTTTTCCGAGGTTTTTCAAATTTCTAATTGTAGTATAAATTATCGGTTATGAATTAAAAGTTCGTAAATTCTGTCAAAATCAGATTTTGAAGAAAAACCGATTTCGATTGTTCCTTTATCAGTTGTTCCTTTGAAGTTTACATCTCTAACTCCAAAAAGATTTTTTAATTCCTGTTCAAACAATGCAACATCAGGATCTTTCTTTACTTTTTTAGAATCCTTTTTCTTTGAAGCAGCGCGACCACCGTTGTTATATTCATCGGCCATTGCTTCTGCTTCACGAACAGAAAGTCCGGAACCAATAATCTTTCCAAACATAACATGCATGTCAGCATCACTTTTTACCATAAGTAAAGCTCTTGCATGACCGGAAGAAATCTGACCGCTTACCAAAGCTTTCTGAATATCTTCTGGAAGTTTTAACAGACGGATTGCATTTGCTACCGTTGAACGATTCTTGCCAACACGTTTTGCAACTTCGTCCTGACTTAAATCGCTCATTTGAATAAGATTATAATAAGCAGTTGCTTCTTCTATTGGATTTAAATTTTCACGCTGAATATTTTCAATTAATGCAAGTTCAAGTTTCTGCTGTTCATCAAATTTTCTAAGCTGAACAGGAACTTTTGCCAGACCTGCCATTCTTGAAGCACGAGTACGACGTTCACCGGCAATAATATAAAATTCATTTTCTGCAATATATTCAACAATAATTGGTTCTAGAACTCCATGTTCTTTAATAGAATCTGCAAGTTCTTCCAACTGTTTCTGATTAAAATCAACACGAGGCTGTTTAGGATTAGGCTTTAAATAATCAGGATTAACCCAAAGACCGCCGTTTTCATCAACTTCAACACAGGAAGGAATCTTTGAATTTTCATTTTTAACAGAAGATGTTATTTTTTCTGAAGTTTTATCTTCTGCAGGTGAAGCTTTATGAATAACAGAGTTAAAATCAACTCCGCTTGCTCCCATAAGGGCATCAACACCTCTTCCAAGACCACCAAAACCTTTAGCCACGACGAATTACCTCTTCTGCCAGTTTTTCATAACTTTTAGCACCAACACAGTCAGGATCATATTTACAGATTGGAAGTCCATGAGAAGGAGCTTCAGACAAACGTACATTTCTAGGAATAATTGTATTGAAAACAACATCCTTAAAGTATGATTTAACCTGAAGAACTACATCCTGTGCAAGGCGAGTTCGAGAATCGTACATTGTAAAGAAGATTCCGCCAATTGTTAAATCAGGATTTAAACCTTTCTGAACTTTCTGAACATTCTGTAAAAGCAAAGTAATTCCTTCAAGTGCAAAATATTCACACTGCATTGGAATAAGTACAGAATCAGCAGCAACAAGACCATTAAGTGTTAAAAGTCCAAGAGATGGAGGACAGTCAATCAAAATAAAATCATATTTATCTTTAAGAGGATCAAGAGCCTTTTTTAAGAAAAATTCTCTTTCTTCCTGTTCAACAAGTTCGATTGCAGCACCAGACAAATCAATAGAAGCACTGATAGCATCAAGACCTTCAACACAACTATGTTTTACTGCCTGTTCAGGTTCAACAAGACCTGCAATAAGTTCATAAATAGTAGGTTTATCTTTAGAAACTCCAACACCACTAGACATATTTCCCTGTGAGTCGAAATCAACAAGAAGAACCTTTTTCCCCGCTAAAGCAATGTAAGCGCCAATATTAATAGCAGAAGTTGTTTTTCCAACACCACCCTTCTGATTTACAAAAACTATAGTCTTTCCCATAAATTCTAATATACTATTTTTTTCTGTTTTAGTATATATTAAAAATGAGGGATACATATGTTACTGTCTGCAACTTTATCAAAACCAAATTCAAATGTTGAAGAAAAATTAGGAAAAGCCTACGAAAAAATCAAAATCCGGGCAGAAAATTCCAGTGAAGGTTTAGCTTATTATGCTGAAATGTTCACAAAGACTCAGGTTTTTCATCAGCATTTTACAGAAAAGCAGGTTCTGGATTTTTTAAGAGAAAATGCAGGCGTTACATTTAAAAATTGTGTAAAAAGAACAGATGAATCTGAAATTACTTTGCTTACCAATAAAAAAGGCAAGGTAACAGAATTAGTAAAACCCTTAAAAAATATTCCTCAGGCAAAAAAACTGGAACCTTTAAGTAGTTTTCAGAAAAAAAAGCAGTATTTACTGGAAGAAGGAAAACCTGTTCCATTTTTAGTTTTACTTGGTGTAATGAATTCGGAAGGAAAAGTCATATCTTCTAAATATGATAAATTTAAACAGATAAACCGCTTTCTGGAATTTATAAATGATACTGTAAAAACTTTAACTGAAAATAATTCTTACACAGAAGAAAATCCAATTCGCATTGTAGATTTTGGATGCGGAAAATCCTATTTAACTTTTGCCGTTCATTATTTTCTTACTGAAATAAAAAAATTGCCATGCAAAATAGAAGGTCTTGATTTAAAGGAAGATGTAATTCTTTACTGTAATCAGATGACTGAAAAATTAAAATTAAAAAATCTGATTTTTCATACAGGAAACATTTCTGATTATTCTGGAAAAGAAAATCCTGATATTGTAATTACCCTTCATGCCTGTGATACTGCAACAGATTTTGCATTACAATATGCAGTTGAACATGAAACTAAAGCAATTCTTTCTGTTCCATGCTGTCAGCACCAGATAAACCAGCAGTTAAAAAATAATAAGATTCAAAACAGTAATTTTGAACCTTTGTTAAAATGGGGACTTTTACAGGAAAAATTTTCATCACTTTTAACAGACGCTTTACGTGGTGAATGGCTGGAATCTATGGGGTATAAAGTTCAAATGCTGGAGTTTATTGATATGGAACATACTCCTAAAAATATTTTAATCCGTGCAATCAAAAACTCTGAAAAAACAACTGGTAATAAGCCAGAAATAATTGATACTTTGAAGATAAAACCAGAAATCTGGAAATAGAATATACTACAAAACGTATTTTCTTAAAAAATCCCCTATTCCATCATGATTATTATCTTTTTCGGTTATATAATCTGCAATATTTT
Organism: Treponema sp.; assembly: GCA_024402635.1. Classification (GTDB taxonomy): domain Bacteria; phylum Spirochaetota; class Spirochaetia; order Treponematales; family Treponemataceae; genus Treponema_D. Next base: position 14,596 of record JAKSTJ010000031.1, on the reverse strand, counting down.
TAATTTCTTCCAGACCATTTTTCATTGCAACACCATAACCGCAGAGACGAATCATACTTTCATCATTCATACTGTCTCCAAATGCCATGGTTTGAGCCGGATCAATTCCAATATGTTTTGCGAGCCAGGTAATAGCTTCGCCTTTTCCACAATTTGGAGGTAATATTTCAAGAAAATAAGGCTTGCTTGTAAAAATAACGGCTCTGTCCCCGAATTCATCTCTAAGTTGAGATTGAAGCTCAAGAAGTGCTGAAGGTTCTCCCGGTACCAGCATTTTTGTAAAACGCTGCTGAAGAAAAGTTTCATAATCATCAATCTGGCAGCCTTTTAATCCGCACAAATCAACGTCAAGTTTTGTCCATTTTGTGCAGGCTTTATAATAAATTGTATCTGGAGTATAAACTTCTGTAAAAAAACCTTTACTTTCTGCAATTTGATTGGTTCGCAAAAGAATATCACTTTCAACTTTACAGCAAAAAATCTGCTGGCGCTGATGAAGATCAAAAATACTACAGCCATTTATTGCGGCAATATAACGGCCATATTCAGTACCAGCAATTTCAAGGCGGCGTACAAAAGGCAAAATTGCATCTTCTGCACGACCGGAACATAAAACAATATAGATTCCTTTTCTTGCACAATCCTTTAAAGCATCCACTGTTTCCTGTGTAATCTGACGCTGATCATTTAAAAGAGTATCGTCTAAATCTAGAGCTATAAGTTTTACGTTTAATTTTTCCATTTTCAATTATTCTGCATTTTTCCATGCATCAACAAATTCAATCATAAATTGCTGAACATTGTTAAAATATTTTTTCTGGAAGGCAGCTGCTTTTTTACCAATATAACGGAAGTGCCAGCATTCCCATTTAAAACCTGTTACTTTTTCATAACCTTTTGGGAAACTTAAACTCCATCCATATTCTGAAGCATGTTTATACATCCACTGGCCGCTTTCAGTTTTATCGTAAGCATCTGAGATTGAACCAAAATCAATTGCAACACCAAGCTGATGCTGACTTGTACCTGGACGGGCAGATTCTCTTTCAGCTTCTTCCAATCCATCTACACTTACCCAATAATTAAAAAGATCATTCTGATACTGATAAGAACGATAAGTTGAACTTACATCAAGAGTAACTCCATCTTTTTTTGCAGCCTGAGCCATAACTCTTAAAGCATCTGCAGCAACAGGTCTTAAAGAAAGATTGTTTTTATTAATAATGTAATCATTATTTTTTACAAGTTTTACAAGGCCTTTTGGTTCATAATTTTTTCCGATTTTATGAGTTTTATCTATCAAATACAAAAGGCTTATATCACCGCTTGAAATTTCATCATCTTCTTTAAGAACATCTTTTAATTCTGAAATAAATTCGCTTATCGCAATACCATCTTTATTAAAATCAGCCTTGAATTGTGCAGTCATTTTTTCAAGAACCTGATTATATTTAGTAATTTCAGGATCTGGTTTTGCATCTGCAAGTATTTCTACAACTACCGGTTCTTCTGTTAAAACCGGAATTTCTTCTGTAATAACCGGCGATTCCGAAGAAATATTATTTGCAGAAGCATCTACAATAAAAGAAACAGCTCTAACTTCTTTTTTAGAACAGGCAGCAAAAGAGAAAGCAATTGCTGATACAATCAAACAAGCAGTAAATTTTTGAATTTTCATTTATTTCCCCCTCTATATATTCTTAATTAATCAATTAGAAGATTTCCATTATTAAGAACTGTTTTTTCAGAACCATCTTCATATGTAAGTACAATTGTTGGTTCACGAACAACTCCGTCTAAATGAATTAATGCCGGTGCATCGTTGTCATAGTTTTCACCAATTGCAAAATGACAGGTATGGAAAGCTTTTTCATCTTCCAGCATATTTCCTGTAATAATTGCGGCAGGATTTAAACCAATTCCAAGTTCACCAATATTTCTGGCATTCTTTTTATATATATCGGCCATTCCTTTTTCAAGCTTTCCTTCTTTTTCAAGAATATATGGCCTTTTTTCAGCTTCAGTAATTGTTTTTAAAAGTCTCTTTGCTTCATCTCCCCCAGTGATAGAAGAAACATAACCTTTTTCAACTTTACAACTAATTGGAGTTTCCAGAATTGAATCACCATCACTAAAAGTCATGGAACCATCATATACAATAATTCCTTCACAGCCTTCAATCTTATTTTCAACATCACCAACAACTGGACTAATAAAAACTTCTCCTGCAGGAATATTACCACCAGTTCCAGGTTTTGAAAAATCTCCATCATCAAAAAGAAGTTTTCTGCCTTTTACAGGAATTTTCAAATCAGTACCGGCTGGAGCTGTAACACGAACACTTACTGCCCCTTCAAATAATTCTGCAAGTTTTTCACAACGACTTTTCAATTTATCGTAATCAATATTTGCAGTACGATTCATCATATCTTCTGTAATTCCAGGTGTCCAGATTGCACGCATAGTTTTCTTACCGTCAAGAAGATAATCAAAAATATGAGTAAATTTCTGTCCATCATCAGAAACATATGGTTCTCCAGCAGCAACCGGATCTTTTCCTAATTTTATGTTTGAAATTGAAAAACAAAGTTCGGGATTAGTTTTAATTGCTGCCAGAACTTCAGGATTCGCATTATCAAAGCTTGTTTTATCTGGCTGGAACATTAAAGTTGGAATTCCTTCTGCCTTTACAACTGCCTGATACAAATCCTGAGCAATCTGAGTGGTAGCAGGATTTGCAATAATTAAAACTCTTTCACCTCTGTGAACTTTACAAACATTTTCCACAACATTTTCTGCCGGTGAAAGTCCTTCCCGAATATTTTCTTTAATTTTATTAAAAAGTTTTAACTCCATAAAACAATCCTCTTATTTTTTAGGAATAATTACAAGATTTCTTTGAGAATCTTCCAGTCCTGGAACTTCAAGTTTTTCAACTTTATATTCTGGAACAAGATTTTTTATTCCTTCCATTTCCTCTTTAATATTTTCAATTTTTGCTTTATAAGCCAGCAGAAATCCATCGGTTTTTGTAATTTTCAAAAGAGTTTTTGTAATATCCTGATCCAAAGGTCTAAAAGCCCGGAATGTAATTAAATCAAAAACCTCTGTACCAGCTTTTTCCGCTTCTTTATTTAAAACAGTTACATTTTGCAAACCTAAGATTAATGCACAATTTTCTAAAAAGGCACAACGTTTAGACATTCGTTCTACAAGAACAAATTTAACTTCAGGAAATGCAGCTGCCAGAGGAATTCCTGGTAAACCACCTCCAGAACCAATGTCTCCTATTACAAAAGATTTATCTGTTTTATCTATAAGATTTCTGATGATTTTAAAAGGTGCCAGAGAATCTAAAATATGACGGATTATCAATTCTTCACGGTCGCTGGTATTGGTAAGATTATAAGCTGAATTAAAAAGGATAATTTCATTAATATACTTTTCCATTTTTTCAGAAAGTATCTCAATTTTACCAGAATCAATTCCGCAAAACGAAAGCCCCTCTTTTAAAATATCACCCATTAAAACCTTCTTTAAAATTAAATACCGCAGGAAGTTTCAACTTCCGAGGATATTTAATTCGTTCGCGGGAGCGAACATGTAAATAAACAGAGTTTTTCTAAAAACTCGAGTTAAATTAAGCGGCGATATTTCAGCCGTTTAATTTAAACCTTCTATGTAACTCAATATTTCAAAACTTACTTCCAGTCAGCAAGCAACCATGCAGCAACGCGAACTGGTTCGCTTGACGCTAAGGTCGGTATGGTAACTATCATTCCGCCCTTAGAGTCATACTGGTAGTATGCTTTCTTCCTTCCCGTAAGTTTTTAAATATACAATCCTTCGTTATTTAGCTTTATTATCAATATCTAAAAGTAAATCCATATTCAAGTCAGAGCCAGTATAATGAATTACAACCAGATTTCCTGTTTTTTCTGCAACAAGATCTGGAATCTTAGATGCTCTGTAAACAAAAGAATTTGGATTTTCAGAATCCTGTACAATTGAAGGAATTACTTTATATGTAGTTGATGCACCGTTGCTTTTTATAGTTTTAAATAAAAAGTAAAAAGTTTCAGTTCGCATTTTCTGCCCTGTATAATATTTTCTGTCACCAGTCAAAAGGAAAGATCCGTCTGGTTCTGTTTCACTAAAAAATACAGTTGTTAATGAATCATTAATATTATAGCCATTAATCTTAAATCTTAAAATCGAAGGATTTCTATAACGGAAATTTTCGCTGTCTTTCTGATGATTTTTGTAATATTCCTGTTCATCTGGAGTAGAACTTTTCTGCTGATTTTTTAATTCAGTTAAACTGGTTAAAATCTGCTGCAATAAAACATCAGTTGAAGAGGTTGATGAAAAATTTGTTCCAAAAAGTCCTGAAATATTTTTGAACATTCCAGAATCATACAAAGAAGTAATATCGGAAGCAGACAAATTGTTTGTTGATGAAATTAAATTTGTAAGCATATCTTCCGGTTTAACAGTTGCATCTGATAAAGTTGCAGTTTTTGTAGAAGCCGACGATTCTTTTGAAGTATCAGTTTTCTGACGGTTTGTATATGGAAATGTAAATTTTGGCATTTCCGGATGATAATGAGGACTTCCAATTGTTGGCATTGAAGGCATACTTGGCATTGAAGGCATTTCTACAGATTGAGAAAAAAACGGAGCAGCTGTAAAAAAAATCAATGCAGATAAAACAGAAGTTTTTTTAATTAAATTACAAATTTGCAAGACTTTCCTCCACAAGTTCCAGACGCTGTGTTAACTGAGCAATTGTTTTTTCAAGACGATTCTTTTCTTTTTCCAGTTTTGATTTTGGATCTTCTCCACGAGCCTTTGTAGACTGAGCTTTCATCATTTCTCTGACAGAAGAAGGACTTTTTCCTCCGTTAAGAAATTCCTGTTCAACAGCAGCACGATCATCCTTTTTCTTAACACTGGCAACAACTTTCATATTATCAAAGCCAATTGCAGGATTCACTTCCACAGCAGAAACTTTACGAATATCTTTTTCAGTATTTCTAGGAAGACACAAAACTCTATCTATATAATCTTCATAACGGATTTCCGCAGCCTGACACAATTCATATGCCTTTGAAAGTTTTTTTCCAAATTCCAGCATAAGTTCACCGTTTTTTGCAAGAAAATTTGTTTTTATATCTTCTGTTAATTCTTTTAATTCAGCATTATTTTCCCATCCGATTGAATAGAAACCTTTTGATTCTGCAATGCCCAGTAAATCACCAAATTTTGCCCAGAATTCCTGAGTATGAACTTTACAGGCAGAACCGTATGATGGATCTGTTTCCTGTTTTTTAATTGTCATAAGATGATGAGTAAACTCGTGAATTGCAGTATAAATCAGCATATTTTCACTTTTAAAATTTAAATTATGAAGAAAAATTTCGTGAGTATCTGGTTTATAAAATCCGTTAACTCTTTTACTTTCTTTTCCAGTTTGAGTAACCGTAAAATCAATTGGAGATTCTTCCAGTTGAAGTAATAATTCTTTAATTTTTTCGTTAGTCATCTATATTTCCTAAAACAAGTTTTTATATAAAAAGTTATTTAAAATAACCAAGTGTATTCAAAATAATTGATCCGGCAACAGTTGCAGCAGTTTCTGTTCTCATAATTCTGTTTCCCATACTGCATCTTACATAGCCAGATTCTTCCAGAAGCAACCGTTCTTTATTTGTCCAGCCTCTTTCACTACCAATAGCAGCCACAACAGATTTATTTTCATCACAAGGATTATTACAAACCAGACATGGAAAATCTTTCATTGCAGCTGAAACCGAACATTTTGGATTAACATTATCAAGACAAAGCCTTAAAGTGTGATGATCTCTCGACGAAGATTCTTCTATACTTTCAAGACATTCTTTTAAATTCTGATGCATAAATAACTGTGGAACATGGGTACTTCCTGCCTGAATTGTTCCATCTAAAAGCATTTTGTATGCATTTCCTTTTTCTACAAGAGTAGATTGAAGATAAGATTTTTCACCTAATTCTGTACCTGTAAGATGAACTTCCTTTACACCTAAAGCCGCAATATCTCTAAGTAAACGTTTTAACTGAATTGGACGAGGAAATCCTATAATCATTTTTAAAGGATGAAGCTGTTTTTCATCAATAGAAGAATCTGGTTCAAAAGAAAAATAAATTAGTTCATCTTTTATTGAAGTAATTGTCGCAGTTCCGGCAGCTCCGTCAATAATACCTGCAGTAAAAGAATCTCCTTCCTTTTTATGAAGAACCTTGATTATGTGTTCTCCCCGTTCATCTTTTACGCTCAATGGCTTTTGAATTTCTTCTGAATTAAACAGACAAATGTTCATTATTCAAACCTGTTTCTACAACTGAATCTTTTTAAGAATTTTACAAAGCTGATCTTTTTCAATTAAATCAATTGGGCGACCTTCAATATATTTGTGAGCACTTTCTGAGAAAGAACCCATTGTTACACAGAAACCGCTGTCACATTTAGAATCACGCATTTTTGTATGGAATTCACGGATATAAATATCACCAATAACTGTCTGAGTTCTATAAAAACGGAAAATCACTTTTGCTTCCCATTTTGCACTTTCAACAGAACCAATAATTTCAATACTTTCAGAAGCAACTGCAACATCTTCAAATTTAACATATCCGTCTGTGTAATATGCAGAAATGAATTTACGGCACAATGCAACAAAATCACTGGTTCCTGCAAGAAGATAAGTCTGAAGATTTTTATTCTGATTCAATTCAGTATAACGGAGAATAAGACTATCTACATCTTTATATCCAGAATGAATGCTCTGAATCTGTTTTAATAACTGAAGACCTTTTGTAATATTGTTAGTTGCAATGTAAGAAGTTGCACAACGATATTTAATCTGAAGTAAAGTTTGTTCTGGAATACCTGGAAGTTTTAACCCAATTTCATAATCCTGAATTGCTGTTTTATAATCTTTGATTTTTTCGTGCATTTTTCCTGCTTCAAGACAAGATAAAGCACCAAACTGTGGATCTGGTCTCAAATGTACAAAAACTTTTAAGGCTTTATCGGCCATTCCACATTCTGACATTGCAACTGCCATATCAAAAAGCAATTCTTTCTGATCAGGACGTTCATCTAATGCTTTTTTCAGGAATGGAAGAGAATCTTTGTATTTCTGGATATTATAGAAAGCTCTGCCTAAAAATTCGTAACATTCAGTTTTTTCTGGAGCAATAAGACGACATTTTTTAAAACAGATAATAGCTTTATCATTTATATTTTTTTCAAAGAAAGAACGGCCCAAATAGAAGTTTGCTTCATAACTGTCCGGATTCTTTTTAGCAGCAATAACAAGACTATTTAATGCATCGTCATATTTTTTAAGATTATATGCGGCAATACCCATTCTTAATGTTGCAGCAGCAACATCAATTTCAGTATGAGCAGTACTTAAATCATAAAGATTTTTATAAACTCCCCAAACCCGTTCCCAGTTTCTCTGTTCAAAATAAACATCACCAACGCCCTGTAAGGCAGAAATATTGTGAGGGTCATGAGCAAGGCGTTTTTCGTATTCCTTAATAACAGCTCCAACACCTTTGCGCTGAATTCTATTATTAGGTTTTCCAGTTTTTTCCTTTGCTTTGCCTCCTTTTACTATAATACCAATAACGATTACAGAAATAGAAACAATTAATGCAATTAAAACTGGAATTAAAATCGATAAATCCATTTCATTCTCCTCACAAATAAATAGAAATTATTTTTTACAATCGGCTACAAATTGAGCAATTCTTTCCATAGCAATTTTAATTTTTTCTACAGAAGTTGCATAACAACATCTTATATAACCTTTTCCACCATCTCCAAAACAAGTGCCAGGAACAACAGCAACATTATACTTCTGGATAAGCTGAGTTGCAAAATCTTCACAAGACAAACCTGTACTTGTAATATTTGGGAACATATAGAATGCTCCTTCTGGTTCAACACATTCAAGGCCCATATCAAGAAAAGCTTTATGCATTATATTACGTCTCTGCTGATAGCTTACACGCATTTTTTCTACTTCATCCCAACCGTTTCTTAAACCTTCTGCCGCTGCATACTGACTGAAAATTGGTGGACAAATAGAATTATATGCATGAAGTTTACAACATTGCGATAAAAGTTCATTTGGTGCAGCAATATAACCAATACGCCAGCCTGTCATTGCAAAAGATTTAGAAAAACCATTAAAAATGACTGCATAATCTTTCATTCCAGGAAATTCACCAATAGAAACATGTTTTTTATCGTCGTACATTAATTCACAGTAAATTTCATCACTTAAACACCAGATCTGATGTTTTTTTACAACTTCTGCAATTTTCTTAAGTTCTTCTGCTGGAATTACTTTTCCAGTAGGATTGCTTGGAGAACAGAACATAATTGCTTTTGTTTTTGGTGTACAAACTGATTCAATCTGTTCTGCTGTTGGATAAAATCCGTTTACACTGGTATCAAGATGAATTACTTTTGCATCACACAAAACAGAAAGTGGCTGATATGAAACATAACAAGGTTCACAAACAATAATTTCATCGCCAGGATTTAAAATTGAACGTAAAACTAAATCCAAACCTTCTGAAGCACCAATTGTTGGTAAAATTTCAGTTTTTGGATCATAGTAAAGTTTATATCGTTCAAGATACTTACTGATTTCTTCCCGAAGTTCAATTAAACCCCAGTTGGAAGTATAAGATGTATGACCTTTTTCCAAATGATAAAATGCTTCTTCCCTCATTACCCATGGAGTTGGAAAATCAGGTTCACCAACACCAAGGGAAATAATATCATCGTGACCAATACAAAGTTCGAAAAACTTACGAATTCCCGATGGTGGAATTTCCAGCATTTTATTACAAAATCTATCTTTTCTATCGTTCATTATAAAATCCTTTAATTAAGCCTGCATTTCACGGCTGTCACGTTCATCTTCTACGTAAACAATATCGTTTTCTTTGTATTTTTTAAGAATAAAGCTGGTTTTTGTAGAACGAACGCCATCCAATGTTGAAAGTTTTTCACTGACAAACATTGCTACTTCTCTAAGATTGTTACCTTCGATAACAACTTTTAAATCATAACCGCCACTCATTAAGTAAAGAGAACGAACCTGTGGAAAACGGTAAATTCTATCTGCAATAGCATCAAAACCATGTTCTCTTTGTGGCTGAACCTGAATCTGTATTTCTGCTAAAACCTTATCTTTCGCGACTTTATCTTTTTCCGGATTTACAATGGCCGCGTATTTGAGAATTACTCCGTCATCTTCAAGCTTTTTAATAATCTGCTGTACTTCTGCTTCAGATTTTTTTGTCATGGCAGCTATATCTGCTACCGAAAGACGGGCATTCTGACGTAATAAGTCAAGAATTTCTTCCATTGTAAAACCTCCAAATCATTATTAAATGATTACTATTTGGATATCTATTCTACATTCAAATGAAGAAATTTACAATTATCCTTTTGTATTCTTAGGATTCCAGCTGCATAAAATAATTGCTGCAAAAATCAATACAATTCCAATTATTTTCAGCACAGACACTTCTTCTTTCCAAAGTAAAAATCCTACAAGAGTTCCAACTAAAGGTTCGACTGTTACAAGAATTGCTGCTTTACCTGTTTCAAGTCCGCTTAAACCGAATGTATAGAAAATGTAAGGTAAAACTGTACAAAACAATGCAATCCCCAGAATAAAAAGACCTGATTTCCAGTTCAAAATTGACGGAATATTCTGAATCCTACAGAAAGGAATTATACTGATGCTGGAAAAAACGAATGTATAGAAAGTTACAGTTAATGAATCATACTTTTTCAATGCATATCTGCTGAAAATTGAATAAAGTCCATAACCAAGACCAGCACCTAAACCAATTATAAAACCTTTTAAAGACATTCCTTTTCCACCGGCAATTCCACTAACAAGAATACAACCGGCAAAAGTCAGAATTAAAGCCAGTAATTTTGGAACAGTTATTTTTTCCTTAAAGAGAAAACGGGAAAAAACAAGAATAAAAATTGGAGACGTATATAAAAGAATTACAGCAATTGAAGTTCCGGTTTCCAGAATTGTTTTAAAATAACACAAACTGAAAAAAGTAAGACTTACAACTCCAGTTCCAATAAACATCCATAAATCTTTTAATTGAATCTTAAAAAGTTTTGGATTTCTAAAAAGAATTATTATTGCAACAAACAATGCTGATACAGCGCCCCGCAGAAATAAAATCTGCAGAGAACTAAATCCAGCGGCTGTAAGAGATCTCAGAAATATGGAAATAAGACCCCATAAAATTCCTGCAAGAATTGTACAAAAAGCAAACATAAATAACTCTATTTTACCCGATAACTTTCTGGAGCTCCAAGATAACTGTCTGGTAAAATTGAATTTGCAGAAGAAACTACAATTTTTTCAAGAACAATATTTGGAGTTACAGGATAAACTTTCAATGTATTCAAGCCTTTGTTACAATCTGCGTAAACAGTTGAAATTCTTATATTGTTAGTAACATCTGTTCCCCAAGGTTCCTGATTATCACCAACCGCAAAATCTGAATCAACTGCATCTTTTAGAATTTTATCTCCATTTATTTCTGCAATAAACTGAAGTTTGTTATCTTTATAAGCAGGATTTGAAGGATTTAAGAAGAAATCAAAACCGTAAACGCCCTCTTTTTCAACTGCAAAAGAATATTCAACAAATGGAGCATTTTTTCCTTTTGTGAAAGCTGATGTAACAGGGAATACTTTTACTGCACCAGAAGTTTTTCCATAATCAGGAAGAACATTCCATTTTTCTCCGTTTAATCCAGATTTTGAATTAACAAAATTTACAGCTTCCATTGAAATATAATCTCCAGTCTGAACATAAGTTCCTTTTGGATAGTTCAATTCAGGAATTTCTGCATCAATTTTTACATTTACACGAAGATTTGCACCGTGTCCGTCATTTGCCTTTATTACAAGAACATCTGTCTTTTTAGAAGATGCGGCAAGTTTTGCTCTGTCAATTTTAAGAACTATTCTTTCCAGCTGAGAAGTTTCTTTTTCAAAACCGTAAGAGTAAGGTATTTTTTCAATTTTATAATCCACAAACTGCTGATTTTCAGGATTTTCTAAACAAACTTCGTAAATAACTCCCGGATTATAAGAATTAGCAATATAAACATAAGTTTTTTCTACATCAGGATTTTTAAAACTGTCTGTATAAAGATTTCTGTCTGTCCAATCCTGACCAGTTGTAGTTTTTTCAGAACCATCAACAAAAACAAAGAATCGGCCTTTTCTGGTTGGTTCTACATAAGTATAAGTTGGATAATGATTTTCTGCTTCACACCAGTTTTTAAATCCAAAATGTTCAGACCATCCTTCTGCATAGAATTTACCATCAGCTATTTTATCGTATTCATCAACAAGAATTTTATCAAAAGCAAGACATTTTCGAACTACATCAGCATAATAATTTGCTACAAGACCACCATGTTTTGCAAACCATTTGTTTTTTCCACTGTACAGCTGCATTCGTAAAACATTCATTGTTCCTAAAGCAGGGTAAATTACCTGAGCAAAAAGTCCTGTATTTGAATCTGAAGAATTTTTTACATGACCTGTATCAGATGAACATGCTAAAACATTCATAACTTCTTCACTGCTGGCTTTTACATTTTCAGAATACAATTTTCCGGCTTTTGAAATAACCTGTTCTGCAAGTTCAAGAATTTTATCTGATTCAGAGAAATTTACAGGATGGAAAGTATCTGGCTGCAAACATTCTGTACGGCGCATATGAGTAAGTTTTGTGTATGTATTCAAAATAAAATTTACATCTTCCCGCTGAGATTCGGATAACGAAGCAAACTGACGGTCTACCCATTCTTTTGTCCATTTCTGAGTTGTATAATCTTCTGCAGAATATTTTTCGTAATCATAGGCAAGATCAAGGAAATAATTTAATGGAAATTCATTGGTCATTACATCACCAATATTTACAATCCATAAATCACGAATTCCAAAATCATAAGCAGCAGTCATTTGTTCCTTAACTTTTGGTAAAGCAGTTGTATTAATCCATTCATAACTATAAGGTGAACCATGATAATCAAAATGATAATACATACCATAGCCGCCTTTGTGAGAACGCATTTTTTCTGTTGGAACTGTACGAAGATTTCCATGATTATCATCACAAAGCATTAATGTTACACCATCCAATTCAGGATCATCCATTAAACCTTTTGTTTTTTTATCTCCATAGAAATAAGGCTCAACTTCTTTATACAAAGCAAGCATTCTTGGAACCTTTGTTAAATCCTGATTTACATTTTCCCGGATAAGACGATTTTGAGTTTTAATTACATCACGAAGTAAATCAATATTATCTTTAAGAGTTGCATTCTGCATAATGGCAGTATCAGCTTCACCACGCATACCAACAGTTATTACATTTTCAAATTTTCCGTTTCTTTTTAATCCGTCTTCCCAGAATTTTGTAATACCTTTTTCATTGGAACGGAAATTCCATGCATCTCCGTAAATTGAATCTTTACCACGAAGATAACGATATTCTTCTCCAGCACGGCAACAAGGTTCATGATGAGAAGCTCCCATTATTACGCCCAATTCATCTGCAAGTTCCGCATTTAACAAACCTGGACCATCATCACTAAAACGACCAGACCACATTGCAGGCCACAAATAGTTTCCATTCATACGAAGCAACAGTTCGAAAACATGTTCGTACATTTTTGCATTAAATCCGCCAAAACGTTTATTACACCAGTTACCGGTAGCAGGCCATTCATCGTTTATAAAAAATCCGCGGAAACGAACGCTTGGCTCTTTAGAAATAAAAGAATCTGCAGGAATTTCAAAAGAATCTTTTTTTGCAGGTAAAACATCAGCCCAATCAACAAGAGGAGAAACACCTAAAAGTTTTGACAAATGAAAAAGTCCGTAAATGGTACCACGTTTATCACTTCCCGCAATTACAATTTTTTCATTATCAACAAAAAATCCGAAAACTTCTCTCTTACCTGAAATTTCATTTGTATTCTGAAGGTATTTTTCGATTAATTTTGATTCTCCCAAAGTTCCGAAAACAACTGAAGGACCAGAAACTTCTTCCTTAAAATCAGGTTCAAAACCAAATACCAGTTGAACATCCTGACCAACTCTTTTACTGATTTTCTTTACACCAGAAAGTTCATTTTTATCACAAACAAAAGTAAGTTTTTCGCAAATTTTCATTTTTTTTCCTCTGTCCCCTATTTTACCACAAACAGAATTGATTAAAAATAAGAGATTTCGCTTTTATTAAAATTTAAACAAAAAAAACTGCCTGTTTTAATACAGACAGTTTTTCATAAAATATTAATTCATTAAGTTACAATTAGAACAAATCATCAAGTTTGTATAAATCAGATTCTGAAACAATATACGATGAATAACAATCTCCATCATATGTTGAACAAATAATAACAAGTAAACCTTCTTCAGCATCTTCTGATTCTGCTATGAAAGTCAGGTAGAAATCTCCTGGATTAACAGGATATGTACTCATTGCTTCATCAACAAGCCAGTACTGATAATCTGATAATGGATAAACTTCTTCAAACGATTTTTTAAATTCATTTGTTAATTCTTTCATAATATCAGCTGGATCTACTTCTGGACCAAATCCAAAGTTTGCCATTGAACCTAAATACATTGTCATGGCATAACCTTCGTAACCCTTTTTTGCATCCTTATAGTATTTGATTTCATTTTCCTGTGCAAAACAAGCTGCAACAATTCCAAACAAGAATACTAAACTCAATAAATATTTTTTCATATTTCCTCCAGATTGAAGTTATACTACAGTCTCTTATTATTTTTGTCTATATTATAACAATAAAAAAAGGTGCCTTAATTTAAGACACCTTTGTATTTATTCTAAAAAATAAAAATTATTTAGATTTTTTCTGTTCACTTGGTTTTGATTTTGCACCGGCAACAGCTGCAGCCATTTTAGCATGAGCATTATCCAGATCATTTACCATAAAGATAGCCTGACCAGTTGCATCAAGTGTATCTCGCCACATTGAACCTTCTGGATCAACAGCATTTCTGTGAGCAGTTACAGCTTTAATTGGAATATGAACAAATTTATCATGAACAAGACCGATTACACATTTTGTTTTACCAGCCATTGCAGCATGAACAGCGTTGTTTCCAAGACGTTCACAATAAATTGAGTCAAATGCTGTTGTTACAGAAGCACGAATCTGATAAGAAGGATCAATATATTTAAGATTGATTTCCATTTTCTTTGCTTTGAAATATTTTTCAATTTCTGATTTAAGGTAAACACCAATATCAGCAAGTTTTTTATTTCCAGAAGCATCTGTAGCACCTGTTGAAGCAAGTAAATCCTGTCCTGCGCCTTCTGATACTACAATTACTGCATGACCACGTTTCTGTAAACGTCTTTCAAGACATGCTAAGAATCCGTTTTCACCTTCCATTTCAAAAGGAACTTCAGGAATTAAACAGAAGTTTGTTTCGTGA
>JAKSTJ010000030.1 GCA_024402635.1 Treponema sp. | reverse complement strand
GGATCCTGAATCAAGTTCAGGATGACATTACTTCTTTGTCATGCCGAACTGGTTTCGGCATCTCACCTATGCATTAATAAAACTATTGGAAATATAAGGGATTTCCTGTATAATTTACGAATCCAATTTAATAAAGTGTAAATATAACTCATTCATTTCCATTTTTCAGGAGTTTTTTTATGAAAAAGAGACACTCTTCTGTTACACTTAAGATTGGAGCCTGGATTATTTGTGCTTTAATTATTTATTCTTCCATTCTTATTGTGGTTATGAAAAATCGTCTGACTACAGGTTTTATTGCATCAGCTGAACAATCAATTCAAAAAAGCGAAGAAGTCGTAAATGCTCAGGTTGATTTGCTCATGCAGAATATGATTAGAGCTTCCATGTGGTACAAAAATTCTTTCCAGGGCGCTTATGCAGAAAAAGGTCACGATCCATTATACTTAAACAATCAATGCCGTGCTGGTACAGAATCCTTTAAACTTGAAAATGTACTTTTCTTTGATATGGCAGGAAATCAATTAACAGATACAAAATTTGGTACTGAAATTAACCCTGGTATTAAAAATGCTGCAATGCATGGTAGTCCTGCTTTTGGTATTTTTAATGAAAACGGTATTGTTTATACCGAAGGTGCAGTTCCAATCGAATTCCGTGGGGAACAGGTTGCTGCTATTTGTGTTCGGGCAAGAGTTACTACTGATGAATTTGTAAATCAGATTGCAAACATTACTGATATGAAATTCTCTATTCTTGATGGTTCAAAATATACGTTCAGTTCAATTGAAGGTATTAAAGGTTCTCAATTAGAAGATGCTCAGATTAATGCTCAGCTCAATGAAGGAAAATCTGTAGTAAAACAAATTAAACTTGGAACAACAGATTATCTTGCTGATTATTTCCCAATCAAAAATGATAAGGGAGCAGTTGTTACAACTTTTGTTTTATGTGAACCTCTAGATGAAATCCTTACAATTTCAAACTCTGTTCTTATTCCTCTTATGATTATCAGTACAATTCTTTCTGGAGTTCTTCTCATTGTATTTGGAATTGTAATTTACCGTCTCGTTACAAGAAGAATTAAAGCAGTTAATAAATCATTAAGAGTTCTTTCTTCTGGAGATGCAGATTTAACCCAGCGACTTGAAGTAAAAGGTCACGATGAATTCTCTGATGTTCAGAATAGTGTTAATAAGTTTATCGAAGTTCTTCAGGGCAGTATGATTAAACTTGCAGACGCTCAACTTTCTCTTAAAAATATTGTTGAAAATCTTGGAACAAACTCTGAAGAAAGTTCAATTGCTACATCAAGAATCATTTCAAATATTGACAGTGTTCGTCAGCAGACTATTAATCAGAGTCAGGCTGTTCAGGGTACTTCGGATGTTTTGGTTCAGTCTGCAACTACTGTAGAAAATCTGGTAAATCTTGTTAATGCTCAGGTCGAAGGCATTTCTTCTTCTTCAAGTGCAATTGAACAGATGCTTGGAAATATTACTTCTGTTAATAATTCTGTTAAGAAAATGTCTACCAGCTTTAATATTCTTGATTCTAATGTTTCTGAAAGTAACAAAAAAATAGAAATTGTTGGTCAGCGTGTTAATCAAATGGCACAGCAGTCAGAAACATTGCTTCAGGCAAATAATATGATTGCAAAAGTTGCAAGTCAGACTAACCTTTTGGCCATGAACGCCGCAATTGAAGCAGCCCATGCAGGGGAAGCCGGAAAAGGATTCTCTGTTGTTGCAGATGAAATTCGAAAACTTGCAGAAACTTCTAGTGCTCAATCTAAAAACATCAGCGTAGAATTACAGAATATTACAGAATCTATTCAGGAAATTGTAAATCTTTCTAAAGATTCTCAGGATTCTTTTGATTCAATTGTATCCCAGCTTAGTGCAACCGATTCTCTTATGCAGCAGATTAATAATGCAATGGAAGAACAGGAAATTGCATCCCATCACATTCTTGAATCATTAAGCAACATGAAATCTCAGGCATCTGAAGTAAATGATAAATCTATTGAACTTAAAAACGGTATTGAAGATGTTAAAGCTGATATGAATGAAGTTACACAGATTTCTCAGCTTATTCAGCATTCAATGGACGAAATGACATCTGGTTCTGATCAGATTAGTAATGCAGCTCAGAGTGTTTCAAATCTTGCAGCAGAAACTAAATCTAACATTGATGAAATGGATGCTCTTATTAAAATGTTCAAAGCATAATTTTCTTGATATAGTTTAAAAACGAAAAGACTGTCTGTTTTTTTTTCAGACAGTCTTTTTTTTTACCATTTTCCCATAGCACAATGAGCAGTTGAATGTTTAGCTCTTAATTGGACAAAACATCCGCATTGTCCGCAAGTCATTTCCTGCTGCAAATCCTTACAATTTCTACAAATCACAAGTCTTTTTTGATAATTTTCATCATCAATTGCATCTGCATAATGCTCATTTTCTGCCATTTCTTCCAGAATATCTGGTGTCATTTCCATTGCCAGTAAGTGTTTTTTTGTTTCACAAACTGGGCATGGGTCTTTTTTGTTTTCCATTAGATTTCTACTGTAATTTGAGCAACACTCATTGGTGGTAAATCTACTGCAATTTCTTCTGCACCATTAATCTTTACAGCTAAAGATTTTTCTACAACCTGTTCTGGTGAATCGAAAGTATTTGCAGAATTCATTTTTTCTCCAGAAAGATATGTTGCTTTTGCAGATTTAATTTTATTTTTTAATCCGCTAAGTGTAATTTTTACAGAATGTTTTGCTTCCAACTCTGCATTTGTCAAAGTTAATGTATAAACATTTTCTTTATGACTTGCAGAACATGAAATTGCATTGATTTTTGGTGAATCTTCAAAACCTACTTTTTCTGTTATAACAGTTGATTCCAGTAAATCAGCATCCTGATGTGCTTTATACATTCTGAAAACATACCAGGTTGGAGTTTTTATCATCTTATTACCTTCAGTTAAAACTGGAGACTGAAGAACGTTTACAGCCTGTGCAATGTTTGCAATTCGTACACGATCTGAATGATTATTAAAAATATTCAAAGAAAGTCCGGCAACTAAAGCATCTCGAACACAATTCTGCTGATAAAGGAAACCTGGATTTGTACCTTCTTCAACTTCATGCCATGTACCCCATTCATCTACAACAAGAGCAATTCTCTTATCAGGATCATATTTGTCCATAATGTCAGAATGTTTTTGAATAATATCTTCAATGGAAATACAAGTAGAAAGCATTGAATACCAGTCTTTCTTTTCAAATTCCAAAGCTCTCTGTTTATGTTCAAAACTTGGGTGAACTGTATAAAAATGCATGCTAAGACCGTCCATACAATATGCGGCATTTTTCATTAACACTTCTGTCCAGTTATAATCAGCACCACTTGGTCCACAGGCAATTTTGAAGATTTTATCTGGACCATACTGACGAACATAAGTCTGATAATGACGATACAAATCTGCATAATATTCAGGACGCATATTTCCGCCACAACCCCAGCTTTCGTTTCCTACACCAAAAAGAGGAAGTTTCCATGGTTCTTTATGACCGTTTGCTTCCCGAAGTTTTGACATTGGTGATTCACCGCCAAAAGTTATGTATTCAACCCATTCAGACATTTCCTGAACTGTTCCAGAACCAACGTTTCCGCTGATATAAGGTTTACAGTCAAGAAGTTCACATAAACCTAAAAATTCATGAGTTCCAAAACTGTTATCTTCTACGACTCCGCCCCAATGAGTATTAATCATTTTTTTGCGGTTTTCGTTTGGTCCAATTCCGTCTTTCCAATGATATTCATCAGCAAAACATCCCCCTGGCCAGCGAATATTTGGAATTCCAATTTCTTTAAAAGCTTCTACAACATCTTTTCTATAGCCATTAATATTTGGAATCTCTGAATCTTTACCAACCCAGAAACCTCCATAAATACAACGGCCCAGATGTTCACTAAAGTGTCCGTAAATATCCCGACTGATTTTGTTTTTATCTTGTCCGGCATTTACAAAAATCACATCACTCATAAGTTTTCCTCTCTAATATTCTGAATATCATAGAAAACAAGAAGTTTTAATTGAATGATTAACTATAATTATTGTACATAAATGCATACTTTTAGAAGCTGTGGCCGCCTCCACCACCGCCTCCGCCGCCACCGGAACTTCCACCTCTGCCCCCGCCGGAACCACCACTGGAACTAGTAGTTTTTACTTCTTTTGTCATAACCATTTTTCCAGGTATCAGATAGTCATCTTTTTCCGTAGAGGAAGGTTTAATTACTTCAAGATCATCATTATTAAAACTGTAAGATTTACGACCTTTTACGGCTAGTAAATAAATTACGAAAAATACAAGACCAATTGCAATTAACAAATTAGTTACATATCGCATTGGTATAAAAATTTCGCCACCATCCAGAACCTGAATCATCTGTTCATAAACTAAACGGGCACAATCATAATAATTTTCTGCACTGGCATAAGTATAAACATTATCAGCTATACCATTAGCACGAGTTTTATTTATAATCTGATAAATTTTTCCTGTTGAAAAAATTTCAATACGACGATTATACATATCAATCAGGAAAACTGTTCCAGAAGCACCATTAAAAAATTCCTTACAATATTTCTTTGCTAAATCACTGGCTTCTCCATAATATGAATCTTCTTTGCCATTAGAAACAAAAGCAACTCCACCATATTCAAGAATTCCTTCCATCGTTTTTGTAAGGGACAGTTCTTCTTCTTCCGAAAGTAAATCGGCTTTATCCAGAATAATTGGATTTGCAGCATACAAAAATCCTGATGAAACTAATAAAATCAGCGAAATGAATAATGTTTTAAAATTAATTTTAAAGATCATTTTTAGCCCCCTCACGAGAATAGAAATTTGGAGCCGGTCTTGTAACCATAAAGTTTATGTAATAAATACATGTAAGAAAATTCAAAATCATTCCAATCAGACAGGAAATTGTAATTGCAAGGTACCAGAAATCCTGAGGTTTATCTGGACCAGAAAGAATAACTCCACTAATTTGAATCAGAATGCTTAAAACCAATGGAATAATTGCTATCTTACTTTTAATCTTAAATACTTTATTACCAGACTTAAGGATAGTTATAAGCTGAACAATAATCATAACTTTATAGAAAAAATTAATATCTGAAGGATCAACTATTGCTGTTCCAAGAAAACCGCCAAATATCAATAATCCGATTTGTGCAAAAGTCAGGAATTTTGTCAGAGGATTAGTCTTTTCTTTTCCAGATTTATTTTTATTTTTCTTAAAGTACGAATTATTTCCTAAATCATAAATATGATTTTCTCTTAAATAAACAATTTTAATTCGACCATTTAAGAACATTGTCGAAAATACCAGGATGAATGAAGCATAGCAGCTTAAATTAAGAGGAAGGAAAAATGTAGGAAAAAGATTTAAGATTCCAAAAACAACAAGAATTGCAATAAAGGCCCATAAAAACAATTTTCCATAAGCAACAGGAATTTCAGCAGAAAGTTTTCCGGTTTCACCATTCATCATAGAATAAGCAACTCTGTTTCCTTTTCGCCAGGTTAAAAACCAGATTGGGAACAATGAAGTTCCTGGTTTTTCCGGTTCATAAGTAACCTTTTCTGAAATTAATTTTTCTTCAGTAACTACACCTTCTGTCAATTCTTCCAGATCTTTCTGAATTTTCTTTGAAGTATAAGTTTTTATTGATTCATCATAATTTGTAACTGGAGTAGAAGCTTTATCTGCATAAAATCCTGCCAGATATGATGCATTAAACGGAACAATTGAATCTTCATTAAAAGGAGCAATTGTAGCTGCAAGACTGTCATCTAAATCCGAAGAAGCATCATAAACCCCACTATCAATTACTTTATCTTTTACGGTTACATTATAATCATAATATCTGGTATAAGTTGTACTGCCACTTGATGTAATTTCTTTTCCTTCAAGTTCAACTAACTGACTTTTAAGATGAACTCTTGTCCGCCAGTATGGAATATAAATTCCTCTGAATCCTTCAATAAATTTTGATTTTGAAAAACTTTTTGGAACAAAGTGAATGCCTTTTAAAGATTCTTCGTATTGTTCTTTTACTTCTTCCTTTGAAATTGCAAAAGGAATTATACTTTCCGGACGTTCAATTTCTGATGCCTTTTCCAATAAAACCGATTCTCCGCCACAATACATACAATAAGAAACAATCTGTTCTGCGGGAGCACAAAGTTCTGCACCACATTTCTTACATGAATAACGATCCATTTTCATTGTTTCAATATCTTTTGTTACAACACCGTCATTCTTTTTGGAATATGTATCAGGTTCAAAAACACTGTCACAATATTCACATTGCAATTTGTTGATTTTCACATTGAAAACCATATGTCCACCACAAGCAGGACATTCTAAAGCCATAATTTACCTTCCCCGTATAAGTTTAGTTATTTTTTAATACTTCAATTTTTCCTTTTTTATCAACAGAAATTTTATAAACTAAGGTTTCTATTGCAGAACCAGTTTCCCAGCTTCTACTATATTCAAATTTTACTTCTGTTGTTCCAGGTTTTAGAGATGAAATTGTATATACAAATAAACTTGGTGCTCCAGCTATATGTTCATCACCCTGATAGAAAATCTGTTCTTCAATTTTTATAATGTCTTCATTTTCAATTTCATATGTCCAGGTATATCCTGTTGTAGGATTTCCCTTCAGATTAATTTTCTCTGTTTGACTTTCAAATGCCTTTGTACTTGTACAACCAAATAACATAATAGACGAAATTAACGAAACTAACATTTTTTTCATAATAATATTTTACATTAAGAATTTATTCAGGTAAATAAAAAAACTATTCTTAGGATTTAAGTAATGATTTTTATACTTTTTAGTGTTAAAATGGTAAGCGACTAATTTTTATAAATAAAAGCAAATTTTTTAATGGAGAGCAATTATGAATAAATTTGCAAATAGTATTATTACCCGTTTTGTTCCTCTTACACTTTTAGGTGGTTACATCGGGGCATTATCATTAAGATGGCAGCAGCTTACACTTCTTTATCGCACACCTGATCAGTATTTTAAAGGAATTGGAACAACTATTGGAGCAGTAACAATTCTTGCATTTATTTTTGCACTAATATTCCTTAAAATTCTTTCACCAATGAATGAACTTGGGAAAAGAATTCAAAATGCTGAAGCAGTTTCTGAAAAGGATTCTGTTTTGGCAGGAAAGGTTAATAAGAAAATTAACATCTGCATTTTTATAGAAAACTCAATTGGTTTTATTATTGGACAAACTTCTGTTAGTGTAATCGACTTTATTAATGGGGTTTATGTTTTTACACCATCAAGATTTGCAATTATTTTGCTGCAGGCAGTTTGTATTGGAACTATTCTTTCCCTTTATGAAATTTACTATTTTGATCTTTTGTTCATTCCTTTCCGTGAAAAACTTCAAATTCATGATATCAAAACATACGGAAGAAAACACAATCGTCCTATTGCTTATAAAATTCTTTTGATTGCAGCAGTTACTCTTGTTTATATGGGAGTTAATGCTTATTCCACAGGCTATGGTTTACTTTATGGAGACAATGTTACCAGCGATACAAATGTAATGAAAGAATTTATTACATACGGAATTATTTGTATTGTTCTTAATTTTATTGAATGCATGGGACTTTTTGTAATTGTTTGTTTTGAAATGAAAAAACGAATCAAGAACGTTTCAAATGTAATTCATGAACTTGAACAGTCTGGAGATCTTTCCCGCCGAATTAATATTTCTCTTAATGATGATATTGGTGTTCTTACAAGTTCATTAAATGGTCTTACAGATAAACTTTCAGAAATAATCAGCAGCCTTAAAACTGAAACTTATAATGTTGCAGATTCAGCTAGAATTTTAACAGATTCTTCATCCAGATCTATTGAAGCTTTGGATTCTATGAAAAATGCTGTTCAATCAATTGAACTGGAAGAAAAGAAAACAAACGAAATTATTAACCTTACATATGCTGATATTGAAAGTCTTAGAGACAGCGCAAAACAGGTAGAAGATCAGGTTGTAAATCAAAGTTATGCAATGGAAAGAGCATCTGCTTCCGTAGAAGAAACTGCTCAAAATCTTGTAAGCATTTCTGATACAACAAAAAAAGCAGATACTATTACAGAAGAATTACGAATTGCCAGTGAAAATGGTATGAATTCAATTAATACTGCCGAAGAAGCAATCAGTTTAATTCAGCAGTCTTCTGAAGAAGTTGTTCATACTGTTGCCATGATTCAAAATATTGCTTCCCAGACAAATCTTCTTGCAATGAACGCCGCAATTGAAGCTGCCCATGCCGGTGAATCTGGAAAAGGATTTGCCGTTGTTGCAGATGAAGTTAGAAGTCTTGCAGCTACAACTTCAAAGAATGTTCAGACTGTTACAAAAAGCATGTCAGAAATGGCCGAAAGAATTCAAAATGGTGTAACAGCCATGACAGAAGCTAAAAATTCTTTCTCATCAATTAATAACGGTGTTGCTCAAACTGCAGATATTGTTAGAAGAATTGCAGAATCAGTTGAAGAACAGAGAATTGGTACAACAGAAACTCTTTCAGCAACTCAAGAAGTTGTACAATCAATTGCTTCAATTAAAGAACTGGCAGTTTCTCAACGTCAGCACACAGATAATGTTTACGAAAATACAAAAAATATTGTTACATCATCAAATTCAATTTCTGAATCCCTTGTGCAGACAACTTCAGTTTCTGATAATTTGAATTCAATCTTAAATAATGTAAACGATTGTGTTGAAAATAATACAATTTCTGTAGATAAGATGAAATCCCGAATCGACGGATTTAAAACAAAATAAAAATTAGAAATCATAACCACCCGTAAAACGGGTGGTTTGCACTTAGCCTATAAGGCTAGGTTCTCAAGCTGAGACTCAAGTCCCACGCTTTCACATACGTTCAAGCCTATTGCAGCTTGTCACCCGCAGGCCCTTAAAAGGCCTTTGGTACTACTTACTACCCTTAAAAGGGTCTTCATATTCTTTTTCAGTTACTTTGTCCATCGCTATATCGTGGGCTTCTTGTTCCCGGATATATTTTGCAATTGTAGCTTCATTCAAGCCAACTGTACTTACATAATATCCTTCTGCCCAAAAATGGCGATTTCCAAACTTATATTTCAGGTTCGCATGTTTATCAAATATCATCAGGCTGCTCTTGCCTTTTAAATATCCCATAAATTGCGACACACTGTATTTTGGTGGTATACTTACTAGTATGTGTACATGGTCGGGCATTAAGTGTCCTTCTATGATTTCCACACCTTTGTAATTACACAACTGGCGTATTATCTGTCCAATACTGTCTCGGTACTGTGCATATATCGCTTTTCTTCTGTATTTAGGTGTAAATACTATGTGGTATTTACACATCCATTTTGTATGACTCAATGAGTTATTTTGATTTGCCAACTAGCTTTCCTCCTTGGTGTTATGCAATAGACTTGAACAATCTTATTGTACACCTTCGAGGAAAGCTCTTTTTTGCTATAAGCATTTATCTCACACCCGCATAGCGGGTGGTTGTTTGTGCGCCTGCAAGCATGCGCACCGGCTCACGAGCCGTAATAGCAAAAAAAATGGGTACCGATTTATTTCAGTACCCATTTTTTTTTAAGATTCTTTTCTAGCTTCGTCCAATAATTCTGCAAAACTCAGATTTTCTGGATTCTGGAAGTTTTTCAGATATTCTCTTGCTTCCATTCTAATCTGACTTTCCTGTTCCACAGATTCAATGATTCTTTTTTGCTGTTCTTTTGTATAACCTCTTACACCATTAATTCTTGGTATTGGATTATTGCCATAAATTGGATTTATCATAATTATTGCTTCTGTCGGGTTTTAATATCATTCAATTCTTTATAATAATCAAGATATTGAACCAACACTCCTAATGCCATTTCTACAGATTTCTGAACCTTTGGATCTTCATCGGCTTCTTCTACATCTGCATAAATTGCATCTCTTAAACGGCAAAATTCATTATTCATTGCCAGATATTTTTCAGTAGTAGTCATAAAAACCTCATGATAAAATATACGGTGACATTTTAGATGTTTATTTTAATCCCTTAAATTAGATGAATATTTCGAAAACTTACGGGAAGGAAGCATACCACCAGCATGGCTCTAAGGGCGGAATGATAGTTTCCATACCGACCTTAGCGTCAAGCGAGTTAGCTCGCGGTGCTGCGTGGGTGCTTACTGACTGGTAGTAAGTTTTTGAAATATTTACTTTATATTAACCATTTTTTATAATTCATCAGTTGTATCTGTTGTTGTAAGTTTGAAAGTGTTAAGTTCATTCATTACACCAGAAATAGATGCAGCGGTAATTCCATTGGCATCAATACTGTGCTGAACGGAATTTGTAATTGTCTTAGAATAATCATCAATTTGCTGCATATAATCATTTACAAGAGTTGTTACTTTTGAAAGATTAACCATTTCTTCTACAATCTGTTTTCCATTTTCATTCATTACCTGAGCAGCATTTTTTACATCGCTTGTTGTATTTGTAATAGAACGCATTGCTTCAAGTACCTGATGGTTTGCAGAAGTCTGTTCTTCCATTGCTCTAGAAATTACAGATTCCTGATCTTTTACAGTTTGTGAAAGCTGATAAATATTCTGGAAGTTTTCAGATACACCAGAAATATCATTTGTAATATTGTTCAAAGCAGCAGAAAGATTCTTTAAGTTTCCATCAATCTGTTTTGACTGATTTGAAGACTGTTCTGAAAGTTTACGAATTTCATCAGCAACTACAGAGAAACCTTTACCAGCTTCCCCTGCATGTGCGGCTTCAATTGCTGCATTCATAGCAAGAAGATTTGTCTGACTTGCAATAGAATTAATAACTTTAGATGATTCTGTAATAGCCTGAGACTGTTCAACTACAACTTTTGCAGTATTTACGGCAGCTTCAATTACAGTTTTACCTTCATCACAAGCATTTGAAAGAGCCCCAACTGAAACAGAGTTCTTTTCAAGAATTCTAATTACTGAATCAATGTTTGCAACCATTTCTTCAATAGCGGCACTTGACTGTGTAACTTCTGCTGCCTGTGTTTCAATAATTGTATTCAAGTTTTCAATAGAATTTGTAATGCTTTCTGCTCCAGCCTGTGCTTCTGTTACACCTGCCGACTGATTTTCCATTTCATTTCGTACAAGAGTAATTGCCTGTGTAATTGATGCAACATTGTTATTTGTTTCCTGCATCTTTTCAATTCCCTTGTTGGAATTTTCTTCAGTTGTTTTTGCAGATGACTGAACATCATAAAGAATATTATTTGTTATTTTACGCATAACATTTACGTTATTAATAATCAAACCTAATTCAGAACGATTTTCAATAGCAACTGGTTCAAAGTCATAATTACGATCAGAAATTTTAATTGTAACATCAAAAATCTTATTCAATACATTTGAAACATCTTTTATAAGAACATACTGAGTAATTATAAAAACAATAATATTCAAAACAATAAATGGAATTGCTGTATAAATCATTTTTAAGCGACCAGATTCATAAACCTTTGGAATTGAAATTACAGCAAGCATAAAGAAAATTGTACCTAATAAAGAAAAACTTGTACTTAAAAGTGTACGGTTAATCAAATTTAAAGGCATTTCTTTTTTATTGTATGGAATATGACTGATTGAAAGTTCAAAAATACGAATGTAGAGAACATCACATAAAACTGAATAAACCAGCATTATACCAATATGGAAGAATGACATTGGAAGTAATAAATCATTATTACCCATTGCTTCAATATGTAAGTTATAAACTTTTGCCATTACTGATGTAAGAATAATAAACAGAATATTAAAAATAATTGTACAGGCAATAGTTGCATAATAATAAATCTTTACTCTTGAATTAATTTTCTTTTCTGATTCAGGTGTTCCATCATAAAGTTTTGGTAAACGATATGTTAATACTGCCTGAATAATTCCACAGGCAATCAATAAGAAACCTGAAACTGTTACAGCTGGGATTCTTACTAGATTTAAATATTCACTGAATGTGAATAATCCAATCATTAATGAAAAAGGCAGCAACAAAATCATTGGGGTAATGAAAACTAAAGCCTGAAAAATTACACTAATTAACAAGCATTTCTTTTGACGTGGATTTAAAGGGATATAATTTACTTTTTCCATACTCAACTCTCTTTTTTTAGATATATTTTATTGTAACATGATTTATCTGAAATTCACAAATTAATTATTCAAACGGATATTTCATATTCCAGTCTTTTCTTAATTCATCCATTATTTTACAAAGTGCAATAGAATGTGAATGAGGATGAACAGAACTTTCCAGTTCCCCTTTTAAAATATGATCAGTAGCAGCCTGAACTTCATATTCGTATCCATTTACAGAGAAAGGTTCATTTATAGTTTCTGTGATTTCGTTTTCGTTGCCCCAGGTATTTATGTAAGTATGAAGATCAGCTTTTTGAGCAAAGAAGAAATTTTCGGCAGTAATAAAACCTTTTTCACCATAAATGATTGCATCATGAGAATTTGAACCGGCAGGTCTGTCACATGCACTCTGGAAAGAAGTTGTAACTCCATTTTCAAAAGTAAGATTTACACTGTTCCAGCAGTCAATACTATTTTCAATTTTTACAGTTGAACTTCGAGATGCAATTGGACTAAAAGAATTTACTTTCATTGCATAGAAAATATTGTAAATTCCTAAATCTAATAATGCGCCACCAGCCTGTTCAGGATCCCATAAACGATTTTTTGGATCAAAAGGAATTCTGTTACAGAAGAATGATTGAATGTGTTTGATTTTTCCTATTTTATCGTTAGCAATCCATTGGCAGATTTTATTAACACATGGATTGTAAGCGGTCCACATTGCTTCCATAAAGAAAAGATTTTTTTCTTTCGCTGTATCAATCATGGTTTCCAGCTGCTGCATATTACATCCGGCAGGTTTTTCACAAAGTACATTTTTGCCGTGATTTAAACATTCCATTGCAGCTTCAAAATGAAATGCATGTGGATTTGCAATATAAACTGCATCAACTTCAGGATCATTATACAATTCTTCGTATGAACCGTATGATTTTTCGAAACCCCATTTTGTGGCAAATTCTTCTGCCCTCTTTAAGTTTCTGCTTGCAACTGCATAAAGACGGATTTTTGTATTACCGTTTTTTACAGAACCGCTCATTGCTTGTGCCATAGAATTGGCAATTATACCCGGGGCTAATATTGCCCAATTAACGTAATTCTTCATATGTAAAAGTCTATGAAGAATTACAAATATTTTCAAGATTACATTTCAGCAGTTCCGTAAACTTCTATTAAATCCTGAATCTTTTCTTTGTATGGTTCTTTGGCAGGAACATCAATTAAGTATTCAGGAGGTAAAGTTTCTGCTTCTTCAATTTTTTCTTCAACTTCTGATTCTGTATTTTCTTTTGTTTCAGTTTCTTCCATTAAGTTTAAAGTATCTTTGTTCTGAATGTCTTTTCCTTCCACAACTTCTTTTACAACTGAACTGTTAGAATTATCCTTATCTACGGAAACTGATTCTTCTATTTCAGTTTTTTCTACATCAGGATTGTTTTCGGAAGAAGGAGTTTCTTCTATTTCTGTTTTTTCTTCTATAGATTCAGATTGATTTTCGCTGGTTTCTGTTTTCTCAGCTTCTTCCAATTCTGTTTCTTCTGATTCTAAAGATTCACCTGAAGTTTCTGATAAAACTGATTCCTGAACAGTTTCGCCTTCTTCAGCATTTTCTGTTACATTTTCAGTTTCTTCAACATTTTCCTTAGTTGTTTCGTTTTCTTCTTTAGTAATATCAGTTGTTTCCTGCTCTGGATTTTCTTCGATAATTTCTTCAACTTCATTTCCAGATTCCTGTTCAATCACCTGAGCTGCATCTGAAACTTCTTCTGTTGATTCTTCCTTAATTTCTTCAACTGTTTCAACAGAATCATTTTTTTCTGAATCCGGATTATTTTCTTCTGTAACAATTACATTATTATTTTCACTTGGAACAATTACTGGTTCATAAGATGATTCTGATTTTTCTTCAGCTTTCTCATCTTTCTTTTCTTCAGTTACAGTTTCTTTTTTTTCTTCAACTTTAGTTTCTTTTTTAGGTTCTGATGTTACAGCTGATTTTAACGGAGGAACACGTTTTTTTAATGAAGAAGCATATGGCTGATAGTACCAGATGCCATTAATAGTTAAACCTTTTGAAGTTAGATTTTTTTCAAGTTCAACTTTTCTCTGTTCTGCTTTTTTTTCAGTTTTAATAGGTTCATCCAATAGAACGCGGAATAACTTTTCACCTTTTCGGCTGGTATGTTCAATTACAAATGATGGAACATTATTTCTATTTAAAATCTGTTCTCTGTTTTGAGCATTTAATTTATCCTTAAATGATCCAAGACAAATATACCAGTCAGCAGCAAAAAGACCTGTTGAAAATGTCATAAAAATAAATGCACAGAAAACTTTAAAATACTTTTTCATAAAAAAGAAACTCCGGTAACTACAGTTTTATACTATAATTATCGGAGTTTTAACGGCATACTTTATATTACTTTACAAAGCAAGTCTATAAATTTCTGCTATATCTTCACTAGTAAGCTGAACAAATCCACCAGTTTTTCCGCCGGCAGGTAAACCAAAGCTTTTTACCAATGCAGGAATATCTTCTTCTTTACCACCAACTTCGCTCATTTTTGAAGGCATGCCAATTGATTTTAAGAAAGCCTTAAATGCATCAATACCAGCTTTTGCAGTTGCTTCTGGATTAGAGAAATCCATTTTACAACCCCATACTCTTGTTGCCCACTGAGCAAAACGCATTACATCGTGTTTCATTACAAATGTCATCCATGCTGGCATAATTACTGCAAGTCCTGCACCATGAGCACAATCGTACATTGCAGAAAGTTCATGTTCAATTCCGTGAGAGTTCCAGTCCTGATCACGACCTACACCAACAATGTTATTATGAGCAACCATTCCAGCCCACATAATATTTGCACGTGCTTCGTAGTTGTTTGGGTCTGCAATTACTTTTGGAGTTTCATTAATCATTGAAAGAAGAACTGCTTCACATAAACGGTCAGTTGTTTCAACATTTTTTGTATTTGTGAAATAGCGTTCGCAAACGTGAGCCATAATATCTGTTGCTCCACATGCAGTCTGATATGGAGGAAGAGTCTGTGTTAATGCAGGATTTAAAATTGAGAAACGTGGGCGAATCATATCGTTTCCAAAACCACGTTTAAGCATTCCTTCTGATTTTGTAATTACAGAATCTGGAGATCCTTCTGAACCAGCTGCTGCAATAGTTAAAACTGTACCTACAGGAAGAGCGGCTTTTGGCTGTGCTTTATATGCATAAAAATCCCAGAAGTCACCATCATAGCAACAACCTAAAGCTATAGCTTTTGCAGAATCGATTGATGAACCACCACCAACTGCAAGAATAAAATCAACACCTTCTTTTTTACAAAGTTCAATTCCTTCGTAAACTTTTGTATCTAATGGGTTAGGATGAACTCCTCCTAATTCCACATATTTAATTTCTTCTGAATCTAAAGATTTTTTTACTCTGTCCAACAGACCTGATTTTACAACAGATCCACCACCAAAATGCAATAATACTTTTGAACCGCCAAATTCTTTTACAAGCTTTCCAGCCTGATTTTCAGTATCTTTTCCAAATGCAAATTTTGTTGGACTATAAAAAGAAAAATTATTCATATAAATGTGACTCCTTGATTTTTATTTTAAGACACATTTATAAAAAAAAGAAATATATTTCTATTAAAGAATAGAATAAATCTATTTTTCACTGATTTCAGAAGTAATGATTGAAGAATCTGTTAACTGATCTTCTGGAATGTCATCTGTACCTGTAAGAGTTTCGTCTGGTTCAATACCAGTAGGAATCCATTCTGAAGCATAATCTTTTGGTCTATCCGGATTATTTACTTTTCCACGAGCTTTTGCAATTTTTTCATAGAAAAGCTTAGATGAAACTCTTTTATCATCCTGACCACCATAATTAAGAATAATGAAAAGTTCTCCATCAGAATTAATATCCAGGAATTTTGACATCTGATCTACTGTAATAGCAGCAACATAACTTACAACTCTGGTTCCATCATCTTCAGTAAAATCATACAAAATGGAAGTGTTTTTTAAATCAAATCGTTCGCCACTACTTTCAAGAGAAACTGCTAAAGATTCAACATCTGTAACTCCAGGTCCATAGTTTACAACATAATTTAATGTAGGTTCTTTGATTACAGATTTTCCTTTAACTGTATAATAAAGATCTAATGAAACAGAAGTAACAGGAGAATCTTTTACTTTAAATAAAGTTTCTGGAATAAAATGCAACTGGGCAATATCTCTGTCTGGAAATAACATCTGATCTAAAACTTCATCTTTAAAAACCAATGTTAATGGATCAATATAACTTTTATTTTTATAGGCAGTAAAGTGAAGATGAGGACCAGTAGAATATCCAGTTGAACCAACTTTTCCAATCATATCTTTTTGGGTTACTTTTTCACCAACACTGGTTGTTATGGCAGAAAGATGGGCGTATAAAGTTTTATATCCATTTGAATGTCTGATTACAACATAATTTCCATAACTTTTATGCCATGTAGCAATTTCAACAGTTCCAGACATTGAAGCATAAACTGGAGTTCCTGTAGGAGCCGCCATATCAGCACCATTATGATAAGAAGCTTTGAATGTAATTGGATCTTTTCTTGGACCAAATAAAGATGTTATGTAGAAATGTCTGTCTGACAATGGATTTTGAAAATGTTCTTCTGTTGCTTTTCCGTATTTTGAAAAATCTGCTTCCAGAATTTTTGGATTCGAAAAATCAAATTTTGTAATAACTGGACTCATACCAGAAGCATCAGGTTTTGTTCCAGATGGAGTTATATTTAATGAAGTACAACTTATAAATAATAGAGAAATAAATGATGTAAAGAAAATTTTGTTCTTCATGACAAATTTAAAATCCATTTAAAGTAATTCTTTAATTATAAAACTTAAAGAATTATCTTTCAAGTAAAGAATTTAACCCTTAATTAGTTACATTTTTTTTCTAAGTTAAATTTCGGGTTGTTCATCTGCTGACTTAACACTGCCATCATTATTAAAAAAGTCTTCTACACTAATAACAGGATTATTTTCTTCTTTTCTTGAATAAATTGATTTGTATAATTTTATTACAATTTCTTTATTCTGGACAAAATTTTCATCATGACTTAAACAAAAATATTTTACATTCAGATTTTCCATTGTTTGAATCATTTGCTGAAGTAACTGAACATTGTAAAAATGATTTCCTTTCCGAGGTTTTGCATAAGCTCCATCACCTAAAAAAGCATAATCACCACAAACAAGAGCAAGACAACCTTTTGCATGACTTGAAGGAAATTCAACAACAGAAATTTCAGGTTCTTCATTAAAAACTGTTGTTCCTTCAAGCACCTGTCCTGCAAGTGTATATTTTTTTGTATATTTTGTTACATAAAGATTATCAGCTTTTATTCGAATTAGATTTAAAATATGATCCGGATGAAAATGAGAAATTACAACATTTTTTGGACCTTCAATTTTTTTAATTTCTTCAACAGATTCTTTATTGCAGCCTACATCAAAAATCCAGGTGGCTTTATTTGTTTTAATAAAGACTACATCACAGGAAAGAGGTTTTTCTGAAGCAGGTAAGTATGAAATATTCTCTGTAAGTTTTATTAATGCCATTTTATCCTCAATTTTTTGTAAACCTTAAATCATCTGTTCGGAAAAATCAACTGGATTTCCCTGCCAGTAAATCTGACCTTTTCTCATAAGGATTATTTTATCACTAATGGTTTTTGCTTCTTCTACATCATGAGTAACCATAATTCCTGTAAAACCTAAATCTTTCTGAAGTTTTCTGATTAAAGCTGCCAGTTTTTTTCGTAAAGGTGCATCTAAAGCGGAAAGAGGTTCATCAAACAAAACCAGTTTTGGATTCATAATCAAAGTTCTGGCAAGAGCAACTCTCTGCATTTCACCACCACTTAAAGTAGAAGGCATTCTTTTTTCAAAACCTTCCAGTTCAAACTGAGGCAAAAATTCAACGGCTTTTTTTCTTGCTTCAGATTTTTTTACACCAATAGAAATTAAACCGTAAGCAACATTATCCATAACATTTAAATGATCAAATAAACTGTGATTTTGAAAAACCATTCCAATCTGACGTTTAAATGAAGGAACGTTTGTAATATCTTTATCATCAAGAATAATTTTTTCTGCAGAACCTTCTTTTGCACCGGAAGAAGAAATCTGAATTCCTAAAATTGATTTATGAGGAACAGAATTTAATCCGCTTAACAAACGAAGAACTGTGGTTTTTCCGCATCCACTTGGACCTACAATCGAAGTCATAGTTCCTTTTTCACATTCAAAAGAAACATTTACCGTTACAGAATCAAATTCCTGATGAAGATTTTCTGCTGTTAAAAAGGCCATAATTCCTCCAAAAAATTATTTTGATTTTACCAGACGATTGCTTAATAAATAAACAAATATACATAAAATACCCAATAACAATCCAGCGGCACAAGCTTCGTTAAATCTATAAGCTCCAGCCAGTCTGTATGTAAAAAGGGACAGAGTATCGAATTTTGGAATTGCCATTACTAAAGGCAAAGTTGTATCTCCAGCACTAACAGCAAAACAAAATCCAAATGCACTGATTAAACTCTTTTTGCTTACCGGAAGTAAAACTCTTCTTATTATATCAAATTTATTTCTTGAAATCATAACTGCACTGTCTATTGTTGAATCTGAAATTTTAGACAACTGAGGATATATTACTCTGAATGCAAGAGGCCAGAATAATAATGTTTGAGCTGTTACTAAAATTATTCCGTTTCCTCGTTTTACCATCATAATGATTAAGACCCCGACCACTACAGAAGAAACGCACATCGGTAGCATAGGGATTACTTTTAAAAGAAGATTTAATTTTTTGCCGCTTTTCTTTTCAACAAATCGTAATAAAACTGAATAAAGAAAACCTAAAATCATACAGAAAAATCCTGTACATAGGGCAATTTTTAAGGTTGTTATTACCGATGGAATAAAGGTCTTCATTTTAAAGACTTTTTCAAAAGTTGAAAATGTAAAACCACTGCCTTTTTTTGCAGTAGTAAAAGCATTTATTCCAATACCAGCAAGTGGTGCTATAAAAAACAATGTAATTAATAGAAGAATAATTAAAAAAGGAACAATTTCTCTTAATGATAAAGATTTTCTTTTGAATATAACCTGAGAATTTATTCCTTTAGAATGTGAGTTTTTCTGTTCGATGATTGAATAGAAAATTGTGATTAGGCAGAGAATAATTGTTTCTGCCAGTCCTAAAAATGCGGCATTTTTAAAGTCCAATGTAGCTCTTGAAGCTTTATAAATTTCTACCTCTAAAGTTGAATTTCCAATTCCTCCAAAAAGTAGAACCAGAATAAAACTTAAAAAACAATATATAAAAACTAAAAGTGTAGAAGATAATATAGAAGGTATTAACTGATAAAATGTAACAGTTTTAAAAATACGGAATTCACCGGCTCCAAGAAGTCTGGCACTTTCTGCAGGTTCGGAAGGAATTCTTTCCCAAACATCAGCTACATTTTTCATAACCAGAGGAAAATTATAAAATCCCTGAGCTAAAATTAATCCTAAAAATGAATAAAGAATTTTTACTGGTGGTTCTTCCAGATTAAAAATAAACATTAAAAATTGATTTAAACCACCATTCATTCCAAGAAAAGTTACATAACCTAGAGCAACAATTAAGGCTGGAATACAAACGGGAATTATAGAAAAAGAAAGGAGCAGCTTTCTCCCAAAGAATTTTCGTCTGCTGCAAAAAAATGCGGCAGGAATTCCAATAAGAGCGGCCACTCCTGTAGAACAGGCAGCCTGAACTAAAGTGAACAGGACTACCTTAAAAAAATGAGACATTCTATTCCAGAACCTTCATTACTTTTTCAACTGCAGCAGCAACTTCTACTGGATCTGCAGAAAGTGTTTTTGCAGGAATTGGAGCAGCTGCTTCATATGATGCAGGAAGTTTTACGTTTTTATTAGCAGGATTCATCCACTGTGTTAATGGAAGAACTGACTGAGCTTCTTCTGAAATTAAGAAATCAATAAATGCTTCTGCACCTTTACGGTTTGGAGCTCCAGATAAGATTCCAGCACCTTCAACCTGGATTGAATGACCTTCTTCAAAGATTGCAGCAATTTTTGTATCATCATTGTCGTATTCAACATGACTTGCAGGACTTGTTGTATAAGAAATTACGAGAGGAGCTTCTCCCTGTTTAAATAAACCGTATCCTGCAGACCAGCCTGGTGCCATTGTAAGAATATTTGGTTTAAGAGCAGTCCAATAATCTTCAACTTTGTCGCCAAAAATAGAAACTGTCCATGAAACAAATCCTAAACCTGGAGTAGAAGTTCTTGGATCCATCAAAATAATTTTACCTTTGTATACTGGATCTGTTAAATCCTGAAGACTTTTTGGACATGGAACATTTGAAGTTGTATCGTAAATCATTGCAAAATGACTGTAATCATATGGAGTTAAAAGCCAGTCTTTTCCAAGCTGAGCAATTACATCTTCAGAAATTACATTTTCTGCATCAGCTGGTTTATATGAAGAAAGAATTCCAGCTTTAATTGCCTGATCAGCAATATTATTATCAAGACCAAGAATAACATCTGCCTGAACATTATCTTTTTCAAGAACAGCACGACTTAATACCTGAACACCATCACCACAATCAACAAATGTTAAATCGTAACCAGTTTTTTCTTCAAAAAGTTTTTCGATTTCTGCACCAGGGCCCCATTCACCAACAAAGCTGTCGTAAGTATAAACTACAACTTCTTTCTTTTCTGTTTCAACTGCAGATTCTGAAGATTTTTTTGCACAGCCAGTTAAAACTGCACAACCTAAACAAATAAATAATGAAATGAATTTAAAATAAGAAGACTTAAACATATCTTCCTCCGCCGGCATTATCCGGATCAGGTTGGAGCTTCATACGAAACTCTTCGGGTATAATCTCAGCCCCTATTGGAGCACCCCGGTATGTTCAGTAAATACTGAAGTGATACGTGGATTAATCTATCATAATTAGAAATTCATTACAACAAGGAAATCCCCTGTTCTTATCTGTTTGCACGTCTTACTAAGAATTTTGCCATTTTTTTTCCAAGAATACCTCCACTGGTACTGATTAAACTTTCCAATGGATTTTCACGAATTGCGCTTATGGAAATTTTTACTTCTGGATCATCTGGCGATTTACCTTTGTTCATTCGTTTTACTGCAAAAATCATAATTTTTAAGAACAGTTTTACGATTATACTAAAATTAGCCATGTCTCCAAGATTATCACTTATTGTAAAACTTCCTTTTGTATGAACAGGAACTGCTGCTGCTTTCCAGAAATTCTCAGGAACAGGTTCATAAAGTTCTTCAAAAGTTTTTCCTTCTACACTAATTTCTGATGATAATCGGACATCATTTAATGAAGCACAAACCTGAATTTCATAAGTTCCAGAAACAGTTTCAAAATTATGAGTTTTTGTGCTGTAAATCTTAAATGCATTGTCATCAAGAAGAATTTCAACAGTCTTTGTTTCACCACGCATTAAGAATAATTTTGCAAATCCCCTTAATTCTTTATTTGCCCGCTGAGGATTTTCCGGATTTTTTACATAAACCTGAACAATTTCGCTGCCGGCAAATTCACCTTTATTTGAAATACTTACCTGCAGTTTTACTCTGTCCCCATTGTCAGATTTTAGAACCTTTAAATTTGAATATTCAAAACGGGTATAAGAAAGACCAAATCCAAAATCATAAAGAACAGGAATATTTTTTGAATTGTAATGTCTGTATCCGACAAAAATTCCTTCTCTATATTCCACATTATCTTCTTCGCCGGCAAAATGTCCAAAACATGGAGTATCTTCAATTCTAAGAGGAAAAGTTTCTGCCAGTTTTCCAGATGGACTGATTTTTCCGCTGACCAATGCAGCAACTGCTTCCCCACAGGCCTCTCCACACAAATACATATGAAGAATCCCTTTTACGCAATCTGCATAAGGAATTAAAACTGGAGAACCACTGAAAGTTATTAAAGCAACGTTTTTTGAGATTGCAAGAAGCTTTTCCAATTCCGAAATTTGCTCTTCTGGAAATTTGAGATTTTCTCTATCAAAACCTTCGCCTTCATATTTTTCTGTTAAACCACAAAAATATAAAACAGGAATTTCAGGATTTTTTATAAGATTAATCTGAGCTTCGGAAAGAGTTTCTGAATAAACAACATCAAATCCAAGTTTTGTAAAGGAATCAATTGCATTTGGATATTCTGCAGTTTTTATATGACTGGAACCACCACCTTGAAATTTCATTTCTTCTGCCATTTTTCCTATTATGCAGACAGAGCCTTTTTTTAATGGAAAGAAGTTTTCATTTTTTAATAAAACCGCAGAATCTTCGGCCAGTTCCAGTGCAATCTGATGCTGATTTTTATAATCAACAGTAAAATTTTCTTTTTCCGAAGCTTTAAGTTTTTCAGCAGATTTAATGATTCTTTCATTTGCAAGATCCAGATCAGATTCCTGAATAATTTTATCTGCAAGTGCTTTTTTCAGATTATAACTGAAGTAGCCTTTTGAATCAGGCATAGCAATATCCATTCCAGCTTTTAAACAGGCAGCAGTATCAATACAAGCACCCCAATCTGAAACCACAAATCCTTTAAATCCCCATTTGTTTCTTAAAATATCAGTTAAAATTTCTTTACTGTGAGCAACATAAAGACCATTTAATCTGTTATAAGATGCCATTATTGATTCAGGTTGGGCAGTTTTTACAGAAATTTCAAAAGCCCGTAAATAAATTTCATGAAGGGTTCTTTCATCAATAATACTGTTAGAAACCTGACGTCTTTTTTCCTGATTGTTAGCAGCAAAATGTTTTAATGAACAACCAACGCCCTGTTCCTGCATTGCATTTATATAAGAAGCGGCCATTGAACCAGCCAGATATGGATCTTCTGAAAAATATTCAAAATTTCTTCCGCACAAAGGTGAACGCTTAATATTTGTTCCAGGACCCAGCAAAAGATTTACTTTTTCCTTGAGGGCTTCTTTTCCAATAGATTTTCCTAAAACTGCTGCAGAGTTCACATTCCAGGAACTGGCAATACAACTGGCAGTTGGAAAACAAGTTGCAATTTTACTGTCATTAATATTTGCATAATTGCTGATGTCTTGTTTTCGTAAACCGTGAGGTCCATCGCTCATTGTAATAACAGGAAGTTTTCCTTTTGCCGAAAATGTATTCCAGTTTCCATCTCCATTAAACAGACGAATTTTTTCTTCTACCGAAAGATTGTATTTTGAAGTTTCCATAGTAAAAAATTATATCATGTTTTTTTTATTTGGCTAAATTTTCTATTAAACTAAGATTATTTTTTCAAAGTTGCAGATATGTGATAATGGCATCCTTTGTTCAAGTAAGCAATTCCATCTGTAGAAATATCGCAGGCAGTAACCTCATTCCAGTTCCAACCAACAGATTCAATCATTTTCTACATCCTGCCTTTTATAATATTGTCTGATATTAGTATAATACTACATTAATAATTGCATTTGATTTTTTGAGTATTATAACATCATAATCTTTACATCAAGAACTGCAGCCTTAAAACCCGCTATTAAAATCAATTATTATATTTTACATACAGCAATGTAAGAAATTGTCCAATCTCATTATTTTCTGGTACAAAGAGTTTTTTGTCATTGAAAGCCAGCAATGTTGTAAGCCATCCAATATCACTTGCTGACTGTTTTACAAAAAGTGGCTTCATATATTTAAGATGAGACGGAATTTTGCTTTCATAATAAATCTGCAATTCTTCTACCAGCTTTTTTAATGCAGGCTCAAGTTTATCACCAATTGCCTGCATAATTGGAGTGATTTCTTCCATTTGAGTTTTGTTGAATACGCAGAAATTTGGATATGCATAATCGTTTTTAAGATGAACAAATCCTTTTTTGATAAGAAGTGCCAGAGTTTCTTTTTGATTTTCATTAAGAGTTGACACAGAAAAATTAAAGGTTTTTCCATCATAAGTATCAAGAATATCCATAAGCAGTTTTGTAAGAGGACGATTTTCTTCCTTATATTTTTCCATAACAATATCAATAATTTCTGATTCACCAAAATTATAAAGCCCGTACCACCAGAATCCGCCATGATTTTCCATACCGCTGGACATTGGACCATTCATACTCCAGAAACTTGTATCAAGATTTACATGCAGGTTTTCATATTCTGTGCAATCAAAACCAAGAGGAAAATATTTTCCACCATCCGATCGAATTGGGCGTTCAATGTTTGCATCTTCAATTTTCAAATCAAATCCTGAGCAAAGAAAGGAAATCAGAAACCACAACAACTTTTCCATTGGAAGATCATTTCCATAAAATCCACAGGCTTTTATTTTTTTCTCTGCCTTTTCCAATTCTTCAACAATTACATCAGAAAGCTTTTCCCGCAGGTTCAGATAAATTCCATAAATATCCTGAGAATTCTGATAGGTAGTAATAGAAAAGATTGTTGAATACTCATTATTTTCTAACTTCAAAAAATCTTTTTCCACCAGCCAGCGCAAATCTTCTTCAAGATAAGGCTTTGGGATTCCTAACATCTGATTCAATTTTTCAATAGTCTGAGGTTTTTCATAACAGGCAATACAGATATTCTGCTTTGAAAGACTTTCATTAATCTTATTTGTATCCAATTCTGGAGCCCACGAACCATTTATGCCCATGTGCAAATGTTTTGGTCTGTAAACAAATTCATCTGATAAAGTATTTTTGTTTTCCATAGTAATAATTTCCTCTTTTACTTTCTTTCGTGTATCAAACAAATGCCACTTTACAGTGCTTACTGAAACATTCAAGTTTTCAGCAATTTCCTTCTGGGATTTTCCATCAATATAAAAAGAAATCAAAATTTCCCGCTGAAGATAATTCAACTTCATAATTGTTTGACGCATGTAAGAAATAAGTTTTTTATTCTCTTCATCTTCAATCAGTTTTTCTACAAAGTTCGATTCGTTATCGGCAATTTGAATTTCATTTTCATTAACAGAAACATTATTTCCGTTTGAAGATTTTTTGCTTCGTAAAAAGTTGCACCAGACATAATGAGCAATTTTCCACAGAAAATTTTCAGGTTTTTGAATTATATTTCCTCTCTTTTCTTCAATCTCGGCTGCATGAAAAAACTGAAGCCACACTTCCTGAACCAGTTCTTCCGCCAGTTCAACAGTTCCAGTTTTACCTTTTGCCCAATTCAATAAAAAAAGAGAATATTCATCTACAAATTGTTTTGAAAATTTTGTTGTCATTTTGCAATCACGTCTGAAAGATTAAGTCGACCAATCCTTTTGTTTAATTATATAGTAACCAGTCAAAAAAAAGGTTAGTAAAAAAAATAAGAAGTCTAAAAATTTAAATCTTTCCCCGCTGAATTCCTGTTGATTTGAATATTTATAAAAAATCTTTTACGAATTCTTTGTCAGCTAAAGAAAGTTTTTTTAATTTCCATATTACTTCTTATTTTCTTTGTACAAAACTATTTTTGGTTCAACACCATTACAGCCATATTCACTTACAAGAATAAAATCTTCATTGGCTACAACACCATAGCAGCGGTCTGAAGTTTTCTTTTCAATCTGATTTCCAAGGTAAACATCTTTATCATTCAGAAACGAGGCTCTTTTTCAACTCTGCAAAGTTTTTATTTCTTTCTGCAACACAGCTGCCGCCAAAGGGATGCCCCTTACATTTTTCACATCCCCCACACTCAGCAAGCCTTGAACATCTTCGGGTTATGAAATTATAGAAATATATTTTTCCAATACGTTAACAGGATTCTTATCATCAATCCAGAAATCGGGAATCCAACCTTTTCCTTCCTCAAAATTATCATAATAAAATAATTTGTAACCAAGACGGAAATATATTTTAGAATTTGGAAGCTGATAGGAAAGACAATCCCCAAAAGTGCCACAACCAGAACTGGCACTACCTACAATAATAGCTCCAGTGATATTTTTTGCTATTGCCACAGGAGCTTCTCCACTGGAAGCTGTTGATTTATTCATTACCACAAAAAGCTGTCCGTTATATTCGCCTTTGGACTTATCCTTCCCTAAATCAATTATTTCATATTGCTTAACAGAATTATCACCTTCCTGGATATCTATTTTTGCAACTTTAAGATTTTGATAATCGCTTCCGGCAAAAGCTGTAAAGAAATTTCTCGGGAAATAATCATTACCACCATAATTTCCTGCCACATTTAGAATTGTAATTTGCTTTTTAGAACAGATTCTACCTTCATTCGAAAATTCATCCAGTTTTTCCTGATTTACTTCCAGCAGGTACGAAGGATGATTTACAACTACATAATTATCATGTTCAACAAGATTCTGCTTATTATCTTTTTCTGCAAAATCACATTTTATTCTATGAACTTTGATTTTCTTGTTTTTTATGCAAAAAGTACGTATTTTTTTGTTAGCATACATTCCAAGAAGGAAAAATTCATCATCCTTATTTTTCATTTCATCAGGACATAGAGTTGGCAAAAGATAATCTTTGATTTCATCTTCCTTGAAAATCTGATTGATTTTAAAAATTTTATCACCCTTTACTACCTGATAACATTTGTCCTTTTTTATTACAACTACATTAGAAACATAAGCGATATATGGTTTTGCAAAACTAAAATACAAATGTCCAGAAATAAAATCCATATGACTTTCATGTATAAAAGGGCGAAGAGCCTGAAACAAATAACGACATAGTTTTTCATTTGTTATATGTTTTATAAGTTTTTGTTTGAGTTTATTTATAAGGTTGTTCTGAATCTGGCTGCTTAATTCATCTGTAAAAAAATAATCATATCCACTATACAAGAGTCTCATACAATCAAAAAAAACATTCACATCAGAAACTGCCTGATCAATACTGATTTTTCTACGGATTTTTCCTTGGGGTATGAATTGATTTATTGATTCAAATGGAATCATACATTTTTTTACATTTTCAAGTACAGTTGGAGAATATTCTCGTTTTTTTGAATCAATATATATTCTCTTAAAATCTTCACTTTTCATTATTACCCAATAATAACATTTTTAATACTCTTTCACTAACTATTTTTCATACAAGCCTGTGGTTTTATATACATATTGAATTTATTTAAATCAATTATTATTTGTTTTGATACGATTTTAATAATAGCAAAAAACAAAAATTGTCCTAAAAAGACTCACCATTCTTCATTAAATCCGGCATATTTTTATGAATGATTCCATTTCTATGCTGGATTGGGTCACTTCGGGTCAGAACATATTTTGGATAGTTATCTTTTATTGTTTCCAAAGGTTTGTATTCCCGTTCTTCAGTTTCTTTACTGGACATAATTGTCATACAAATCTGAAGGTAACTGTAGTCTAAGTCCTTGCGAAGAATAAAATCACATTCCAGTTTTCCAATGCGACCTATGCTAACTGAATAATCATTTGAACGGGCATAAACAAAAGCAACATTTTCCATTACAGGTCCGTAATTAATTCTGTTGTCGGTGTTTGTCGCGTAATAGAACCCTAAGTCAGAAAGATAATATTTTTTTTCACCTGCAATGGATTTTTTTGATTTTAAATCAAATCGATTGCATTCATACAAAATTTTTGCATCACACAGGATTTTCATATATGTATTTAGGGTTTCCCGCTTGATTTTTGTTCCAGCCTTTTCAAGTTCATCCAGCATGTTCTGAAGACTTGTGGTTGCTCCAAAATTATTTATCAAATACTGCTGGACTTTCTGGAAGGCAGAAACATTTCTGATTTTTACTCT
Organism: Treponema sp.; assembly: GCA_024402635.1. GTDB lineage: Bacteria > Spirochaetota > Spirochaetia > Treponematales > Treponemataceae > Treponema_D. The sequence continues at coordinate 4,317 of JAKSTJ010000030.1, read as the reverse complement.
GCGTTTTATATCCTTTTCAAAAATTTCTGAAATTACACTGGAGATGTAAGTTTTTTTGTCCTGCAAAGAATCATTTTGAACAGCCTTTGGAAATCCTCCTTCCATAAGGTAATTGTCAAATTCCTGAACTAAATTGGAATCAATTGTTTTTTTAAGGAAAGATTTCATCTCAAGATATTCCTGAAAGTTCAAAGGAAACATTTCAAACTCAATGTAACGCCCTGTAAGTTTTGTTATAAGCTCTCCGCTTAAAAGATATGAATTGGAACCTGTAATGAAGATGGAAACTCCCCCGTCATCACGAAAGCCGTTAAGAACTTCCTCAAAACCAATAACATTCTGAACTTCATCAATAAAAAGATATTTCAGTCCTTTTGCAGTTAAAGAATCTTCTATGATTTTTTCCAGTTGGTCTGGTGTCTTAATACTTCTGTATCCCCGTTTGTCCAAATCAAAGTAAATTATGTTTTTGTCTGAAACACCTTTTTCCTTAATTTCTTGAGCGATTGTTTGCATAAGACTGGATTTACCACAGCGGCGAACTCCTGTGATTACTTTTATAATTTCTGTATCATTGTAAAAACCACGGATTTTCTGCAGATAAGATTCTCTTTTGAAATATTTCATATGCATGCCTTCCATAGTGATATTATATGTAAGAATAACGCTATTTTCAAGTTAAAGGGGTAACTTTTGCATTTATTCGCGTTTTTCACCCTTTAACTTCCTAATAATAATTCAAAACCCTAATAAAGAGAAGATAAAGGATTTAATTTTGATCAATTGGTATTGGTTGCAACTAAAACAGAAGTTACGAATATCTCACCTTTCGGAATCTGGATTCCTACAAACGATAAAGAATATTTCACCAGCTATAAAGATTATCCTCTGATTTATCGGTAAATTTGTATTGCTTACATTATCATCGAATTATGATTCCTGCGGACCAATTTTTGTAGTCTTTAAAAACTTCAGCAGAATGTGGAAAATATTTCTTATGTTTGGAATACCATTTTTTACAGAATTTATATTCATTTTCCATATTTTCCTCACAAGCATCCTCCCAGGTTTTTGGTTTTGAGATTTCTGTTGAATAGGGATATATTTCAATGCTTTCCAGCTTATCAGAATTAAAACAAAATGCTGCTCGAATTCTGATATCAAAAGGACTTATCCAGGCCCTAATCCATTTATATCCGTTTCCCATTTCAGATTCTTCAAAAATGTTTTTTCTATCAATTATGTTATTTACATCTTCAAAATTCATTCCAATTTCAATTTTGCTATTGGAATTAATATTTATAGCCTCGGAAGAAGCTCTGTGTTTAATACTTCTGACAATAATATACAAGGGGTATATTATCACAAATAGTAATATTATTAATTGCACAAATTCCTCCCACTTTATAAATATAGTTCTCTTTTAGATTTCAGAATAAATTATTCCGCTAAATTTCTGTTTGTTTGAATAATCAACTCTTTAATATATCAATCATACTCAACATATTTTTTTGGAGTTGCACAATATTCACCAACAATAAAAGGAACCTTCCATTTGTCAGAATATTTTTTGTAGATTGCAAAATCATTTTTCAAGACAGATTCGCAATTTTCAGACCATAAAGCTGTCATTTTTGTCCATGTAGCATTTGCCCATGTGAAACCATGTGGATTATAATTATGAATTTCAACTATCAAATGGTTAAAAACAGAATCCTGTGGAAGCTCAAAATATTTTAATGCTGTTTCACTTCCATCTCCTGCGTATGTCATGACTACTAAATTTCGGTTAGAATTATTTCCACCAGTTGACCTTACAGTATCGACAAAAAGCTGATTCCATTTATTAATCCATTTACAGCCATTTTCATTGGCAGACCAGTTGTTACTTCCATCAAGAACTTCATTCATGCTTTCAAAAAGTAAACGTTCGTCGTAATCTTTAAAAGTTTGCGAAATTTGCTGCCAAAGTTTTTTAAAACGTTCACTATATTTTTCATAAGAAGTTTCTGTCGCTTCAATCCAGCCGTCAGCACCACCATCATGATGAACATTTATAATACAGTAAACTCCATGAGTGTAAAAATAATTTACAGTTTCAACTACCCTATCCATCCAAAGGCTGTCAATATTATCCTTTTCATCAAAATGTTCTGCCCATGTAATTGGAATTCGAATAGCATTAAAACCTTCATTCAGAACAAACTCCGCAATTTCCTGAGTTGTTGCAGGTTCACCCCAGGCTGTTTCCCAACTAATTGGCATGGCATTTCCATCTTTATCCCGCTTTGGCCATTTTTGAATCCAGCCCAATTCATTTTTTTCTGCATCTTCAATATTAAAACTTGTTGAATCTAAGGTATTTCCAAGGTTCCATCCCGCCGCAAAGTTTTTTACTGCGGTAAATGCATCTTCTTCTTCAAAAATACAGTTATTTTTTCCATTTCCCTTTGTGCCGTTCCAATTATATGCTTCAATCATTTTTTTTGTACATGTTGGATACTGATTTTTTAAAGCATTTCTATCCATATAGGTTGAACAGTCCCACAAAAATGCACTCATCCCATTTTCTACAGCAAGTTTATTCACAAAATTTGCATAGGATTCCAGTTCAGGGACATTGTACATATTTGTTTGTTGAGAACCTGGAATAGTTCTACAACCGAATAAAACAAAATTAATCAATGTAAAAGTAATTAATAAAAGAAAAATTCGTAATTTATTCATTTAATATTCCTTATAAAACTCTGCGATAGCAGCAGCATTCTGAAAATTATAAAATTCACATTCTTTACGAATAAAAATTACGAAACTCAATTTTTATTCGTACATTGTGCCTTTTTTTACTTTAAGTACTCCCATCAATTTGTATTTGTTTGGATAAGTCGATATTGCATTTTCAAGTTTCAATGCAAACTCATTTATATAAGTAATTTTATTTTCATATGGAACATGAATAAAAACAAGTCTGCAATTTATTTTGTTGGATTCAATATATTTCAAGGATTTATAATAAACAGTATTACAGAATGAATTTCCAGGATTAAAACTTCTCTTTGATTGCACTCCAGTTGCAAGCAATATTTTCTCAAAAGTATCTATATCAAAATCTGTTTGAATTATATTTCCATTATCATTCGCAATAATCTCAATACAAATCTTATCTTTTAACCCAGGTTTCTGTCCAAAACAAAACACAAAATCTGATTTTTGAATGAATGGTAGCAGTATCTCAAAATCAATATCTTTATCATTTGGTAGAATTACTTTTGGAAAATGCATGGATGAAACAACTAATTCACTAGAAGTATTTTTAAAAGCGGAAACAGTAATCATTTAAGCTCATCCATTTCTTCCCGGCTAATAGCATAGGCATAGGAAATTTCATTTTTAGGATCAGAATATTCCTTCAGTTTTTTCATGCCGATTGCAATTGCGGTGCTGTATGAAGCAACATTGCTGTATTTCATGTAAGAATAAATTGCATTATATTCTGTATTGTTAAAGACCCAGTCCCGGCAGGCTTTGGCAGCTTCTTTTGCAAATCCCTGACGCCAGTATTTTTTGTTGATATGGTAGCCAATTTCTGGAAGCAGTTCACCATCAATATTCTGAATGGTAATTCCACAATCACCTATAAATTCCCCTGTTTCTTTTAAGGTCACTGCCCAAAGTCCAAAACCATATTTTTTATAGTTTTCAATATTCCAGATAATCCAATCTTTGGTTCGGTTTTCATCAAATGGAGCTGGATAATGCTGCATTGTTTCTGGATCCGACATTATTTCAAAGAGTGAATTAAAATCATCCATTGTGTAGTTTCTAAGAATTAAGCGTTTTGTCTTTATCATTATAATTTTACTATAATTATTTTTTCTACCCAAAACAATTTCTATTTGTAGGAATAAGTACCTTTTTATTTTTTGAAAATATCACTATGTGTACCTGTATTAACTAAAGTCAAAACAAGAACATTCTTTTTTATCTTATCATCATATTCTTTTAAATACAGTAAAAGCCAGTCTGGTTGAATATGACATTCCCAGATTCCCTAAAACACATTCCATTACTCGCAATCCTCAAAAAGATCCTTTGAACTTGAATAAGATTTTACTGTTGGGTCCTTACTAATTCTGCGAGCTTCTTCAATTGCAGAAAGTGTTTCTTCTGTAAAATTGTATTTAGGAGGAACAATATCAAAAGGGATTCTCTGCTGATTTATTGACTGCCGCAAGAAAAGTCGGATAGCAGTTGTAATCTATCTGCAATATTATTTAAATGAATTTAAACTATGTTACTTTTTACTTTTATCTGATT
>JAKSTJ010000003.1 GCA_024402635.1 Treponema sp. | reverse complement strand
TGTATGTTTATACGCTAGTTTGCGAAGCAAACTAGGTAAGCAGCTTTGCTGCGACGAGACTGTATGTTTATTCGCTAGTTTGCGAAGCAAACTAGGTAAGCAGCTTTGCTGCGACGAGATTGTATGTTTATTCGCTAGTTTGCGCAGCTTAGAGCAATTGTTCAAAAGAATAACGAACAAGATTTAAGAATTGCTGCTTAACTACGTCACTAATCATTACATCAACAGCAGCTTCGTTAAATTCTTCTGCAACATAATTCTGAATGCCAATAATGTCTTTTTGTGTTAAAGGCAATCTTTGGCCAGAAAGAATATTTTCAAGATTTTTGCTTGTAAATGAAACAACTCCAGCAAAAGCAAGTCGCACGTTAATTAATGTATTTTTTTCAGTAGATGCAAGAAATGCAAAGGAAGCTGAATCCTGAGTAATCTGATTATCAGGTCCAATTCGTCTGAAAATTGATAAATCTGAATCCATATAAGGAATTCTTATATTTGTTAAGAGAAATCCTTCCGGAATTTCTTTAAAATTATGTATGGAAATATTTTTTGTTTCTGATTCATTCTTAAATTCCAGCTTAGCATTTAAAGCAAGAAGTGGAGCAAATAGGGTTGATTTATGATCTTTACTGCAAATGTTTCCACCAATAGTAGCAATATTTCTAATTAATGGATTTGCAATACTGTTTAAAGCTTCAAATAAAACAGGAGGAAGGTGATTACTTCCAACATTTAATAGTTGCGCCAAAGTTGTACCTGGACCAACATCAATAAAACGTTCATGTCTATTTATTGAAGATAATTCAGGAATTCCTCTGACAGAAATAATTTTATCTGGTAAAGGATTTGTTCTTGTACAACCACCCACAATCTGGAGACCTTTATTTGTTTTTAGTTGTCTTAATACCTGATTTGTATTTTTTGCCCATAAAACAGTTTTCATTCAGCTCTCCTAAGGGTGTTTTGATATTTCTTTTTTGTTGCTTCATAACCATTGATATAAATTTCATTACTAAAAATAATTCCTTTTACAAGGGTGTTTAAATCTGTACAACAAGGAGAAAGATTTTTTATCTGGTTTTCGATTTCTTTTTTTGTGAGAATTTTTCCCTGTTTAATAATATGATAGGCAGTAAAATATTTACCTGCATTACAATAACCGCATAACTTTATACCAGCAAGTTCAAAACCTTGTGAAATAACAGTATATTCTTTTGACCGGGAAAAATAATCTAAAGTTACAATATCAGAATCTTTTATGATTCCAAATGGAATTTTACAAGATGCAATTGCTTCATCATCTAAAAGTATTGCGCAGGAACCACAATGTCCTTCATTACATCCACATTTTATTGAAGAAAAAGAATATTTTCTAAGTACAGACATTAAAGATGTATCTGGAGAAGCTTCTAATTCTGTTTTTGAACCATTTAATATGACTGGAAGTTTCATTCTTGAATTCCTCCGTTTTTCTGTTCAGTTTCCTTGTTTTCAATCAATTCTACATCAACAGGGTAATCTTCTGTTTCTGTTTTTGATACTTTTTTGTTTTCTCGTTCTTTTATTAATTTATAAATCTGTGATTCTGTACAAGGAAGTTCTGTCATTTGAGTTGCAAGAGCCTGAGATAAAGCTGTAGAGAATGCTGCTGGTAAAGTATTTTGAATTAATTCTCCAATCTGACCAGACTTATTTCCAGAATTTACAAAATTTATTGTAATATTATTGCAGGAAAGAGTACCTTCATGAACCAGTAAAGAAATAACCTGTTGAATTTCAAGTCGAATTTTTCTTCTTGCTGCAATTTCATCGAAAATTTCACCACAATCTATTGTTACCCATATTCCTTTAATTGTTGCATTGAACGTATAAGGATCAAGTTCAACTTCTAAGGCTAAAGCTGCAAAGGAGGTTGTTCCAAATGGATTTCCTGTAAAAGTTTCTTTATCCCATTCTTTCTTTATGGTTAATGATTTTTGTGATTCTAATGGTAATGGCTCATGGAATCTTCTTTTTTGAATGTCAGTACAACATTTTTTTACAATTTCATTTATGTTACTGATTGAACTTGATAATTCTTCTGGTGAATCTGGTAATTCATCAATTTTATAAACAGGATCAATAAAAATATTTTCTTTATCTAATTCAAGAATTTCTGCTGCTGTATTTTTCCAGATATCCTGAATTTCCGCAGAAGGAGTTACTGTATTAATCAAAACTTTATTGTCAGTTGTTAAAGTAACTTTTACTTTTTGATTGTATGAAAAATAACTTGATCCATAATAACCTGAATTATTATATGCTGTAGCAAGACCGATACCTCTTAATGGTAGAGCAAAAAATGGATTTGATTTCTGTTCAATTCGGCGTTTTACATCCATATCAAAACAGACATATTTTCTGTTGAAATCACTGATTTTAAGAGTATTGTTTGTAACCTGCTCAGATTCCTGAATATTGATATGGAATGGAAAATCCTTTTTTTCTGTATAAGCATTTAATTGTCTTATTTCTGATGGATAGAAAATAGAATTCTGACTTAATGAATGAATTTGATTTTCGATAGCAAAAAAAGCTTGAGAACAAACACTTTTAGCATTGATTGAAGTTGGTGGATTTTTACTTTTGTGAGCTTTTGCAGATATATAAAGATTTTCTGTTGTGTAATAATTACAAGATGCAATTGCAAGACGATCTGTAATTTCCTGAGCAAAAGGATTTGAAGAACCTATATCAATATTAATATCAAGTTTATTAGATTTTATGATTCCGTCTTCAGATAAAATTGTTGTAAAGGTAAAATCTGCTTTTACTCCAGGACAGATATATTTATTTTGTTCATGTTGAGAGAATTCAAGTTTTACAGGTTTTTTTGTTAAATATGCAGCAATTGCAATTTGGGCGGCAAGAATATTAGAACGCCACAAACCTTTTGAAGACATACTTGGAATATTTGTTTTATGAATAAAAATATTTTCAATAGGAATTTGTAGTGTATTTGAAATCATATTCATTAACATTGAAGTCCATCGGCTTGGTGCATAAACATGAAGAATATCATTTTCTAAATAACTATAGGCACCTGCTGTTTCCATCCATGTTGGTGCATTTAAAGAATAGGACCAGGTATTTGTTGAAATGGTATCCTTTTCTGAAAATAATTTCTCATCAGCTTCTGTTTCTGATAATTCTGAATAAAGACCTGTTTTAATAATTCTTATTGCAACAATTTCTTCAACATTACTTTCTATATGAGTTTTATCAATTACAGTATCCAGAGAAGGCATTTCATTTAAAGTTTCAACTAAATTAGAAAAATCCGGATTTTTTTCATTTTCAGTATTTTTCTTTTTTGTCTGTTTTTTAATTACATTTTCTAATGCTGTTTCCAGAGATTGTACATAAAAATCAATTGAAACTTTTTCCTGTAATTCTTGTAAAACTGCTTCATCAGGCCCCGTAATAATTCCTAAAGGTTCACCAGAATAAGAAACATTATCAAATCCAAAAATTGAAATTTCTGTGTCATTAATTTTAATTGTTTTTGAACCAGGAATATCTTCTGCTGTAAAAAAACTATATCCATCTGGTAAATCAGTTATCGAAATTTTTTTAATTTTTCCAACAGAAACTGGACTTCTTATCAGGACGGCATGAAGTGTATCTTCTGTCTGATAATCACTATAAAAACCTTCTGTTTCTAGAGAACGAACTGATTTATCAAAATTAGATTTTTTATTTCTAGGCATGATTTTCTAAACCTACTTTTTTAATAGTTTCAATTACATAATCAGAATCTTCTTCCGTCATATCAGGATAAAGAGGAATTGAAATTGTTCTTGAATACTGATTTTCAGCATTAGGATAGTTTTCTGCAGTAAAATCAGAATATAATTCTTTCCAATAAGTGAAATGGAAAATTGGAATAAAATGAACTGATATGCCAAGACCTGCTTCCTGTAATTTTTTTGCAAATTCTTCCCGGGAAATTTTTAATTTTTCAGGAACAATTCGCATTAAATACAAATGCCATGCATTTCCAGGACCGTCTGGTGGTAACTGAATAAAATCAAGATCTTTAAAAGCCTGATTATACTTATCAACAACAGCTTTTCTTTGTTCATAAAATAAAACTGCTCTGTCTACCTGACAACAACCTAAAGCTGATAAAACATCAGGAAGATTAAACTTATATCCTGGAGCCACAATATCATATTCCCAGGATGCTTTTGGAGAAGTGTATCTATCCCATGTAGTTCTATCCATTCCATGAAGACGCATTGTTGTCATTCTTTTTGCAAGTTCCGGATTTTTTGTACAGACCATTCCACCTTCTGCTGTTGTAATAGTTTTTGTTACATAAAAAGAAAATACGCCTGCATCGCCAATTGCTCCCCCGTATCCTAAAGGAGTAGGCGATGGAAATGAATGAGCTGCATCTTCAATAACATAGATTTTGTTTTTTTCGGTAGAATATTTTTTTGCCAGATCAAGAATTCTTTCCATATTACATATATTTCCTGCAATATGAACTGGTACAATGGCTTTTACCTTGTGTTCTTTGTCTTTTTTTAAAATTTCTTCTATTTTATCAGGATCAATACTGTATGTATCTTTTTCGATATCTGCGAAATAAACATCTGCTCCAAGGTGTCTTCCGCAGGCTGCTGTAGAAACAAATGTGTATGGAGTAGTGATAACAGCTGTTCCTGGTTTTACTCCACAAGCTTCCATTGCCAGAATCATACCAGAAGTATTTGAGTTTACTGCAAGTGAGATAATAGATTCATCACCAAGAGCTTTTGAAAATTTCTTTTCAAACTCCATTGTTACTTTACCGGTTGTAAGCCAGCCTGAACGTAAAACCTGCAGTACTGCATCTTCTTCTGCTTTAGTTATTGCTGCTCTATGAAAAGGAACTTTTATTTCTGCCATTTATCTGCTCCCGAAGTTAAAATTTTATAAAATATCTGTTCGTTTTTGTCCATCTGTTTTTATATCTTCGTAAAATTGTTTAAGAGATAAACAGTCTTCACATAAAATATTAACCAGTAATTCACGATTTCTGAATAAATTTTCCTTGCCTGGTGTATAAAAACAAATCGGATGTAAATCCTCAAGAAGTTTATTTATTCTTTGAGAATCATATGCTTTATTTTCAAGGGTTAATAGTTTTTTATATTTTGTAGGAGTTGGATTTTCTTCTTCAAGCCACAATGGTTCTATTAATCGTTCACCTTTTCTTGCACCAACAATTTTTATATCAATATCTTTATATGGTTCAAGTCCACTGAATTTAATAATTTGTTTTGCAAGATCAAGAATTTTAATTGGTTCTCCCATATCAAGAAGATAGGATTGTCCGTTTATTCCAACTCCCCCCGTTTGTAAAACAAGAGAACAAGCTTCTGGAATTGTCATAAAAAAACGTTCCATATTTTCATCCGTTACAGTTAATGGACCACCGTTTTTGATTTGATTCTGGAATAAAGGAAGAATTGACCCTCTTGAACCAAGAACATTACCAAATCTTACAAACATAATTGCCTGGTCTTTTGCTGCTTTTTTTGCAGTTTCCAGAACCAGTTTTTCACATAACATTTTTGATACGCCGTAAACACTAACTGGATCAACAGCTTTGTCTGTGGAAATTAAAACAAATCTGTCTACATGATGTTTTAAACTTGCTTTTAGAAGATTATCTGTTCCGAATACATTGTTCTCAATTGCTGCAACTTGATTTTCTTCCATCATTGGAACATGTTTATATGCTGCACAATGGAAAATTACATTACATTTTGTCTGTTTAATTATGTAATCAACATATTCCTTATCTCTCATATCTCCAATAATTGGAACAACGGTGGCTTTTTCACCAACTCCTTCTGCCTGTAAAACTTTTAATTCTCTAAAAATCTGGCAAATAGAATTTTCACCGTGACCAAAAAGATATAAACGTTCAGCACCTCCAGAAAGAAGTTGTCTTGCTAATTCAGAACCTATTGAACCACCAGCACCTGTAATTAAAACCCGTTTGCCTCTTAAATATGAAAGACTTTCTTTTAAGGAAATTGTAATTGGCGTTCTTCCAAGAATATCTAAAGGATCAATTTCTCTGGTCTGAACAAAATGTGCAGTTCCATTAATTACCTGACTGATTCCAGGAAGAATCTTTATATGAGAAAATTTATTATTTACTAAAATCTGATAAATTTCTTTAATTCGTTCAGTTGGGGCAGATGGAATAGCAATAATGGCTTCATCCATTTCTGAATTTCCCATAATTGAAGCAACTGAATCAATTGGTCCAAGAACTGGAATTCCGTCAATAGCAGTTCCAATTAAATTTTTATCATCATCAAGAAAAGCATTAACTTTTCCAAATATTTTTTTTCGTTTAATATCATCAGCTATAGTTTGACCTGCAAATCCAGCACCAATAATATAAATTCTTTTTTCCATTTAACTAAAATTCCCGATTCCTATTTTATCATATCAGATTCATTTTCTCAATTCTAAGTTTCTGTAACCTGATTATAGATAAAAATGTATTTTCTTATATAAATATTTTTTTATTTCTAAACCTGTGTAATCAATTAACCGATTATATAAACGATATTCTAATTTACTATTTTTTTTTGAGGTTTTATATGAGAAAGATTAAACAATTATTTTTAGGATTAGTAGTATTAATTTCAGGAACTGCATGTTTTGCAAAACAACTTTCAGTTCAAATTGTACAGCATGATGGAACTCAAGAAAAAATAATTAATCAATCATATGTAATTGAAGATGAACTTCTTAATGGTTTTTTTGATAAAGGATTTATAGTTACTACATCACCTGCAGCAACTTCTGATTCAACAAATCAAGATGAAATTCTTGTTAAAACAGGATTACTTGATGCCAAAGATGGTCAGTCAGATTATTTTATTCAGGTAAGATTGTATTTCTTACAGGATAAAAGTGGTGCGGATAAATATGATGGTTTAATTCGCATGGACTGGTCTATTTATTCTGTTGCAACAGGAAAATTAGTAAAAGAAAGTTCATTTAATCAGCTTAAAAAATTAAGAATTGAAAAGGATCTTAAAACTGTTTCTAATGATTTGCTTGCCGAATTATATAAGGTTGTAAAATAGAGGTTAGGTTAGGTATGAATAAAAGGGTTGTAAAATTAATTTCATGTATATTTGTTACATTACTGGGATGGTTTTCACTTTCTTCATTTAGTTCTTCTTTGGACGGAAGAGCTCTTGTTGTTGAAAACGGCGTTTTTCCAGAAGGTTTATTCGCTAAAACAGTTGGATATTTACCTGGAGATGTTATAAACGTAAGTAATGTAACTGGAGATTCCTCTGTAGAACTTCTTGTAATCGGTTCTCTTGATCCTTCTCAGGGTGTTGCTATTATGGTAAGTCCTGAAGCTGCAGAAGCCATTGGTATAGATAAAAAAGCAAATAATATTGTAAAAATGACTAAGCGTGCAAATCAGGAAGATCGTGTTTACGGTACTGCTGTTATTGCAAAGGTTAATCCTGGTGTGGAAGAAATTCCAGAAGCATCGGAAAATTCAGCAGAAGAAGGAAAAACTACAGAACCTGCAATTTATAATCCTGAAAATGAAGTTACTAAAGAACCTGTAATTCAGCCTGCAAAAGAAGAACTTAATAAAGCTGAATCTGAAGAACCTGAAAAAACAGAACCAGTAGTTGAACCTGAAAAATCAGAACCTGTTATTGAACCAGAAAAAGTTGAAGAGAAAAAAGATTCTGAAGATGATTCTGTTGCTGAAGATCCAGTTGAATCAGAAGAATATGAAGATGATGAAAAATTAATAGAATATGTAGAACCTGAAGAAAAAGAACCTGCAATTAATGAAGAAGATGCTGAAGAATCAGTTTCTTATGAAGAAATTGAAGATGATGGAGAATTTACTGATTATCCTGAGGAAAATTCTGATAGCACAGATGATTCAGATAAGGAAAATGAAGAGTCTGTTGAAGAAAATACTGAACCATCTGAAGAGGATACACAGGAAGAAATTTCTGAACTTGTAGAAGAAACTGATGAACCTGCACCTTATGAAACAGAAGAGGAAATTGATAATACAGAATCTGAAGTTGAAAAAGAACCTTTGGATGATGAAGAAAATGAATCTTCAGAAGATGAAACAGTTACAGAACCAGAAGAATCTGAAGCAGCAGAAGAAGAAACTGTTGAAGAAAATAACAATCCTGTTGAAGAAGATGAAATTCCAGAAACTGAGTTTATTGATGAAGATACAGATGAACCTGAAGAAACAAATTCTGAAGAATCAAATGAACCAGAAGTTTCAGATATAGATGAACCTGAAGTTTTGGAAGAAGAAAAGGATGATGTTTCAGAAATTGATGAACCAGAAATTTTTGATGATGAAAAAGAAGATGTTCAGGAACCAGAAGAAGTTGAAGAAAATACTGAATCATCTGAATCTGAATCAGTTGAGCCTGTAGAACCAGAAGTTTCTGATAGTGAAGAATCTGAAGTTATTGAACCAGAAGAACCAGATGCTAGTGAAACTGTAGAACCTGAACTTGAAGAAACTATTGAACCTAAAGATGTTTCTGAAAATGAAGAAAAAACTGAAGAAGATGAAAAAACTACTGAAGAAAATCAGATTCTTGAACCTGAAGATAATGGTATTTCAAAAAATGTAAACAGTAATGTACCTGAAACTCCAGAAGAAATTATTAAGCCTGAAAATCAGAATACTCAGCAGCAGACTAACCCTGTTGTTGAAGAAAAAGTTCAGCCAAAAGAAGAAAAACAGGAAACTTCTAAAACTAACAGTAACGGAAATCCAATTTATGAAGAAATTGTACTTCCTGATGTAGATAATAAAGCAGAACAGCAGCAGAATCCTGTTATTGAAGAAGTTGTAAAAGCTGAAAAAATTGAAAATGTTCAGGATCAGAAAGTTCCGGAAGAAATTGTTACTGAAATAAAAGAAGAATCTACTCAGGAAAATCCAGTTTCTGAAGAAGTTGTAAATGAATCCCAGGAAACTGTTCAGCAAGAGGTTGCTCTTGAAGAAAAAGTGGAAACAGTTCCTGAAGATGTACAGACAGTTGTTGAAGAAATTCCTGTAAATAATCAACAGACAGTTTACAACGGAATTGATTTAAGCAATAACCAGACACCTGTTGTAGAACAGAAAAACGAATCTTCTACAGAAAAAGAAATATATGTTTCTCTTGAACAGGTAGAAATTGAAATTCCTGAAATAACAAAGACTGATGAGGTTGTTGAAGAAAAAGAATCTGAACAGCAGGTTACAGTGGAAACAACACCTGTCGTTCCATCATTTGATGAAGAAATCAGTAAATACAGCAGATTAATTTCTGGTAAATATTATGTTCAGATTGGTTCTTATTCAAATAAAGATTATATAAAAGAAATAATTGAAAAATATAATAAAAATTACCCGGTTGCTGTTGTAAAAACTGAAAAGGGTAATTACCAGTTAATGATTGGTCCATTAAATATGGATGAATATGCAGCTGTTGTAGAAAGATTTAAGTCTTATGGATTTAAAGATGCTTTTGTAAAGAAAATCAAATAGTTTGATTTTATAGTTATAGGTAAAAAAAAGAAGTCATGATTTTTTGTTCATGACTTCTTTTTTTATTTGCTATGCGGGTTGTACTGAGAAACAAGTATGTAAAGGGACGCCTGAAAGGCTCCAAGCCCTTGACATACTTGTTTCTACACTATGTAATTCGCTATGCGGTTTGTACTGAGATACAAGTATGTAAAGGGACGCCTGAAAGGCTCAAAGCCCTTGACATACTTGTTTCTACACAATGTAATTCGCTAAGCAAGTTGTACTAAAATACAAAGTCGTCAAGGGACGCCTAAAAGGCTCATGGCCCTTGACTACTTTGTTTCTACACTATGTAATTCGCTATGCAAGTTGTACTAAAATACAAAGTCGTCAAGGGACGCCTGAAAGGCTCAAAGCCCTTGACTACTTTGTTTCTACACTATGTAATTCGCTATGCGAATTATATAGTGTAGATCCATCCTTCTGGAGCTGGGATACGGCCCATCTGAATTCCTGTTAATGTATCGTAAATCTTCTTTAATACAGGACCCATTTCCTGTTTTCCTTCATTAAAGATGATTTCTGTTCCGTGATCATCAATTTTTCCAATTGGAGAAATAACAGCTGCAGTTCCACAAAGACCACATTCAGCAAAATCTTTAAGTTCTGAAGCTTTAACCTGTCTTTCTTCAACTTCCATTTTTAAGATGTCCTTTGCAACTACAAGTAAAGAACGTCTTGTGATTGAAGGAAGAATTGATCCTGATTTTGGAGTAACTAATTTACCGTCTTTTGTAATCAAAAGAATATTAGCTCCACCAGTTTCTTCAAGGTATGTATGTGTTGCTGGGTCAAGGTAGATATTTTCTGCATATCCAGCTTTATGAGCGTCAACAATGTTATGTAAAGACATAGCATAGTTTAAACCTGCTTTAATATCACCTGTTCCATGAGGAGCAGCACGGTCTAAATCAGAAATTCTAACTGTAATAGGTTTTACACCACCTTTAAAATATGGTCCAACTGGAGTTACAAGAATTCTGAACTGGTATTCATCAGCTGGTTTTACACCAATAACGGCATTTGAACCAAACATAAATGGACGAATATAAAGAGTTGCTCCTGAACCATAAGGAGGAACGAAATCTTTATTAGCTTCAATTGTTTTAAGAACAGCTTCAATAAACTTTTCTTTTGGGAAAACTGGCATTTCAAGACGACGGCAAGAATCAGCCATACGATCTGCATTTAAATCTGGACGGAATGTAACAATATCACCCTGTTCAGTTGTGTATGCTTTTAAACCTTCGAAACAAGTCTGAGCATACTGAAGTACACATGCACATTCACTGATTGTTACTTCATGTTTTGATGTGAGTTTTCCTTCTTCCCATTCACCATTTTTGAAATTGGCTACGAAACTTTTTGCAGTTTTCATGTAACCAAATGGTAAATTTCCCCAATCAAGATTTTTCTTTCCCATTTTTATCTCCTGTTGCTTAAGTATTTTGCTTAAGTCCAACTAAAATTATTAAATAAAGTTTAATTTTTAATTCATTATAAAACTTAACAGATAGTTAGTAAAGTTAATCTATTATATAGTAAACGATTACTTTAATTTTAATTATAAAGATTGATTTTTGTGTAATTTTGTTGATAATTTATTAACATGGCTTACTTTAAAAAATTTTTATGTTCTATTTTAATTTGTATTTCATTCTTATCATGTACAACAGGTTTAGGTGACAGAATTGATCTGGAAGCTCCTGAACTTACTATTTCTAAAATGATAAGTGGGGAATCTGAACCTCAAACAAATTTTGCAACAACGGTTTATACAAAGCACGATGTTACTTTTTTGGGAAAAGCTGTTGATAATGTTAAAGTAACAAAAGTTTATGCTGAAGTAAAATGGCTTGGTGATGAAGATTATTCTTTCCTTCAGAATGCAGAAATTAATAATGAAGACTGGATGCTTTCGATTAAATTTGAAAAAGAAGGTGCCTGCTGGTTAAAAATCAGTGCTGAAGATGATAGAAAGAATTATGGTGTAAAAACATCAAAAGTAGTTACATTGTTTGTTGATGAAAACGCACCTATAGGAAATGCCTGGTATATAGACAGAAAAATTAACGGAATTCAGTATAATCTGCAGTCTTTAGAAGAACTTAAAGAAATCATCAGACTTGATCCTGAATTAAATCAGCCAGCAAATATTGATGTTGCCCAGAATGGTGAATTTATAATTTGTTCCAGTTTTAATGATGCCTCTGGAATTAAATCAACAAGTATTAATATCTGGGATGAAAATGGTCATAAGATAAATAAATCTCCAGTTTTAAGTGAAACTGGAAATAGTGTTTATGCACCAAGATTTATAATCAATAAAGAAAAAGCTGATCTTCCTGCTGGTGATGGAAATCCTCATTATTACGAAGTCAGATATAATGCAGCTGATACAGTTGAAAATCCAGGTTCAAATACAGTAGAAGATGCGTTAATTATGGAAAATGATATTAGTATGGGCTGGTTTATCTGGTGGCCTGAAAAGGATTTACCAAGATGTGCTGTAACTAATATTGAAAATAATAAATTAAATCTTCATGTTGGTGATTCATTAAATATTACAATTTTTGATGATGATGCTCTTGCTGGAAATATTGATTGTGAACTTGTAAATGGTGAAAAGAAAACTTATAAAGTTGCGAATAATGAACGAGAAGTAAATATTGTACTTACAGCTCCATTAGAACCTCAAACAATGAAATTAAAAATTTTCGCTACCGATATTAATGGAAATACTCTTTCAAGAAGCGATATGGAAGTTCAGGTAACATCTGATACTGTTCCAAATTTAATTCTTATTACTCCGGAAGCAAATCAAATTCCAACTGTAACAGGCTCTAATGCTGAAATTAATTTTTCAGGAATAGCCCTTGATCTTGTTGGCAGTACATATCTTGAATTTGTCTGGGTGCCAGATTCAATTCCAAATAAAAATGAAAAGGCTGCTAAATGGCTGGCTACAATTGGAGCTGCTACAAATGGTCATGAAAATTATAAACCAGGTTCTTCTCAATCCGTTCGTGTAACAGAAGGTAGTGGAGAATTCGATGGAATGAAATTATTTTCTGCAAAATTAACTGATGCAGGAACTCAATTAATCTTTAAAAAACACGAATTTAATTTTAATTTATCTTTGTTAAACAGTTTTGGAAATGATAAAAAGAAAGATAAATATTTCTTTGCAAGGTTGACAAGAAAAGATGGAAATTATTCAGAAACAGAATTTGTACTTCCAGCAGATACATTAAAACCTGAAATTGTTCCAGTAAATCCTGGTGGAAATATGGCTATTATTGATATGGATACTGATTTAGATATTCAGTTCTATGCAAAAAAAGATAATGGTCTTGCAATGGATAATTCAAAATATAAAGTTTATTATTCTGGAGAACAAACTCCATTAACAGGTTTTTATGATGAAACAGCGAAAGTTTATAAAGTAAAAATTCCTGCTTCAAAATTACATCTTTTTAATGAAAATCGTGAATCTCCTAAATATAAATTTTATGCAGTAGATTTATTAGGAAATGATGTTGAAACTGAATATCAGTTTATTATCAGTAAATTACCTGCAATAAAAACTGTTTCTTCTAGTTCACCGGATAACTGTAAAAAAGGTGATTCCATTCTTATAAATGTTTCCTTTACAAAAAGTGTTGTTTGTAATGAAAATACAAAACTTAAATTAAAAAATATTACAAATGAAATAAATGGAACTGGTGCTGATGATGTCGTTTATGCATCATACAAAAGTGGAAGTGGATCAACAACTTTAGTTTTTGAATATGTTGTACAGGATGGAGATACATCTTCTGAATTACATGTATTTAATGAAGAAGGAATTGGTCCTATAGCAGGAATTTCATCTGGAGTACATCTTGATAAACTTCTAGAAGCTAATAATCTGCAGTCAAATAGAAATATTTTAAATAAAAATGCACTTTCTATAGACGGTATTTCACCAGTTGTAACTTCATTGAAAATTGAAACAGATGCTGAATTAAAAAATAAAATTGATGGAATTGCATATTTACGAGCTGGTAAAACTATTACAGCAACAGTTGTAACTGACGAACCTGTAACAATTCAGGGCTCTCCAAAAATTGAATTGCAGAGTTCAGATGGAAGTTTATATTTAGACTGGCAGTCTATTAGCGAAGATGGAAGAACATTAAAATTCAGTAAAAAAATAGATAAAAATGATGTAAACGGACACCTGTATTATTCAAGTGAATCTTACATTTCAGAAAACAATGTTATAACCGATTCTTATGGAAATCCTCTGTCTGTCAGTAAAGCCAGAAGTTCTGTAGATTCTAAAATTGTTGTAGATACAAAAGTTCCTGCAACACCAAAAATCAGCAGTACTCAATCCTCTGATAATGACTCAACTGGAACGTTAAAAAGTGGAAAATATAAAACCATATTATATTTTAATGTTTCAACAAATGCTCCTGAAATTACTGAATATTCAACCGATGCCGGACGAACCTGGAATGTTTATAGTAAAACTGAAAAACTTGAAAATGATGCATCTTTAATTGCCAGAAGAAGTGATTATGCTGGCAATGTTTCAGATTATTCAAAACAAATTGATATTGAAATTACAAATTCTTTCCCAATGTTCAGTATTGAATGTACTAATGTTGATGGAAAATATAATTACAAATCAAAAAATGAACTTAAATTTAAGGTTTATTTTGCAAGACCTGTAGATATTTCTGCAACATCTGATGCATATATTTCAATTGGTGGTTTGGCAGATGATATTGTAACAAATGGTGCCAAAGCGGTAATTGATACAGCTTCAAAAGGAAAAACTGGAGTTACAGAAGCAAGTTTTACATATAAAATTCAGGCAACAGATCAGTTTACATTAAAAATTGTTGAAAATGGTGTAAATCTTTACGGAATTGTTGACCAGTTTGGATTCAGTCAGGGAGATAAAATTTTATCATCTCCATACTTAAGAAATAACATTAGGTGTGACAGTATTAATCCTTCAATCATTTCAATGCGTCCGGATGGTATAGAAAAAACTTTAAGTTCCGGAAAAAAATCTTATGATAATGGTAAAAAAATTGTATTAAGATTTAGTGAACCGGTAAAAGTTTCCAGCGGTAAAATCTATTTACGGCAGACTTCTGGTTGGGCTATTCCTCCAATGTTTACAGGAACTGAATTTACAACTGTATTAAATGCAGTTAAAAAGGCTGGTATTTCAAATATAGGTGCTTCAAAACTTACAGGTTCACAGATTCTCTATTTAGATGGTCTGGAAGATTCAGAATGGTTGTTTGGTTCTGAAGTTGGAGTTCCAAATGATATTTATCATGGTACTGGACAATATACCGGTCCATATAAAAAGACTTCCCATGGAATTTATGATAACGGAAAACCTGATTTAGCCGTTAAATATGTACTTGATTATGATGTAGATATCTGGAATTCTGCTGATTCCAAGAAAACAAAATTTGGAAAGACTTTTGAAACTGGAAATGAAAGCAGGCACAGTACAACAAGCAATCAATCCCGAACTGGAATGATTGTTGTAAATGAAGGTTCAAATATAATCACAACTGATGATATTCGTAATGTTCTTGAACAGATTCATTTCCACGAACGATATATGAATGTAAATTCTTCTTCAGTAATAGTTTCGGAAGATGGAAAAACAGTTACATTAAATTTCCCAGCAGGTCTTTTAGGTGATGTAGATTTACCTGCCGGTCGTGAATGGGAACTGGTAATTGAAAAAGGTGCTTTCATGGATGAAGCCGGAAACTATTTTGGTGCAGATCAAAATGGAATTCTTGATAAATCAAATGAAGCCTTTGTTATTGTGAATAATGGAGAAAATTCCTCATTTCTTTCTGCTGGTGTTGCAAAACCTGTAATTCGTGTAGACAGATATAGTTACAATATTGGTATTTATCAGCCTTATATGGACGAAGGTTCTATTGTTACACAAATGATTAATACAATTGGATTAGGAGAAAAAGCAACTACTGAACCAACTGGAAAAGTAAGAATAAAAATTGATTGCGAAACGAAAGATGCTGTAATTCGCTATACAAAATCAGAAGCGTCAAAAGATAATGATGATGTTTCTGAAGATTCAATGTATTACCATAATGGGGCAAATTCTTTCTATTCAACAACTGAATTATCTTTACCATCTGATCCAGATTCAGAAAGTACTAAACAAAAACAGAAAATTGAATTCCTTGGTGGTAATGGATCTTATACAAGTTCATGTAAGCAGTACTATAAGGCAGATGCTGTTTATGAAAATGAAAAATCTCTCATTGAAAAAGAAGGGGTTTTCCAGACAACTTTAAATATAAATGATCCTAAAAGACCAAATGGTAATTCAATTGCAGATTTCTTAAATGGATATAAAGATGTTTCAATTCGTGGAACTACAGGATTTGCCGGTGAACCTTCTATTTCTCCATTTCCTTTAAGAGACTCTCAGGTTGGATCTCCATTCTTAAAACGAACATATCAGGTAGAAGATAAACAGTATTATTGGATCAGCTATGAAATTCTTGTAGAATCCTCCTTCTCTATGTATGCCTGGTGTCAAAACTGGAGTGTAAAAAGAAACTGTTATAACTGGGGAAGAAACTGGGGTGTAATGGAACCTGGCGAATTTACTCGAGTTGATGGTTTTAAGCATTGGGAAAATTAAAAACAGGAGTGAAAGATAAAATAAATGAAACATATATTTACATTAAATAAAATTAATAAACTTTTTATTTTCAGTATTACAACTTTTTTTATTGTAAACTTTTTCTCGTGTACTGTAGGTTTAGGTGCTTCTGTTGATGTACAGCCTCCTGTTATTGAAATTACATCCCATTCAGATAATGATTCAGTTGCTGAAAAGTTTTCTATAAAAGGAACTGCATATGATAATGACAGAGTTACTTTAATCACTATAGATTTTGAAGACGCTGACATTCATTATCAGATTATTCCAGGTGATGTTCTCCAAAAAAAATCTGCAAAAACTGGAGATTGGACTGATATTGAAGAAGATGAGAATAATTATTGCAAAATAGAAGGAAAAAAACTTTTCTGGTCAGTTGATGTAGATGTTGATAATAAAGCTGATTCTAAAAATGATAATACTTATAGTTTTACAGCCATTGCATATGATAAGCTTAATAACTCTGGAAAAGCTTCAAAAAAGGAATGTTCATTAATAGTTGATACAAACAGTCCTGATGTCAGCATTTATAAACCAGAATTATTTACTGGAAACAGAAGTGACATCGAAACCATAACAAGTTCTTATGATATAAAAAATGGAAATGTCCTTTCCCGATTATTGAACGGTGAAATTGTTATTTCTGGTCGTCAGGATAATACTTTAAATACAAAAGCCTTAAGAATTGAACTGGATAATGGTGCTTTGCCATCGGGAAAAAGAAAATCCACAATTGATACTAAAATTCCAGTTAAATCAATGGACGAAATATTTCAACTGGATGATTCAAAATTAGGTGATGTTTCTGAACCTAAAGTTTATTATTCACACACAATTGAAGGTCAGAATCTTAGAGAATGGTCAGTTACAATTCATCCAGAAGATCTTGCAAAACCTGGAAATAATCTCGATTCTGGGAAACATCTGATTCGTGTTATTACAACTAGTATCAGTGCTGCAAATACCTGGGAAAGAAAGGTTATAGGTTATTTTATATGGTATCCGGAAGCTGATATACCATGGATAACTGTATCTGTAGGTGACAGTGAAGACAAACCTTTTGATTTAAAACATGAATGTTATCCTGGTGCTAATATTTCAGGTGGAGCACAGGATGATGATGGAATTAAAACAATTATTTCTACAATTTACAAAAAATCTTCAGAAGGTGAGTATGTAAAATATGTAAAAGATAATTATGAAAATCCAAAAACCCATTCTCTTTCAGCATTAAATGCAAAATATTCTGCATGGTCTGTAGCAGTTCCTGCTGAAAGTGGTGAATATAAACTGGAACTTAAAGTAACAGATATTAATAATAAAACTGATTCTGTAACAAGATATTTTAAAACTTCAGATGTTAGTGCTCCTGTAATTAATATTGAAAAACCTTCGGATAATTCCAATGCTATTGTAAATCTTACTGGAGATATTAATTTTAAAGGCTCTGTCACTGATGATGGTTCAATTAAAAATGTATTAATGGTCTGGCTAAATCCAGCATTAAAATCTAACGTTGATAATAAAATAAAATTTCTGACTGGTGATTCTACTGCATGGAATCTTGGTGGAGAAAACATCCGAACAGATGATAATGGCAATATAATTTTCAGATTAGATGATGGCTCTGGTTCATCTTCTTGTTTAATAAATAAAACAATAAATCTTTATGATGATTTAAAAATCGGTACAGTTGATAAAAACGGTAAAATTATGCCTTTAGGAATGCAGGAATTTATTTTCCTTGCAAATGATGGTACTACAAATGCCATAAAAACTATCACTCTTTCTGGTGATACATCCGCTCCGCATATAGAGTTTGTAAATATATCATTAAACGGTAAGACTGAATCCCTGGTTAATGGAAATCTTCCTGCTTTTCCAAAAATAAAGAATGGCGATCAGGCAACAATAACAGGTAAATGGTCTGATAATTTTAATGATAATTTTGTTAATAAAAATAAAATTTATAATATTGAATTAACCTGGGGAACTGGAAATTCCAAACAAAGTGCATCTGCAGTTTGTACTTCAGATGGCAAATGGTCCTGTAAAATTCCGGCTCCTGCAACAGGAGGAACAATCACTGCCAGATTAAAAGATTTTGGTGGTAATGAAAAAGTTATTCAGTCAGCAGCAAGTATAGAATCCGATGATTTAGGTTTAGCAAGAATTGGTTGTGAAAATGATGACGGAGCTTACAAAGAAGGAAGTCATATTGTAATTACCTTGGAATTTAACAAAACTACTGCTGTTGAGGTTAACGAAAGAAAACCTGAATTGAAATTAAACAATGGAAAAATTGCAAGATATATTGATGATGGTTCTTCGTCTGTATCTCATAAATTTGAATATATTGTAGAAGCGGGAGATTTATACACAGAAAAACTTTCAGTTGTTGCAATTAATAATTATGATGCAAAATGGTACGATGGCGCAATTACTGGTGAACGGGAAAATTTAACTTCAAAAGTAAATATTTTAAATCTTCCAAATGGAACAAATCTTGAAAATACAAGAACCATAACAATCGATACTGTAAAACCAAGAATTAATTCAATAAAACCATTAACATCTGCTGGAGCATACAAACAAGGTTCTGTAATTTTATTTATGATGGATTTTAGTGAAGATGTAAAAATTATTGAACCATCAGGTTTATCGGTTGCTTTTGGAAATTCTGTAAGTACAACTTCTGCATCTGTAAGTGGTACAAAAAATGTATTGTTTACATATAAAATTGAAGCGGCTCAGGATATTAACAATTTATCTTTCAATTCAGTTGTTCATAGTTCAAATGTTATTATTACTGATAAAGCTGGAAATGAATTAAATAACTGGACTCCTCTTTTAACTCCTGATTTTTCTGGAATTGTAGTAGATAATACAAAACCTGCCGCTCCAAAAATTTATGATGGAAATAATCAGTCTGTTTTATGGATGCCTGAAAAAGTTATTTATTCTCAGGAAGGAACATCCTTTATTATAAAAGGTGAGTCAGGTGCTTCAATTGAATATTCTTTAGATGGTGGAGAAAATTGGATTCCATATGTGGAAGGATCAAAAATTTCAATTGTAAATAATGGAACATATAATGTTTGTGCCCAGCAGATTGATAAAGCTGGAAATATTTCTGAATTTAATCCTCTTGAAATAAAAACATTCACTTTGGATAAAGGGGAACTTTTAACAAGAATTACTGCAGAAACTCCTAGTGGAACTTATTCTACTAAAACAGCAGTTAATTCAATAACAGGAAGAATTGAATTCAGAAAAGCTGTAACAATAGGAAAAGGTGCAACTGTTACTTTAAATGCTTTCAAAGCAAATGGTACTCCTTATGTATGTCCAATTAATGAATGTATTTCTCAGAATTCAGTAAATTCAGTGTTTACATTTACTTATACTATAACTGAAGGGGATTATATTCAGTCAGCAGATAAAAAACTTGATGTTACAAGCTGGAATCTGGGACAAGTTGATATTGGTGAAAATATCAAAGTTACTGTTGATCTTCCATTATCCGGAAAAAATAAAAGATTAAATGAAAACCGAGACATAAAGATTGTAACTGGAAAACCTGGAATTATTACCGGCGGAATTACTATGACTGGCATTGGAAAAGATGCAGTTCTTAGAATTACTTTTGATAGAGCTGTTTCAAAAGTAAGTGGTGATATTGTTTTTGAATATAATGATGTTAGCAGTAACGAATTCCATGTTCCAACTATCCTTACAAAGGAAGAATATGATGAATTGCAGTCAATTGTTGATATTTCATCATATTACAAACCGGGAATGAGTGGAGCTTTAAAGGAAAATTCTGTTCTTGTTAATGATACTTCAACAAAATATATTCTTGATTTTGATTATTCAGATACAAAATCTGAAGTTGTTCAATTATTCAAAGATGCAAATAAACATAAAATGACAGTTCCTGTAATTTCTGATCAGGTTGCAATTGAAAATAATAATGGTATCAATTGTGTTTTGACCGTTAGATTTGGAGAAAACTATAAACTTCCGGTTAATGGTGCTGCTTATAAAATTAGTATTCCAGAAGCTGTTGTTATTGATGATGTAATGAACACTAACGATGCAAGAAATGATGTTGTTGTTTCAAAAGGTATAGAACAGCCTCAAATCCGTTTATTAAAACCTTCATATGAAATTGAAAATGCCGGAGATACAAAACAGGCTTATGCTGATATGTCAAAAGCTCAAACTGCAAAAATGAAAATTGATTGTAGAACTCCAGGGGCTCAGATTAAATATGAAACCAGCGTATTAGAAAGTGAAGAAGTTGTTGTTAACCGATCAATCATGAAATTTAATACAAAAACAGCTGATGCTTCGATTCCGACAAATATCAATACCTCTTATACTGCAAATACTTCAATAAACCTAGGAGCTGATAAAGCTGTTAATTCTTATAGTGATGCAAACGGACTTAAGATTGCAATTGGTGCAACTGCTTCAAAAGATAACTATACTTCACTTCCTGTTTATGAATATGCAAACAGAACTGTTTTAAAATTTATTATTGCAAATAGTTCTACATATATTGAATTTAATGCTGGAAATGCAAATACTACTGAAAATCTTACTTGTAAAGAACTTAAGATGTGGATTATTGGTGGTGATGCAGAATATGGTACCAATACTTTAGATCCATTCCCATTAAGCTGGCAGGATTCAACTAATTTTAAATTAATGGCTGGTAATCATTATACAGATACTGTTGATGGTAATCTTAGTGGTGAATGGTGGTGGGTAACATGGGATGTCTATACAAAAACTTATCATGGATTTGTAATAGGTGATGTTCCTGAAGATGCGGCAACAAATGGTCCTAAAACCTGGTATGCAGGTGAATGTGCATGGGCTGCAACAAAAATGAACTATATATTATTGCCGGGTGAAACTCTTGTTATGGCACTTAATAATTCAAGTGGTGTAACAAATCCTTATCATTCAAGATATTTATTTAATTTAAAAAATAAAGGTAGCCGTTAGAATATGGAAGTTTTTTCATGGGAAGATTTATTAAAACAACCTGATGTTATTCCTTATGCAAAAAATGGAACTGGAATTACTGTAGGTTGTTTTGATGGATTTCATCTTGGTCATCAAAAGATATTTGATAAACTTACTGATTTTTGCAAAAAGAATGAATTAGTTTCAGGGGTAATAACTTTTGGAAAGCAAATTACTTCTGTAAAATCTTCAAACGAATATTCTGGCTATCTTACAAAAAGTGAAGATTTTTCTCTAATAGAGAAATTTTATCCTCAAGTAAAATTTTGTATTGTAATAGATTTTACTCCTGAATTTGCAAAAATGAGTGGAGATGAATTTTTTCTAAAATTAAAAAAAATTATAAATCTTAAATATATTGCTGAAGGTACCGATTTTCGATGCGGATACAAAGGTTCAATGGGAATGAATGAAATAAAAGATTTTGGAATTGCAAATTCTATTACTTGCGATTTTATTCAACCTGTTTTCTTGGAAAATTATTCTGAAGAAAGAATAAGTTCTTCTTTAATAAGAAAATGTATCTTTGAAGGTAATTTTTCAATTGCAAATAAAATGCTCGGTTATAATTATCAGTTAGATTTTTCTGATTTAAAATTTAATTTTGATTCTGAAAAAAAAGTCTTCTTTCTGGAAAAATCAAAAATATCACAGGTATTACCGGAAAAAGGAGAATTTCTTGTTCAATCAGATAAAAAAGAAGAAAAATTATTTTTTACTGAAAAATATATTTATAGTAAAAATGAAATAAAAAAGGCAGTTTTTATTAATGATTAAACTCTTGATTATTTCATTTTAATGAATTATATTTAAAACAGTCTGTTGTACGGTTATTTTTGTGATTACTTCCCTGAAACCCGGGATTTGACCTGCAAATTTTCCGCGAAGACAGATCATATGGTTTTAACCATATATATTAATATTTTATAGGGGTTCCATAATGGCACTTACAAAAGAAGCTACAGCCGAAACAGTAAAAAAATACGGCGCAAATGACACTGACACAGGATCTGTAAAAGTTCAGATCGCTTTGCTTACACAGCGTGTACAGCAGTTAACAGCACACTCAAAAGCATTCCCAAAAGATGCTTCTGGAAAACGTGCTCTTCTTAAAGTAGTTGGTCAGCGTCGTAAGATGCTCAAGTACTTTGAACGCACAGACCTTGAAGGATATCGTGCATTCATTAAAGAACTCGGATTACGTAAGTAATTTTATTTGCAAATCTGGTTTTAAGAAAGTCTTGCTTCATTAAAGGAGTAGGACTTTTTTTTTGCATTGAATAAAACCTGTTCTTCCATTAAAATTAAATAAACTGCTGATGATACAGATTCACGGGGATGATTTATAGATTAATTGAGAAATTAAAAATGAATGCTTAAACTTTTTGAGTAGTCATTTTTAATTTTTCATTATTCAAATTTTATCTGCGTTTATCCGTGTTTATCTGCGGTTAAAAAATAAAAAGCATACATCGGATGTAGTGATGTATGTAGGAGTAAAATTATATGTCTATCGAAAGAGTAACTTATCAACTCGGAGATGCCGAACTCATCCTTGAAACAGGAAAAATCGGTAAACAGGCTAACGGTTGTGTTTACGCTCAGTGGGGCGGAGCAGCTGTTATTGCAACTATTTGTGCTTCTTCATCAGTTACAGAAGGACAGGACTTTGTTCCGGTAACTGTTGAATACAATGAAAAATTCTACGCAGCAGGTAAAATCCCTGGCGGTTTTGTAAAACGTGAATCACGTCCAAAAGACAAAGAAATTCTCGTAAGCCGTCTTATTGACCGCCCAATGCGTCCACTTTTTGAACCATCTTTCGGACACGAACTTCAGATCGTTCCAACATGTGTTTCAGCAGACGGTGTTCACACACAGGATATCCTGGCTGTACTTGCAGCATCTGCAGCAACATGTATTTCTGATATTCCTTTCCACGGACCAATCGCAGCTTGTCGTGTTGGTTACAAAGACGGAAAATACATCATCAACCCAACATTCAAAGAAATCGAAGAAGGTGACCTTGAAATCGTAGTTGCCGGTACAAAAGACGGTTTCACAATGGTTGAAGGTGGTGCAAAAGAAGTTTCTGAAGAAGTAATGCTCGGTGCTCTTGCCGAAGCTGAAAAATTTATCAAAGACATGTGTGCACTCCAGGAAGAACTGGTTGCAAAATGTGGAAAAGAAAAACTTCCACTGAACCCACTTGATGTAACTCTTGAAAACGCAGAAGCAATCGAAGCTGAAGCAACACCACTTCTTAAAGTTGCATGTTTCAAAGATTCAAAAATCAGCCGCGGTATTGCTATCCACGATGCAATCGCTCAGGTGAAAGCTAACCACGCTGAACAGCTTGCTGATGAAATGCAGGCAAAACTCTTCGCAGCTCTTATGGACGACATCCAGTACAAACTCCTCCGCAAGTCTATTCTTGATGAAGGTGTTCGTGTTGACGGACGTAAAGTTGACGAAATCCGCCCAATCACATGTGAAATCAATGTTCTTCCAACTCCACACGGATCAGCACTCTTCACACGTGGTGAAACACAGTCTTTGGCAGTTTGTACTCTTGGTACAGCAATGGATGAACAGACTTATGATGATATTGATGGAGACCGTTCAGAACACTTCATCCTTCATTATAACTTCCCACCATACTCAGTTGGTGAAACAGGAAAATTGACAACAGGTCGTCGTGAAATTGGTCACGGAAACTTGGCTCGCCGTTCATTGGCTGCTATGGTTCCAAGCCGCGAAGAATTCCCATACACAGTTCGTGTAGTTTCTGAAATCATGGAATCTAACGGTTCTTCTTCACAGGCTTCTACTTGTGGTGGATGTCTTTCTATGTTGGCAGCTGGTGTACCAATGAAGAAAATGGTAGCTGGTATTGCTATGGGTCTTATTACAGAACCAGAAGGAGACAATCCATACGGACGTTATGCAATCCTTTCTGATATTTTGGGAGAAGAAGATCACCTTGGTGATATGGACTTTAAAGTAGCTGGTACAGAAGACGGTATTACTGGTTTCCAGATGGATATTAAGATTGCCGGTGTAACAACTGAAATCATGAAGAAAGCTATGGAACAGGCTCGTGCTGGTCGTATGCACATCCTTGGTAAAATGAAGGAATGTATCGACAAACCAGCTGCACTTTCTCCACGTGCACCACAGATTCTTACAATGAAGATTCCTGTAGATAAGATTGGTGCTTTGATTGGACCAGGTGGAAAGAACGTAAAAGCTCTTTGTGCTCAGTACGGTGTAACAATCAACACTGACGATGATGGTACAGTTACAATTTACGGAAAAACTGGAATTGCTGCTGAAGCTGCTAAAAAAGCTGTTAAAGGCATTACAGAAGATCCA
This sequence comes from Treponema sp., assembly GCA_024402635.1. Classification (GTDB taxonomy): domain Bacteria; phylum Spirochaetota; class Spirochaetia; order Treponematales; family Treponemataceae; genus Treponema_D. The sequence continues at coordinate 62,185 of JAKSTJ010000003.1, read as the reverse complement.
GAAGTTGGAACAATCTACCAGGGTACAGTTAAACGTATCATGGAATTCGGCGCATTTGTTGAAATCCTCCCTGGAAAAGAAGGTTTGTGCCACATTTCTAAACTTTCACGCCAGCGCGTAAGCAAGGTAACAGATGTTCTTTCAGAAGGACAGCAGATTCCTGTTAAACTTCTTGAAGTTGATAAACAAGGACGCTTGAACTTGTCTTATATCGATGCTCTTGAAGAAGAAAAGAAATAATAAAATTTAATTTTTTATATGAATCCACAGTTTGTTTTCGGACTGTGGATTTTTTTTAATGTAACGATTTTTAATTATTTTGTTTTAAATATATATATTAATAAATTGGAGTTATAAAATGAAAAACAAATTATTTATATTATTGGGGTTATCATTACTATTTACAAGTTGCAGTAAATCTCATTCTTCTATTAATTCAGCTGCCGGAAATTATATTCAAGAAACAAAAGCTTCTTCTATGTTAAGAACTTCTAAAAAAATGGCTCTAACGGAAAGTGCTGTAGAATCTCCTGCTGTTTATCAGGATATGATGGATACAGCTTACTATGCTGAAGCAGAAGAAGCAGCAATTTATGGAAGTGAAAATTTTAATTACGAACAGAATAAAAAATTAATCAAAAATGGCTTTATAAATTTATCAATTGATTCTTTAGAAGATTTTGAAACAAAAGTTCAAAATTATGCAGCTTTATACAATGGATATATTACTAACACTTTTATGTCGGAAAATTCTTATTCGGCAGAAATAAAAGTACCTGGCAAAAATTTTGAAAATGCAATGAATAATGCTGGTACTCTTGGAGATATAAAATCTCGTTCTCAAAATGCAAATGATGTAACTGATGAATATTATGATCTGGAATCAAGAATCAATTCAAAAAAGATATTACGGGACAAATTAGAAAGTTATTTAAAAAAGGCTGAAACTGTAAAAGATTTAATGTCTATTGAAAAAGAATTAAATATGGTAATTTCTGATTTGGAAGCAATGGAAGGAAGAATGAAACGTCTTTCTTACGAAGTTGATTATTCAACAATTAATATAAGTGCTTATTTACCAACTGGTTATACTGATACAGGTTTCAAATGGCCTGATTTTGGTGATTATTTTGAAAAATTAGGATTTAATACTGTAAATTTCCTTGCTGGATTCTTCGTCGTAATTTTATACATCATTATTTATGCTGTACCTATTATAATTCTGGTTGGATTCTTATATTGGCTGCTTTTTGGACGAATCGGTTTATTGATTAAATTATTCAAATTCCTTTCGAAAAAGAAAGATAAATAATAATTCAATTTCTTATACAGTGTGCATTTATCTACAAAGTGCACACTTTTTTTATTTCCTTCAATTACTGACTTATATAATCCTATATGCTATAATAAGAATATGGGTGGAAAAAATAAAAAGCATAATTTTTTTAAGAAAATTGTGCTTTCATTTATAACAATTTTAATTCTTACAATATTTTTCATTGCTGGTATAAATATTTATATTTGTCAGAGTGTTTCTTCATATATTTACGATAATCCTGATGACATTCCAGAAAAATATACTGTAATTGTTCCTGGTGCTGCAGTAGTTGGAAATAAATCTGTTTCATTTGTTCTTAGAGACAGAATTGAAGGGGCTATGACCTTAATTGATTCTGGAAAATGTCAGAAATTTCTTGTATCAGGTGATCATGGAACAAAAGAGTATGATGAAGTAAATGCTTCCAGAAAATATGTATTAAACATGCATAATATTGATGAAAGCATTATTTTTATGGATCATGCAGGCTTCAGTACTTATGAAACAATGTACAGGGCAAGAGATGTATTTTGTGTTGAAGATTGTTGTATTGTAACACAAAAGTTTCATGTATATAGAGCTGTTTATATTGCAAGAAAACTGGGATTAAATGCAGTAGGATATATTGCTCCTGAAATTAATGAATTTGGTAAAAAAAGTCATTTAACCTGGGAAGTAAGAGAAGTTCTTGCAAGAGTAAAAGCCTTTTTTGATTTATTGTTTCAAACAAAACCAACTTATCTTGGAGATCAAATTCCCATAACGGGAGATGGTCATACTACCTGGAAATAGTTATCTATATTTTTTTTTGTAATTAAAGTATAATTTTCTATTATGAATAATGTTTTAGTAAAATGTATAGCTGATTCAGGTGCTATAATTCCTGAATATAAGACAACTGGAGCTGCAGGTGCTGATATCTGCGCTTTATTATCAGAACCATTAACAATTCCTTGTGGTAAAACTGCAATTGTTCCAACTGGATTATATTTTGAAATTCCAGAAGGATACGAAATTCAGGTACGACCTCGTTCTGGTCTTGCTGCAAAAAATGGTGTTACAGTCTTAAATACTCCTGGAACTATAGATAGTGATTATCGTGGAGAAATAAAAGTTATTTTAATAAATCTTGGAGATAAAGATTTTATTATTAGCAGTGGCGATAGAATTGCTCAGATTATTATAAGTCCTGTAATTCAGGCAAATTTTGAAATTACAGATTCTTTATCTGAAACCCAACGTGGAGCCGGCGGATTTGGTTCTACAGGAGTTCAATCTAAATAATGATTGATAAAACTAAAGATAAAATAAAAAGTCTTTTTTTATCTGGCTTTAATAGAAATACGAATATTCTCTCTAAATATCTTTTTAAAGAATTATTTTATTATTTCTTTGTATGTTTTATCTTTATGTTTGTTATTTTTTTTGCTAATCAAATTCTTTTGATTGGTGAAGAATTATTATCAAAACGTGCTCCTTTTCTGGATGTATGTTTAATAATGTTATATATTGTTCCTGCCTTAATAGCACAATCAGCACCTTTTGCAACCTTAGTTGGTTTTTTAATGTGTCTTGGTCGTATGGCAAGTGATAATGAAATTCTTATATTCAGAGCTTCAGGTTTTAGTTTTAGAAATATTTTAAAACCAGTAATGTTGCTGGGTTTAATAATTTCTATTGTTTCTTTTTTTATTAATGATTATCTGTTGCCTTTGAGTACTATAAAATATTATCAGCTTTTTGAAAAAATTGCCCGTTCCACACCAACAATTGTAATTGAACCAAATAGTGTAAAACGAATAAGCGGATCTACTGTTGTTATTGGTGATGTAGAGGAGAACAATGTTTCTGATATTATTTTCTTTACAAATGATGGTAATTCTGATCAGATTATAGTTGCAGGAAATTCGGTTCTTCAGGATGCAAAGAAAGATGGTATTCTGCTTCAGCTTGATATGAATGATACAACTCTGACTGCAATCAGTACTCAAAATCGAAATTCTTATGATGTAATAAAATCAGACCGATTAATTTTGAATATTTTTGATTCTGTATTTAATTTATCATCAGGCTTAAATCCTAGAGAAATGACTTTTCTTGATTTAAGGAAGCAACTGAAAGAAATGAGAGATGATCCAACTACAGATTTATTCAGAATAAATTCCTGGGAAATGGAATATTATAAAAAATTTGCAATTCCTTTTGCTTCTTTGTTCTTTGCATTTTTAGCATTTTCTATAGCTTTTCTTCTTGGAAAACATAATGGTTTAACTTTAGGATTACTGATTGGTGTAATTCTATGTGTAATGTATTGGGCAATTAATATTTCAGGTCAATTACTGGTTGTACGAGTAGGAGTTAATGCATTCTGGTGTATATGGGGACCTGATTTTTTAATAGGTTTAGTTGGACTTCTTTTAAGCCTAAGGTTGTTGAGGAAGTAGATGAAATTTGCAGAATATCTTTTAAAGAAAATAATTCCTTTTTTCTTTGTAGCCCTTATTCTTATAGCTTTTATTCTCAATCTCATTGATTTATTTATGAATATTTCAAAATATATGGAAGTAAATGCTTCTATAACTGATATTCTTAAAGTAATGCTTTATTACACTCCAAAAACAATTTGGTATGCAGCGCCAATTGCTTTTCTTTTTACAGTTACTTTTGTTTTAAGTACTTTATATTCAAATAATGAAATGGAAGCAATTTTTGCATCTGGGGTTTCATTGTTTAAATTTGTCTTACCTTTACTTTTATTTTCGATTTTATTATCATTTGGAATCTTTTTTCTTGAAGATAAGCTTGTTGTTTCAAATCTTGAGAAAAAAACACTTTTGCAGAATAAAATACTTGGTGTTGAAACTGATTCAAATAATAATGATATTGTAGTTTTATCGGATAATTCAAAAATTGTTTATAAAGTAAAACGATATAGAGAAAAAGAAAAAAAACTGGAACAGTTATATATTGTATTTAGAAATGATGAGAAACAGCTTGAAGGTATCATTTATGCAAAAAGTGCAATATGGAATAGTGAAGAAAATAAATGGAATTTAGATAATGTAATCTTATATGTTCCTGATGATAATGATTCTATGGTAATTTCTCCTGTAACATCGGTTTTCTTAGACAGGCTTACAGAATCCTATGAAATATTCAGAAAAAAAACTGTAGATGTTGAAACTGTTACAGTAAAAGAAGCAAAAGAATATATAGATCATTTAAAAAAGGCTGGGTTACCTTTCTTTGAGCAGCAGTCAATTTATTATAAGAAATTTGCATTTCCTTTTATTTTATTTATTTCAGGTTTTCTTGCTGTCGGATTAACTGGAAAAACAAGAAAAAATATTTTGCTTATAAGCATGTCTTTATCAATTCTTGCGGTAGTTTTGTATTATGTTTTCCAGATGATGACAATGGTTTTTGCAAAAACAGAAATTTTAACACCTTTCTTAGGTGCCTGGCTTCCTGATATTGTATTTACATTTATTGCTGTAATTTTATTAAAATTCAGTAGAACATAAAAAATTATTGAGGTTGAAATGAGTTCAGTTATTACAAAAATTTTTGATATTAAACATAAATCATCTGACGGAAAAGCAAGAACTGGTGTATTACATTTGCCACATGGTGATGTTCAGACACCTGTTTTTATGCCGGTTGGAACAAATGCAACCGTAAAAGCTATGCCAAAGGATTTTCTTGAAGAAATTGATTTTGAAATTATTCTTGCCAATACATATCATCTTTATTTACGTCCTGGGGCAGATTTAATTGAAGAGGCTGGTGGACTTCACGGTTTTTCTCAGTGGAAAAAGAATTTTCTAACAGATTCCGGTGGTTTTCAGGTTTTTTCATTATCTAAATTACGTAAAATTAATCCAGAAGGTGTAAAATTTCAGAGTAACATTGATGGAAGTTATCATTTCTTTACCCCTGAAAATGTTGTTCAAACTCAGACAAAATTTAATTCTGATATTCAAATGCAACTTGATGTTTGTACCGGTTATGATGCTCCAAGAAAAGAAGCTGAAAAAGCCTTGAAAATTACATCCGATTGGCTTTTAAGAGCTAAAAAAGAATGGGAACAAAAAAGAGAAGAAGGCTATAAAGGTTATCTTTTCCCAATTGTTCAAGGACATTTTCATGAAGATTTAAGAAAACAAAGTGCTGAATTTGTTTCTTCACTTGATATGCCAGGAATTGCTATTGGTGGTTTAAGTGTTGGTGAACCTCATGATGTATTTACTCAATATATGAATTATACCTGCCAGTTTTTACCGGAAGATAAGGCAAAATATGTAATGGGAATTGGAACCCCAGATTATATTCTTGATGCAGTTCAATCAGGAGTTGATATGTTTGACTGTGTTCTTCCTACTAGAAATGCAAGAAATGGATCTTATTTCACTCATGATGGAATGCTTTCTATAAAACAGGAAAGATGGATTCACGATTTTGGACCTGTTGATAAAGAATGTAATTGTAAAGTTTGCCGTACATATTCCCGAAGTTATTTAAGACATTTATTTAAAGAACAGGAAATTTTAAGTTCTATTCTTGCTTCTTATCACAATTTGTACTTCCTGAATAATCTTCTAAAGGAAATTCGAGTTGCAATTAATGAAGATCGTTTTGAACAGTATAGAAAAGACTTTTTATCTCGATTTCATGGTAATAATCAGTAACGAATAAAACTTGTTTTTGTTTATTATACATAGGTGGTTTGCTTATGAAAAAAATAATTTTTACATTGTTTATTACAGGATTAATTATAAATTATAGTTTTTCTCAATCTGCAAAAAAAGGTTCTGCCCCTGACAAAGAAACTGAAAAAAAAGAATATGTTTCAAAAGGTGGATTTGCTGAAATTCCAGCTGCAAAGCGACCAAAATCAATGGATAAATTAAAAGCCGAAGTGGCAGCTTCAAAAGATGAATCTCCTGAAACTGAAGAAAAAAATCGAAATACAATTTTATATGGAACTTCCGTAGAAGTAGGGGATTTATTATCAACTTTAATAAAAAATGAAGATCCTCGTTTTACAGAAGAAATTTATGATTTATTTCAAGAAACACAGAATTCTTCAATCAAACAGAAAGTTTTACAGTATTTCACAAAAGTAGAAGATCCTTGTCTTGAAGATTATGCTGTTGAATTAATTAATGATCCATATGATGAAAAAAATGATGTTGTAAATGCTGCTTTTGAATATATTGGTGCTGTAAAAACAAAGGCTGCAATCCCTGCTGTAATTTCAATAATTGAAAGTGAAAACGAAGCTTTTTTTAATGCCGCTGTTCTTTGTTTAGGTGAAATTGGTGGTGCAGAAGAAGCAGTTTTTCTTGCAGAATATTTGGAACGGGATGATTTAACTTTACCACAACGTCAGACATTAATGCGTATTTGTGGAAAAATGCATGCAATTGAAACTTATGATTTACTTGTAGATGTTCTTGAAAATGAAGATGAAAATACCTTTGTCAGAATGTATGCAGCAGAATCTTTAGGATTAATGAAAACTGAAAAATCAATAAAAGTTCTTAAAAGAAATTTTGATTCTACAGATCCTAATTTAAGACAATACATTATAAAAGGAATAAAGAATTTCCCTGAATCAAAAGAAGCTGCTTCAATAATAATGCAGGGAATTAAAGATGACCATTGGAAAGTAAGACAGGAATCAATTAAAGCTGCCAGCGAAATGAATCTTACAAGTGCAGTTTCAACAATCATTTACAGAGCAAAAAATGATTCTGAAAAAGTTATTAAAGATGAATGCTATACTGCTTTAGGTCAATTAAATACTCCGGAAGGAAATAAGTTTCTTATTCAGCAGATTACTGATGAAAAAGCCGGTGATAATGTAAAAATAAAAGCTGTTGAAGTGTTGCTTAAAAATGGTACTACAGGTGAAAAAGAAATTCTTGAACTTGCAGAAAAAATGTTAAAAGATGACAGAAGAAAAAACTTAAGAACTGCCATTGGAAAAGAACTTGCTAAATACAAGAGAGATTCTTTTGCTGCCATTTGTGGACAATATCTGGAATCAAAAGATGTTACAACTGTAAGTCTTGGCCTTGATATGTACAAAATTGGCAAATATCCTTCTGTAGAATCAAAAGTTCGCGCAATTGCTGGTGATAAAAAGGCCAATGCTTCTAATAAGAAACGTGCAATGAAGATGCTGGGAATTGAAGATACACCATCTGAAAAATAATTATTCGTATAATTTATTTACAAGTCGAAGAATTGTATTAATTTTTTTGCTTTCTTCTTCTGTGTATTCAATATTTTCTTCAATAAGGGTTTCTAATGAGGAATGAGTTTCAGTTACTGCTGTTGTAAATCCTCTTGAAACCTTGAACCAGTAATTACCGTTTCCATCTGTAAACAAACTGATAAAGCCATATTCCTTATTTTTTTGTTTTGCGATTGCAACTCTTAGAATAATATCAAGGGAATCTATAAGACTTTCTTTTCCAACTTCATCATAAATGTTTACATTCAACTTTCTGTTCCATTTTTTTTCAGAAATAGGAGTTAAATCAATATTTTTAGCAGCATTTAAAATTAAAGACATTTTTTCGCCATCTAAAAGAATTCCATTGTCCTTTGTGATTATTCTGGCTTTTAATCCTGAACATGCGTTTAATTTATTCTTATCATGTTCTTCTTTGACTGCATTAAGGAAATAATCTATTGGTAAAAATGCTGTCTTTTTACCTTTGATTTTTTTAGTTTCAAAATAATAAGAACCTAATGATAAAGCATTTTCCAGTACTTCCTGTGGAACTGGTTTATCCAAAATTGCTTTTTGAGATTTCTGTTTTTGTTTAGGTAAATCTTTTTTTACAGAAATTTCTTTTTCAAGATTTTTTATACTGTTTGATTTACATGCCATTAATCTTTCGTATAAATCGGGATTAATTAAATCCAGCATATTTTTTGTAAGAGGAGATACGCTCATTGCAAAAATTCTGGAAGTTTTTACAATTTCACCTGCAACAATAAAAACTGGATCCTGTCTGAATAAAACACTTCCCGGATGAATACAAATGTGATCTGCTGTAAGACTTCTGTAATTTTCTCGACCTGTTCTAATACAAACAAATTGAATCATTCCAGATGCGATACAGCAAAGATAATCTGTCATTTTTCCTGAATTTTCTACAATAGGAATATTCATTTTACCAACGATTTCACCTAATTGAAATTTAATGTTTTCAATTTCAGCCATTATCCGTTCGTCCAGATAATTTTTTTTGCAGAATTTTTCCCGATTATCAGTTTGTTTATATGCATTAAACAGATTCAAATAAGTTCCGAAATCTCCCTGCATATCTCTAAATCTATGATGAGCTTTTCTGGCTTCCATTTCTTCATTAGGAGGAAGAATAAAAGGAGAACTGGCAGATAAAAAAGATGCTGCAATTAATACTTTGTCCATAACATCGGGATAACGCATAATTGATTCTACAATAATTCTGCTTATTCTTGGTTCCAGTGGGAATTTAACCATTAACTGACCAATTGGAGAAAGCGTGTTATCAGAATCAAGAGCTCCCAGCATATTTAAAGTATCTACTGCACCAATAATTCCTTCTTTTCCTGGACTAGCAATAAAATCAAAATCATAGAAATCAGTAATTCCCAGTTCAGCCATTCGTAAAACAACTTCACTTAAATCAGTTCTATAAATTTCTTCCTTTGTATAAAGTTCTCTGGTTTCAAAATCTTTACGGGCAAAAAGACGATAACAAATTCCTTCATGAGTTCTTCCAGCACGACCTTTTCTTTGATTGCAGGATGCTTTAGAGACTGTTGTTTCAATTAAACTTGAAGTAAAAGTTCTTGGATTATAGAAATTTAATTTTGCAAGACCTGCATCAATAACTGTTGTAATATCACTGATAGTAACAGAGGTTTCCGCAATGTTCGTTGAAACAACAACTTTCTTTTTTCCTGCAGGACTTGGATCAAAAACTTTTTCCTGTTCTTCTTTTGCAAGTCGTCCATAAAGAGGAACAATATGTAATTTTCTGCTAAAGTAAGCATGCGAAAGTCTGTCTACACAATCTTTAATGATTTTTTCTCCAGGAAGAAATACTAAAATTCCTCCATCATCTTCATCATTATCAAGAACCCGTTCTACAGTTGCTGAAATTTTACTTAACAAAGCATCGCATCCAGAATCTGTTGTAGTTGTAGAACCACCTGGAATTGGATCATAAATAATTGAAACAGGATAGGTAATTGTTTCTATAGAAATAACAGGAGCATTATCAAAATATTCACTAAATGCCTGTGTATTCATTGTAGCAGATGAAACAATTACTCTGAAATCTTTTCGTTCTTTTAAAACTCTTTTTAATAATCCCAGAACAAAATCAATATTAAGGCTGCGTTCGTGTGCTTCATCAACCATAATTACACTGTATTTAGAAAGCCATGGATCCAGCTTCATTTCCTGAAGTAAGATTCCATCAGTCATAATTTTAATTTTAGTTGAAGAATCGGTTTTATCTTCAAAACGCATTTTATAGCCAACGAGTCCAGGGTAAGTAGTACCTAATTGTTTTGAAATAAATTCACTGACAGAAAGTGCTGCAATTCTTCTTGGCTGAGTAACAGCAATCATTCCTGTGTTTGCATAACCTGCTTCATATAAAATTACAGGGATTTGAGTTGTTTTTCCTGAACCAGTTGGACTTTCAACTATTACAACTTGATTTGATTCAAGACAATCTAAAATTTTTTGTTTTTGTTCATAAACAGGAAGCGATTTATAATCTACTGCCATTCAATAATTTCCTTTGTATATTCTTCGTTTATTTTCTTACGTTTTTCCAGGTAGTTTACCCAGTTTGTTAAATTATTTTCTCTAAGATAATTAATGAAATCTTCATTTAAGAATTTAATAATATATTGGTTGCTCTGTGGTTTAAATACAGTTATAAATAAATTTTCTGATTCTTTAAAAACAGGAAGAGGTTTTTCTGTTGTTTTAGTAAATGTTACTTTATAAAAAAGTCCGTCTCCTGTATTATCTCTCTCTCCAATTGGATTTGAAGATGTTAAATTTGGACTTGTTCTTTGTCCACTGATTGTATTCCCGTTGGCGTACATTACAATTTTTGCAGTTCCATTTTCACTGTTGATTGTAACTTTTCTATCTTTAATTATATGAGCGTGATTTGCCCAGATAATATCAACTCCCGCTTCAAACAGATTATCGTAAAATTCCTGCTGATATTTTGTGACTGTTCTGTTATATTCTGTTTCATTTGCATGCAGAGAAATTATGAATAAATCGCATGGATTTTCTTCCCGTAACTGTTTGCAATATTCAATAAATGCTGTTCTTTCTGTTTTAGAACTATTTATATAATTCACATTTCCCTTTGCAATTGGAGTATTTAAGATTTCTGTCATTGGTAAAAAAAGAATTTTCCAGTCATCTTTTTCAATTAATTGATGTGAATATTTGTCTGTTTTTGATTGTCTTAATCCGGCAAAATAAATTTTGTTTCCTTTTTCTGCTTCAGATTGAGTTAATTCATTTGTCGTAATAATTGTCTGTAAAATACCAGATAAATTCTGATCATTAGTATGATTGTTACATAAAGAAAAAACGTTAAAACCTGCATCAATTGTAGCCTGGGCATATGCTTTTGGCATATTAAAAGCTGGATAACTTGAAGAAGGTTTTGTTGTATCTAATGGTGCTTCAATATTTGCAAATGCTAAATCACAATTTTTTACAGTATCTCTTACTCCATCCCAAATAGAATCATAATCTTTCATATTATAATTTACATTGTGTGCCATAACATCACCTGCAAAAAGCAATGTTATTGATGAAGTTTTATTTTTCTGTTCCTCTTGTTTTTCTGGAGTTTCAATAATAGTTTCTGAAGGAATATTAATATCTGTAGTTTTACAAGAAGCAAAGATTAAAGCTATTAATACAAGTGGTAAATAATTTCGTTTTTTCAAATGTTTATCCTGATTTAATTTAAGGTTTTATAAATAAATAAGGAGACAGTAACAATGTTGTATGCTGTCTCCTTAGATTAATTGAAAATTATTCTATTTCCAGATTTTTTCGCGGAAGAATGTCTGATTTCTATCTGCTCCTACAGAAACAATACCAACTTTTGTTCCTGTAAAGTCTTCGATAAATTCAACATATTCTTTTGCATTTTTTGGAAGTTTTTTGTATGAAGTACATTTTGTAATGTCTTCTTTCCAACCAGGGAATTTCTGTAAAACAGGTTTTGCTTTGTTTAATTCTGGAATAGAAGCAGGGAAGTCTGTAACGATTTTTCCATCAATATTGTAAGCAACACATGCTTCGATTTCATTCATATCATCGTAAATATCAAGATGAGTAAGAACCAGGTTGTCGATTGAGTTTACATGACATGCATAACGGAGTGCTACTAAGTCAAGATAACCACATCGACGAGGACGACCAGTTGTTACACCAAATTCATTACCAGTGTTACGAACATAATCACAAAGTTCACCTTCTGTTTCTGTATCGAATTCAGATGGCATTGGACCATTTCCTACACGTGTTTCATATGCTTTGAAAACACCGTAGATTTTGTCCAAAGCTTTAGGTCCAATTCCTGATCCGGAAGCTGCACCATAAGAACCAGAAGCTCCTGATGAAACATATGGATATGTACCAGAGTCAATATCAAGCATTGCACCCTGAGCACCTTCAAATAAAATATTTTCATTGCGGTATTCATACATTTTTGCTGCAAGATTTACACGCATCTTAATAAGCTGGTCTTTGTACTGATTTAAGAATTCTTTATCAGCATCGTCAAGATCGTTCCATTTTTCTTCCCAGTCAAGGTCTGCAACACGAATACCATCACGTTCTGATTTCATAGAGTAAGTTGTACCAATTCCGCGGCCAGTTGTTCCAATTGGACGTTTACGAGCTGCGTCTCTATCTTTATCCATCTGACGATAACCTGGTAATGTAAGATGAGCACGGTCAGAAATAAAAATACGACCTTCCCAATTTACACCATTGTCTTTAAGCATCTGGAGTTCTTTGAAAAGAGCTTCTGGGTCAATAACCATTCCTGATCCAAGGAATACAGATTTTTCTGGATAAAGAATTCCAGAAGGAACCTGATGGAGTGCATATTTTTTTCCATCAACTACGATTGTGTGACCTGCATTAGCACCGCCGGCAAAACGAACAACGTACTTAGCATCCTGTGCAAGGTAATCTACAATTTTACCTTTACCTTCATCGCCCCACTGGGCACCCATAACAACAATGTTCATGGTTATCTCCTGCCGCTGAATCATCGCGGAATTAAGAATAATAATATATAATTAAATGCTGAATCATCGCATGTAATTACACTTCAATATTAACACAATGTAAAAATTAAGACAATTGAGAAAAGATTAATCACCCATCCAGTTCTTTAATATTTTTACAATATCATCTGGATTGTTATTAACCATAGATTTTATTTCATTTCTGTTTGAATCTATAAATTTATCAGTTCGGGAAAAAGGTTTATCTGATAAAAGACCTTTTGCATTTCCATATCTTGTTACAGCAGTTAATACCATCATTTCTTCTGTAAACTGCTTTCTGTCAGAGTATGAGAATCTTCCGAGACTTTTCATTGCCTTTCTGATTTTACGGAGTTGTTTTGTTTTTAATGATAAAATTTCAAGAACCTGCTTGCTGGCATCTGGACCAATTTCTCCCAGAAGAATAGCAGTTTTTTTATATCCTGACATATTATCTAAAGTTTCTGTAACTTTCGTAAATCCTTTCATTGGTTAATACTCCTTTTATTATTATAGCATTAACCGTTAATTAATTTAAGAAAAAACAATACAGAATCAGCAAGAATAAAAAGAGATGCAATAATTTCGATAACAGAAACAGCAATTGTAGATTTTTTCATAGGATGACCTCCGGAATTGTTTAATATTTATAATCCTACTTTAATACAAGAGGTGTATCATAAAGTGATACATGTTATTAAAATATTTAAAATTTTTTGATAAAATTATTTTTATGGATAAAAAAATTTATATTTTGTTATGTATTTGTCTTCTTTTCACAAGCTGTTTTAAAACTGAATCACAGAATGAAGAAGTTCCAGCTGTTAATGATTACGAATTGTCCGAAAAAAAAACAGAAGTTTCCGAAAATGTTAATCTTGAAAAAGAAGAATTGTCTTATGAAGGGGAAATTCATCAGGAACTAAGTGACTTTATTGGTGAAATTGTTGTAAAAGGAAATGGAGCAAGTCTTTTTGATACAAAAACCTGTAATGAAAATATAGAAATAAGAAAATTGCCTTCATCAGATTCTGAACTTGTATATACAACTTATGATAATCTTTCGTATACAATTGCAGGATTTTCTGATTCTAAAGATATTCTTAATGAAGAAGAAGGATATTGGGTTTTTGCTTACGGAAATGATGAAGAAAGTCAGGGTAAAAGTGGCTGGATATTTTCAAAAAATATTTTTGTATCATCATTTGATGAAGTAAGTAATTTAGAATTTGTATCTGCTGAAATTATTGAAAACAAAGCTTTTATAACTATCGAGTTATTCAGAAACAAAAATATTTCTGCCGCAAATAAAATTGAAACTGTTGTTACTGCCAATAAAGGTGACAATAATTTTTATTATTTTACATGGAATGATACAAAATCTGACTTCTTTTACACAGATCCTGTTGGTGTTTTTTCATGGAATCAGGAAAATAACGAAATTAAACATGTAAGTTATCATACAACTGAAAGTGATACAAAATGGACTGTGTTATCAAATGATTTTGCCTACATAATAGAAGATTGTTCGTTAAATTCTGATATCAGTGAGTTTTCGGTTTATGATAGTTCAACAGAAGAACTTGTTTTTTATGGCAGATATTTTGAAGATATTAATCTTGACGGACATGAAGTAACAATTGTTGTAAATCCTGAAACAGAAAATAATTTGTTAACAGATGAAATGCTTTCTGAATTTGAAAAATATAAAGAGATTTCTTTTACCGAAGAAGAAGTTGAAGCAATAGAAAACGGCAATACTGTTTTACCATTAATCAGATGCCGATACAATTTTACTGAAAATACAACAGTTTTTATTGATTGTTTAAGAATTATTCTTTATTAACAATTATTTGAAATTTTCAAGAATTTTTTCAGCTTCAGTTTTTACCATTTCTGCCAGTTTTGGTGGATTAATTACTTTTACAGATCCTCCAAAACTTAAAACCCAATGTAAAGTTTCCTGAATTTGATTTGTCATAAAGGAAAGATTTACACTTCCATCATCATTTTGGGAAATTGTCTGAGTTGCATGCCAGGTTCTTTCCAGAATATATGTATTAATACTTTTATCAAAAAGTAATTCAATCTTTTCTGGTTCTTCTTTGCTTGTCCAGATTCCAAATGAAGGATCAATATAATCTTCCATTTTAAAATTTTTATCAATTTCAAATGTATTATTTGTAATTTCCAGTTCTCTTATTCTGGACAGTGCATAAATTCTGATTGTTTTAGCCTTATGACAAAATCCGCAGATGTACCAGTTTCCTTTCTGGCAGATTACGTGATAAGGATCAAAATTTCTTGCACTATAATCCTGTTTACTAAGGGAACGGTATGAAAAAGAAATTGTTTTATGACTTTTTATAGACTTAAAAGTTTTATTAAAGATTTCTTCATCAATTCTTGGCAAGGGATCAGAAATAAATTTGATTTCATCATTCATAAAACCTGTATCAACAGAAACTTGGTTTGGAAGCATTTCTGTAATTTTATTCATGATTTTCTTAAATGATGATTCAAGAGGAGTGTTTTTATACTGTTCAAGAAGAGGCATAATTGTACTTACGGTAAATAATTCACCTTCGCTAAGCATTACGCTTTGAATAAAGAAAGTTGGATCGGAATAATAATAACCGTTTCTCTGCTGATCAAATTCCAATGGTGCTTCGTAACGATCTCTAAGAAATTCAATATCTCTCATAATTGTTGCTCTGGAAACTTCGAAAATTTTTCCAAGAGAAGTAGCATTTGGATAATTGCCGGCTCTTATATATTTATCAATTTCCAGGATGCGGTGGATTTTTACTTTTTCTTCACGTTCTGCCATTAAAAAACCTCTTTTTTATTATAAATCTGTATATGATTATGAACAAGTTGAAATTGAGTAATTGACATATTTTATTTATCTATAATATAATCATACAAATATATTATTTAGCAAATCATCAGTTTGCGTCGCAAGCTTAATTATAGTTTTTTTATTCCGCATCTTCTGTGGAGTAAAAAAAAAAGGCCTAGTGATTTTTACATCATAAGTCCTTTTTTAGGAGAACTAAAAATGGCTTACATTTTTGAAGAACCATCACACACATTTGACGAATATCTGCTTGTACCTGGTTATACAGGTCCAGATTGTATCCCTGCTAACGTATCATTACAGACACCTGTTGTTCGCTATAATAAAAAAGCCGGCGAAAAGTGTCCATTAACAATGAATATCCCTATGACATCTGCTGTTATGCAAGCTGTTTCTGATGACAAGCTGGCAGTTGCTCTTGCAAAAGAAGGTGGAATTTCATTTATATTTGGTTCTCAGACAATTGAAAATCAGGCTGCAATGGTAGCAAGAGTAAAAGCATACAAAGCTGGTTTTGTAACATCAGATACAAATATTAAACCTGATCAGACTCTTAACGAACTTGTGGAAGCAATTGAAAAAACTGGACATTCAACTGTTGCTGTAACAGAAGATGGAACAGCTAATGGAAAACTTCTTGGTATTATTACAGACCGTGACTTCCGTATTTCCCATTGTGCTTCAGATGCAAAAGTAAAAGATTATATGACTCCTTTATCAAATCTTGTAATGGCACAGGAAGGAATTACACTTGAAGAAGCTAACGATATAATCTGGCAGAAAAAAGTAAATCAGCTTCCAGTTGTAGATAAAAATGGAAAACTTTTAAGTTTGATTTTCCGTAAAGATGCTGCTAGTCATCAGGAACATCCACTTGAACTTCTTGATTCTCAGAAACGCTATATTGTTGGTGCTGGAATTAATACTCGTGATTACATGGAACGTGTACCTGCATTATTAGCTGCTGGTGTAGATGTAATGACTTTGGATTCATCAGAAGGATTTACTGAATGGCAGCGTCGTGCTTTACAGGATATTCATGCTAAATGGCCAAACGCAAAAGTTGGTGCTGGTAATGTTGTTGATGCTGACGGTTTTAACTTCCTTGCAGAAGCTGGTGCTGATTTTGTAAAAATCGGTATTGGTGGTGGTTCAATCTGTATTACTCGTGAACAGAAAGGTATTGGTCGTGGTCAGGCAACTGCTACAATTGAAGTTGCAAAAGCTCGTGATGCATACTATGAAAAAACTGGTATTTATATTCCAATTTGTTCTGATGGTGGTATTGTTTATGATCATCATGTAACATTAGCTTTGGCTATGGGTGCTGACTTTGTAATGCTTGGTCGTTATTTTGCCCGCTTCGATGAATCTCCAACAAACAAACTTATCGTAAACGGTAATTATGTAAAAGAATACTGGGGTGAAGGTTCTAACCGTGCCCGCAACTGGCAGCGCTATGACCTTGGTGGTAAAAAAGGAATGGCATTCGAAGAAGGTGTAGATTCTTATGTTCCTTATGCAGGTTCTTTACATGACAACGTTACACTTACAACAAGTAAAGTTATTCATGCAATGTGTAACTGTGGTGCAGTAACAATTCCTGAATTACAGAAAATTGCAAAAATTACAATGGTTAGTGCTGCTTCTATTCGTGAAGGTGGAGCTCACGACGTTATTGTAAAAAATACAGTAAAAGCTAACTAGTAAAAATAAGAATTAAGAATTAAAGAAAAGGCTTTCTTTGGAATGTGAATTCTGGAGAAAGTCTTTTTTTTACAAATAAGATTCATATATCTTCAAAATATATTCCTCTGTTTCAATTAATTTTAAATTACGTTATACTGTAACAATTATGAAAGACGATAAAATTATTATTAAAGGTGCTCGAGAACATAATTTAAAAAATATTGATGTTACAATGCCCCGAAATAAACTGGTTGTAATATCTGGACTTTCTGGTTCAGGGAAATCTTCTTTAGCATTTGATACTTTGTTTGCTGAAGGGCAGCGTCGTTACATGGAAAGTCTTTCTTCATATGCCCGACAATTTCTAGGTAGAATGGATAAACCTGATATTGATTCTATTGAAGGTTTATCTCCTGCTATTTCCATTGAACAAAAATCTACAAATAAAAACCCTCGTTCTACAGTTGGAACAATCACTGAAATATACGATTTTTATAGATTACTGTTTTCTCGTTGTGGTCACGCTCATTGTCCTCAATGTGGAAGAGAAATTCGTGAGCAGTCAGTTGATCAGATTATAGATACAATTCTTTCCTGGCCGGAAGGAACAAAACTTCAGATACTTGCTCCTGTTATTCGTGGAAAAAAAGGTGAGCATCAGAAAATAATTGATGATGCAAAAAAGTCTGGATTTATCAGAGCCCGTGTAGACGGTGTAATGACAGACCTGGAAGATTCAATAAAACTTGATAAACAAAAAAAACATACTATTGAAATTGTTGTAGATAGAATTATTAATGGTCCTGATATAAGAACTCGTCTTGCTGATTCTATAGAAATTGGTCTTAAAAATGCCAATGGAATAATTATCGTTACTAAAAGAACTGAAGAAGGGGAAGAAGAAGTTTTCTTTAGTCAGAAAAATGCCTGTCCTGATTGTGGAATTTCAATTCCTGACTTGCAGCCAAGATTATTTTCTTTTAATAATCCTTTTGGTGCTTGTCCTGAATGTACGGGGCTTGGTCAGAAAATGGAATGGGATTATAAAAAAATTCTTCCTGATAATAATCTTTCTTTTAATGAGAAAGCATTTCCTTTTTTTAATCCAGAAAGTGAATGGAATAGTTCAATGTTCGGTGCAGTTGCTGAAGCTTCTGGATTTACTCTTGATACTCCTGTAAAAGATTTAACAAAAGATCAGTTTGATTTTTTATGGAATGGAAGTGCAGAAAAAAAGATTCACTGGATTTATAAGAAACAAAGTGGTGAAGGTTACAGTGAATACAATCGACCATGGCCTGGTGTTATGGGAGAAATGAACCGCAGATATCATGAAGCCTGGGGAGATTCTCAAAGAGTTAATATCGAAGAAAAATTCATGTCAGTCTCAAATTGTCATACTTGTAATGGTAAACGTTTAAGACTTGAAGCTTTAGGTGTAACTGTTGGAAATAAAAATATTTGGGAATTAACACAATTATCTGTTGCGGATTCAATAAAGTTTTTTAATGAATTGCAGCTATCCGAAAATGAAATGAAAATCGGAGAACAGGTTTTAAAAGAAATAAAAGCCCGCTTAAATTTCTTACGGGATGTAGGTCTTGAATATCTTACAATGGAACGTTCTGCAGAAACTTTAAGTGGTGGTGAAGCTCAGCGAATCAGACTTGCAACTCAGATTGGTTCAGCATTATGTGGTGTAATGTATATTCTTGATGAACCATCTATAGGTTTGCATCAAAGAGATAATCAAAAACTTATAGATACTCTTATTAATCTGAGAGACAATGGAAATTCTGTAATTGTAGTTGAACATGATGAACAGACTTTAAGAACTGCAGATTATTTAATTGATATGGGTCCAGGTGCTGGAATTAACGGTGGTACAGTAGTGGCTGCAGGAACTCCAGATGAAGTTGCAAAAGTTAAAGAAAGTCTTACCGGACAATATCTTGCTGGTACATTAAAAATGGATATTCCAGAAAAACGTAGAAAAGGAAATGGAAAATTCATCAGTTTAAAAGGTGTTACAGAACATAATCTGAAAAATGTAAGTATTGATATACCATTAGGAACTTTTACCTGTATAACCGGTGTTTCAGGAAGTGGAAAATCAACTTTAATGAGCGATGTTCTTTATCCTCTGGTTAGTAATGAAATTATGAGAACTGATTATCCAGTAGGAAAATATGAATCAGTTTCAGGAATTGAATTTGTTGATAAAGTAATTAATATAGATCAGTCACCAATCGGACGTTCTCCAAGATCAAATCCTGCAACTTATGTAGGGGTTTTTGATGCAATAAGAGATTTATTTGCAAGTCTTCCAGAAAGTAAAGCCCGGGGTTATAAGAAAGGTCGTTTTTCTTTTAATGTAAAAGGCGGTCGTTGTGAAAATTGTCAGGGTGCTGGTGAAATTGTAATTGAAATGAACTTTTTGCCTGATGTATACATACAATGTGAAGTTTGTAATGGTAAAAGATTTAATCATGAAACTATTGAAGTTGAATATAAAGGAAAATCAATCAATGATGTTTTAAATATGTCTATTGATGAAGCCTGTGAATTCTTTGCTTCAATTCCTCATATTTCAAGAAAACTGGAAACTCTTAAATCTGTTGGATTAGGATATATTACTCTTGGACAGAATGCATTGACTTTAAGTGGTGGTGAAGCTCAGCGTGTAAAACTTGCAAATGAGCTTGCTCGTCCTGCAACAAGTAAAACTTTATATATTCTTGATGAACCAACTACGGGGCTTCATTTTGCGGATGTAAAACAACTTATGTCTGTAATTCAGAGACTGGTTGAACAGGGAAATACAGTTGTCATGATTGAACATAATCTTGATGTAATCTGTCAGTCTGATTACATAATTGATTTAGGTCCAGAAGGTGGCACAAATGGTGGCGAAATCATTGTTACTGGAACTCCTGAAGAAGTTGCTGCTTGTAATAAAAGTTATACAGGAAAATTTATAAAGGATATTCTTAAATAAAAATGTTTTCCAATATGCGTAAAAATAGTCATAGTAAACTTTCTCAAAGAAAAATATTTTTATCTGTTATGATTATTTTATGCTTTTTTTCAGAAATTCTTTTTTCACAGGAAAATTCTACTACAACATTGACAATTGTTAATGCTCAGCAGACTGAATATAAAAAGGATGAAGAAACTGGAAATGATACAATTCTTTTGACAGGATCAGTTGAATTATCAGTTAAAAAAGGTGAAATAGTTTCAATTATTAAAGCTGATTATGTTTCTTATGATAGAAAAACTGAAATGCTTTTTGCAGAAGGTAATGTTGAAATTTCTACAACTGGTGGCCTTGCTGGTTCTGAAACTGCTACATCTTCATCATTATTAATGAATACATCAACTTTAGAAGGTGTTTTTTCAGATGGAAGAATTGTTCAGACTCAGAGTGATGCCATAAATCTTCCTTCCGGTTCAACATTAATTGTATTTTCTGATATTTTTGGTAAATCTGAATCCAATACAATTGTTTTCAAAAATTCAAGTTTAACTTTTTGTGATGACGAAAATCCTCACTGGCATATTGATGCTACAAGAACCTGGCTTTTACCAGGGGGCGAATTTGCTTTTTTAAATGCAATTTTATATGTAGGTCCTGTTCCAGTTTTTTATCTACCTGCTTTTTATTATCCAAAAGATGAATTAATTTTTAATCCTGCATTTGGTTATAAAGAAAGATCCGGATATTATTTTAATACTACAACTTACTTAATGGGACGAAAGCCATTAAATACAACTTCAACTAACGCCACAACAGATACGGATTCCATGGCTGATTTATATAACTTTATGAAACAGGGATCCTTAAAAGAACAGGAATTACAGGGACTGGTACTTCACAACCTGGATGAAGATTATACCGGTGATACTAGTCATTATTTAAAAGTAATGGCTGACTGGTATACAAATGTTGGTGGAATGGTTGGAATTGATGGAGTTTTACAACCACCTGTCAAAAATATAAATTCTTTAAAATTCAATTTAAGATTAGGATTTAGTAATACTGTTTTTTACAATATGGGAAATTACATGTCTCTTTCATCAAAAGGACAGAGATATTGGGATAAATCGAACTTTTTAGGTTTGCAGCTTCCTTTCCGATATGCAGGTAATCTTGATATAGGAATTTCAAATCCTTTCAGACTTTCTTTATCAATGCCATTTTATTCTGATCCATATTTTAACAGTGATTTTTCTAATAGGCAGGAATCAATGGATTGGATTTCATTATTAACAAGTAATTCAAATGTTGATGATACAACTGTTTCTGAAGTTTCATCATTTGCATGGAAGATTGCTGCCAGTTATTCACCAAACATTACAGGTAATCTTAAAAATTATATTTCTTCATCAAATATTACATTGAATTCTTCAACTAATTTTACTTCAACTTCAAATAATGCTTTGATTACTGACGAAAGAGCTTTATCAAACGATGGATGGAGAGTTTATTCACCTGAACGAAAATTCTATTATCCATCACAAATTACTCCTGCCGCATTAAATATGAATATGTCTGGAGTTCTATTTCAATATCCAGATAATTCCTCTTCAACTTCCCCTAAATTTACTGTTCAATTGGAAAAACCGGAAGACTTAAAAACTCCCGAAGAAATTGAAAAAGAAAAAGCGTTAATTGCAAAAGAAACCGCTTCATCAGAAAATAAAGAAAAAACAGAAGAATCTAAAGAGACTGTTGAAATTGTAAATCCTGAATTACCAGAATTATCTGCTTCAATTCCAGCATTAACTTCAATCAATGGTTTGACTTATCGTTTAAGTTATAATTTAAGTCCAAGCTTAAATACTCAGATTTCTTACAATACTCCTGCAAATCCTGATGAAATAAAATGGGATAATATAAAGTCCACAATGTATACAATAAAAGCACCTGTTAGTGTTTCCAGTTCATTGTCATATGGTGGAAGTTTTTTCACAATGAACAATTCTTTATCTTATGAACCAATGTGGCAGAAACATCCAAATACAGATGGTTATGAAGATTCCCAGAAAGAATCGTTAATACTTGCTGATTATAACGCTGAAACTCAGAATATTTCAAATACCAATTCAATCAGTTTTAAACCTTTTATTCTTATTCCAGGTATTGCAGAAAGCAGTTTAAATTGGAATACATCCATGAAATTGTTCAGAAGAAAATTTACTGGTGACTGGAATAATCCTGAATGGGAAAATTTGGGACTGGATTTTTCAGATCCTGAAAGTGTAACAACGAACACTTTGGATTTCAAATTATCTGCTAACGAAATGAATTCTAAATTTACGCAGGTATTTACTTATTCAACAACAATATCTCCTCAGATTCCAAGGCATTCTTTTAATTTGAGTCTTGGATTTCCTTATGTAACTGCATCGGTTGGAACAGGATTTCAGGAAACAAGTTTAACTGATAATACAATTATTTATAATCCTCTGGCACAATCTTTAAGTGTTTCTTTATTTGATAATTCTCTTAAACTTTATGAAAATTGGAGCTGGAATTATAATGAAGGTCATAGTGATACTTTAAGATTGTCTGCAAACTGGAAAGGTTTTTCTACCGCATTTTTAATGAGTTATACAAACAGTTATGATTTTGATAAAGACAGCGGATGGGTTCCTAGAAATCATAAAGAATTTGTTCCATCAAATTTTTCTCTAAGTTATGCATCGGGTACAAAAAATTATAAGTTCTTTGATGATAATGTAACTTTTAGTGCAGGAGTTAATACAAGTATAGTTGCAGATTTATTAAGACCAACCAACAGTTATTTAACTTTTTCTCCTTCAATAACATTTAAAATTAATGATTTCTTTAATATTTCTTTCTCAACAACTTCCAGAAACTCTGTAATTTACAGATATTGCCAAAGTATGTTTGGAGCTGATGGACGAATTCCTGGAGAACAAAATATGTTTGTTGATTTGTGGAATTCCTTTAGATTTGATGATGTAGAAAAAAGAAAAGCATCTGGATTTAAATTAAAATCTTTAAATCTAGAAATAGACCATGAATTACATGACTGGGATTTTTCAATGTCAATGAAATTTGAACCTCGTCTTGTTACTAAAAATGGATTAAAATATTATGATTACAATCCATACATTTCGCTGGGAATTTTCTGGAGGCCAATGTCCAGTATGAAAACTCAGATTGTGGATGAATATGGAACTGTAAAACTTCAATAATTGACAATTATAATTTCATAAAAGATAATAAAAATAAGGTGGAAAATTTTTTTGAGTGAATATACGATAGTTGTTCCAGATAATAATGTTTTGACTTGTGTTTGCGGAACTAATGACAGTAATTTAAAATTAATAGAAGAAAGTTTAGGAACTTCTGTTTTTACAAAAGGTAATGAAATTTCTATTTCCGATGAAAATCCTGAATTATGTCAAAAATTTCAATTTATTATTGACCGTATTATTGATGAAATAAATGTTGGTGGTTTGAATTCTGAAGATATTGTCATTTCAGTATTAAACACTCAAAAAAAAGTAAATGCAGATGAAGTAAGTATTCTGGTTCCTGGAAGTCTGAAAAAAATTTATCCAAGAACACAACATCAGGCAGAATATATAAATCTATTACAGACAAAAGATATGGTGTTTTGTACAGGAAGTGCGGGAAGTGGAAAAACTTTTCTTGCTGTTGCAGAAGCATTAAGACTTGTTTTGTCTCATAAAAAGAGCAAATTGATTATTACAAGACCAGTTGTAGAAGCTGGAGAAAGCCTCGGTTTTTTACCTGGTGATCTGGAGCAGAAAATTGATCCTTATTTACGACCAATTAGAGATGCAATGGAAACTATAATTTCTCCAGAGTCTGTAAAAAAACTGGCAGAGGCAGGTATAATTGAAGTTGCTCCATTAGCATACATGCGAGGAAGAACCTTAAATAATGCTGTTATAATTCTGGATGAAGCTCAAAATACTACTAATTCTCAAATGAAAATGTTTCTTACAAGAATGGGTGAAAATTCAAAAATGTTTATAACCGGAGATCCTACTCAAATTGATTTGCCTAAAAAAATGTCTTCCGGATTGATGAATTCAATTAGAATTTTATATAGAATAGATGATATAGGGTTTATGGAACTTACTGCAGATGATGTTGTAAGAAATAGACTTGTTAAAAAAATTGTAAGGGCTTATGAAAATGAAGAAGAACAATAATAGACGAAGTGAAGAAAACAAAAATCCTTTTGTGGATTATGCTAATCTTACTGGAAAATATATTAAACAAAAATATCCATTTTTAATTTTATTTTTTGTAGGTTTTATTGCACTTTCTTTATTGAATTTTTTAAATGTAAGTACAACTAATTCTGTGGCAAATTTTGCATTGGAAGAATTTGAAATCGGACAAATTGCAGACAGAACAATTATTGCAGACAGAACTCTTCCTGCCGATGGAATAGAGCCAATTCGTGTTGAAAAGGGTGAAAAGATTATTAAAAAAGGGTTTGCAATTACAGAAGATGGATATGCAAAACTTAAAAAAATGTCTATTTCTCCTGTTTACATTGATTACAGGGCTTATGCTAATTCTGAATTGTATTTCTTCTTTATATGTATATTGTGGTACATTGTACTTGCAATTCTAAATGCAAGAAAAAACACTTTAAAATTAAAAGAACCTCTGATGGAAGTACTTTTGCTGATTTTAATTTATTCAGCAACTGCATTCGGAAGTAAAATCCAGGTTTTTTCAAGTTCATATTCCATTTGTGTTTTAATTCCAGGTGCATTATGTGCAATGCTGGTTACAATTTTATTTGGATTTAAATCAGCACTTTCATTTTCTGCAATGATGAGTCTTATTGTATTGGGAGCTTCCGGCTGGAATGTAATACCATTCATTTTCACATTTGCAACTGGCTTAAGTTCCAGCGCAATTGTACGAAAGATTGAACGCCGCCTGGATCTTGTTCTTGCTTCAATAATTATTTCCATTTGTGAAATTGTATTTATGATTGTTCTTTTTGTAGCTTTCAATTACAACTTTTCAAATCGTGGTCTTATTTTCCTTGGGGTTATTACTAACGGTTTCCTTTCTGGAATTTTAACACTTGGTTTATTAACTCCTTTAGAATTTATTTTGAATACTGCTTCTGTTTTCCGATTAATGGATTTAAGTGACTTGAATAATTCTTTAATGCGAAAAATGTGTATTACAGCTAGTGGTACTTATCATCATTCATTAATGGTTGCCCAACTTGCCGAAGCTGGATGTCGTGCTGTTGGAGCAAATCCTTTGTTGGCTCGAGTTGGATCATATTATCACGATATTGGTAAAATGGATCAGAGTGAATATTTTACAGAAAATCAGCAGGGTGAAAATAAACATGATGATATTAATCCTTCTTTATCAGCTTCTGTAATAAAAAGTCATGTAAAAAAAGGGGTTGAAAAGGCTCATCAACTTCATTTACCACAGGTTGTTATTGATATTATTGCAGAACATCACGGAAACAGTGTTATTTCATATTTTTACACAAAGGCAAAAGAAAAAGATGATTCTGTAACTCCAGAAGAATATTCGTATCCTGGAAATCCTCCTTCAACTAAAGAATCTGCAATTGTTATGCTGGCAGATACTGTTGAAGCTGCCTGTAAAGCTATGTATAGAAATGTTGAAAATCCTTCTGCATCAAGCATTGAAAAATCAATTAATTCTTTAGTTGATCAGAAAATTCAACACAATCAATTGGATAATTGTGATTTAACATTTAGAGATGTTACTTCAATAAAAGAAGCTTTTCTGCCAATTTTAGCAGGTGCTTATCATAGTAGAGTAAAATATCAGGGTCAGGATGAAAAATCGGAAGAAAAAGAAGAGGTAAAAAAAGAAGACTCTGTATCTATAGAAAAACAGGATAAAAAGAAAAAAAAGGCAAAGAAAGAAGAAAATGGCAAATAGAATTTATGTTAGTATGCAGGAAGAAGTTCCTGAACCTGAATGGTTTGATAATGTTGAACCTTTCGTTTCTGAAGTATTAAAAGCTGTTAATTATGATGGAGAAGAAATTTCAATTCTCTTTTGTAATGACAGTTATATGCAGGAATTAAATAAAAATTATCGTAACATTGACAGTACTACAGATGTTTTATCTTTTGAAAACGATGAAGAATATGAAGATGAAGAAGGTAAATGGTACTGTGCCGGTGATATTGTAATCAGTATTGATACATTACCTGTAAATGCAGAATATTTTAATCAGGCTAGAGATGAAGAATTAAAGCGACTTCTCATACATGGACTATTACATCTTAATGGACTTGATCATGGTGAAGAACATATTGAAGATGGTGTAGAACCTGTTTGTGAAATGTTAAAACTTCAGGAAAATACATTAAAATCTTTTTCTAATTATCATATTATTCAGGAAAAATAAGCAATGGGTATATTTAGTCGTAAAAAAAAGACAATTGCCTCTGAAGAAGAAGCAATACAACAGGAAATTTTAGACGAAGAAAAAAAAGACATGATTCAGGGAGTTGAAGATCTTTCGATTACTTCGGTAAAGGAAGTAATGATTCCTAGAATTGATGTCGATTTTATTTCATCGGATACAAATAAAGAAGAACTTATTAATAAAATTATTACCAGTGGTCATTCAAGACTTCCTGTTTATACAGATTCTATTGATAATGTTGTTGGCGTTCTTTATGTAAAAGATTTACTTAAATATTTTTCAGGAAATCAGGAAATTGATTTGTTAAAAATAATCAGAAAACCTTATTTTGTTCCTGAAAGTAAAAGAATTGATTCATTATTAAGAGAATTTAAACATCATCATTTACATATTGCAATTGCAATTGATGAATACGGTGGAATTTCTGGTATTGTAACAATGGAAGATATTATTGAAGAAATTGTTGGCGATATTCAGGATGAATTTGATAAAGAACGGGAAGATATTATTAAAGTAAGTGATAATGTCTGGATTTGTGATGCCAGAGTAGATCTTGATGATTTAAATGAAGAAATAGAGGCTCAGTTTCCAAACGAAGATTTTGATTCCCTTGGTGGTTTTGTTTTTGATTTATTTGGAAAAGTTCCTGTTAAATACGAAAAAGCTTCCTGGAATAACTATGATTTTATAGTACAGGATATGGAAGGACATAGAATTAACCTTATTAAGGTTGTAAAAAATGTTGAGAGTAAAAAGGATGATGAAGAATAAAAAAAAATCACTTTTAATTCTGGTTGTATTATTTATTTTATCTGGATTTTCTGCTTTTTCAGCTGGTAAAAGTACTAAAACTTTGTATGACCAGGGGTTAGCTTATCAGGAAGAAGGAAACTTTTATCTTGCCCAACAGTATTATCTGGAAGTTGTCGGTACAAATCCTGCCTTTTCAGATGCCTGGTATAAATTGTCTGAATGTTGCTATAAATTAGGAGAATTTGACCTTGCTTTACAGTATTTAGCTAATGCAGAAAAATATGAAAAAAATAATAGTCGTGTTCAGAATTTAAAAGGAATGATTCTTATTTCCATGGGAAAAATTAATGATGCCAAGACTATTTTTAATTCCATCCTTAAGAAATTTCCAAATGATATAGATGCCCATTTTGGACTTGCTGAAATTGAACTTTATGAAGGTCGTTATTCTGGTGCTGAATCACAATATTCAGAGGCTTTAAAACGACAGAATACAAACCGTAAAGCATTATTATCTTTAGCATTGGTTTGTGCAGAAAGAAATAAATTTACTGAAGCAGAAAAATACTTAAGACAGGCATTATCTTATTATTCTGGTGATCCTGAAGTTCATTATTTGGCTGCTGTTGTATATTCCATAAAGGGTGATTTATCTAGTGCCGAAAAACATGCAAGAATTGCTGTTGAAGTAAAAAATGATTATGAAAGAGCCTATGAATTTTTAATTGGAATTTTATACAGACAGGGCAGATATAATGATGTTATTGATTTAAGTGATTATTTAATAAGATCTAACAGAAATAATTCAATTGCATGGTATTTAAAAGGTATTGCACAAAATAAATTAGGTAATTCAACAGAAGCTGTTCAGACTTGGACAACAGGTTTAAATGTTCAGCCTCAGGATGAATTCATGCGTTTTGCAATGGAAAAAGAAATCAGGGATAATTTGAGTGTTGAAGACCGGAGACGAATTTCATGGGCAAAATATCATGTGGAAAATGCAAAACAATATAAAAGCCGTTACGATGGTGCAGGTGCTGTTTTTGAATATCAGCGTGCTTTATTATTAAATCCAACTAATTATGAAGCAAGAAAAGCATATGCAGATATTCTTGAACTTAACGGTATGCATGAAATGTATTTGAATCAATTGTTGTTTATTAAACAGAATAACGAAAAAGAAATAAAAGGTCGTGCCTTAGTTGAATTAAATGATAATATTGAATCTTACAGTTATATGTTAAGTGATACCCTTGCTTCCAGATGGGATGTAGAACCTTTTTATCTTGATAAAACTCGTTGGAATATTGCGGTTTTCTATGAAAATAATAATACAAGTTTTATTCATGCTGATACAAATAGAATTGCCGCTTCCTATGCAGCAGATGTTTTCTCTGGAATTGCCATTACATCTGTAAAAACACAGGTTACTCCAGTTTCAGGTTATGGAGAAGCCTTTAAAAATGCCCGTGCCAGTGATTTTGATTATTTCATTATGCTTTCTTTAAGCGAAGGTCAAAATGATATGACATTAACTGCAAAAATGTATTCAGGAAGAACAGGACTAGAAGTTTTTTCTAAATCTTTCTATTCAACAGGAAATAATCGTTTTTCTACAGTAATGCGTCGATTAAGAAATTCTGTTCTTGAACAACTTACTGTAAGAGGAAAGATTTTAAAAAGAAATGGAAAAACTGTTTTAGTTGATCTTGGAAAAGCTGAAAATGTTGTAAAAGATGCCAAATTTAAAATTGTAAAAAAAGGCAGTGTAAAAACTGCTGATAATGGTTTTGGCGTATATTATTCAGATAAAGATGTTCTTGGAGATTTAATTATTACGGTTGCAGGGGAAGAAGTATCTGAAGCTGTTATAGAAAATCATGGTTTTTATGACAGAATTAATATTGATGATGAAGTAGTTCTTATTTCATCTCCAGAAATAAAAAAATCAAATAGCGCTACAGGAAATGCTGTTGATAATGTTCCTGCTGCAGATGCAAATGGAAAAACTGTTGTGAAAGGTTCTGATCTTGTAGATGAAATTCGAAAAGCGGTTGAACGTCCTTCAATCTTAGATTTACTTAGAAACATCTATTAATTTATTTTATACTTAGTTTATCTAATGAAGCATTTATCCACTTCTTGCAAAGAAGTGGATATTTTTTTTCAACCTTTATAAAATTCATAACTGCATTTTTATAATCTTCATTAAAGAATTGAGATTCAGCAAGATAAAAAATAGCTCTGTCTTTTACATCTTGAGTTATATTAGTTTTTATAAATTTTTCTAATTTTACAGTTGAATCTTTGTATTTTCTTTGTATAAATGTATCTTTTAAAATATCAAAAAGTTTAATTCCGTCTTTATCATCCGGTGTAATTAAATCTTCTTCAAAAAAGTAAGGATATTTAATTTGAATTGTACCAGCTTTTCCCTGTGTGCCAAAAACTTCAGTTTCTTTTGCATATTTTTCAGAGATTTGTTTTTCTGTATCAAGTCCATCAATCAAATCAAGAAATGGAAGCGGTGTTTCTCTTATTTCTCGTTTAGAAATTGATTCAGAAGGCTGAGAATCTTTTTTTACAACTTCTACAGGTGTAAGATGAACCCCATTTATAGTTGTATTCATAGATACAAGAATTTTTTCGTAAGTTCTATCGGTAACAGCTATTACAGTGTAATAATAATTTTTAAAATCATTAACGGTATCTGTATAAATAACTTCGTCACCATTAAGTTCTGCAATTAACGTTGAATCAGAAAGTTCTTTATACGAAAAAACAGGTCTTGTAGATCTGTATAATTTTAGTCTGGTAATTGGTTTATCAGGATTCTCAGGAAGATTCCAAACAACAAGAATATTTGTACTTTTTCCAGCAGGAACAGCCTTTATATTATTTACAATTGGTCTTTCTGCAAATAAAAAAGAGGTGAGTAAAATTAAGATTAAAGCGGAAAAAGATTTTTTCATAATTCTATAATATATTTAGACTTGGTAAAAATCAATATTGCAATTTTTTATATTTTTAAACTTATTTTCTATATATTATTATACATTGTAAAAAATCCTTTTTATTGTTATCTTTAATATATATGTTAGAAGAAATTAAAATTCCAATTGAACAATTACGTGAAGAAATAATGAATGTCTGGGGGCGTCTTTGACTCCGCTGCTATTGATAAATCAATAAAGGAAAAAGAAAAACTTACTGAAGCTGCTGGATTTTGGGATGATCATGAAGCGGCTGAAAGAGTAATGTCTCAAATAAGAAAATTAAAGAACAGAGTAGAACCATGGAGAGCTATTCTTGCCGACATGGATGATATTGATGCAATGTATGAACTTGCTGCTGAATCCGGTGATAGTGCTGATGAAGAAGAAGTTAATACAATGTATACAGCTGCTAAAGAAAAGTTTGAGAAACTGAATATCTTAAACCTTCTTTCCGGAGAAGTTGATCAGAATGATGCGTTCCTTACAGTTCATGCTGGGGCTGGTGGAACAGAGGCCTGTGACTGGGTATATATGCTTAGCCGTATGTATTTAAGATGGGCCGAACGTCACGGTTATAAAACAGAAATAATGGATGAACTGGAAGCTGAAGGTGGATTAAAATCAATAACAATCCAAATTTCTGGAGATTTTGTTTATGGTTATTTGAAAGGTGAAGGTGGTATTCATCGTTTAGTAAGAATTTCGCCTTTTGATGCAAATGCCAGAAGACATACCTCCTTTGCTTCCGTATACGTTTATCCTGTGCTTGATGATACAATTGAAGTTGATATTCGTCCTGAAGATTTAAGAGTTGATACTTATAGAGCAGGTGGAAAAGGTGGACAGCACGTAAATAAAACTGATTCAGCCGTTCGATTTACTCATATTCCTACAGGAATTGTTGTTGCCTGCCAGACAGAAAGAAGTCAGCTTATGAATCGTCAGTCATGTATGAATATGCTCAAAGCAAGACTTTATGAATATTATAGAGAACAGAAAGAAAAAGAAAATTCAAAATTTGCTGCAGAAAAAAAAGATATTTCTTTTGGTAGTCAAATCAGATCTTATGTATTCTGTCCTTACACAATGGTAAAAGATCATAGAACAAAATTTTCTGTTGGTAACATTCAGGGAGTTATGGACGGTGATCTTGATGAATTTATGAATTCTTATCTTGTTGCAAAATGGAAAGGGCTTCCAATGGATGGCTCTGGAGATGATGATTCAGACTTATAATAAAGTAAAAAAATACTTTTTCATTTTAATATTAATATTTTTCTCAACCAGTATTTTTTCACAGAATCAATGGGTTATTGCTGCAAAAAAATTTGAAAATCAGCGGGGAAAATCAAATTCTGTTACAGATGGAATTACAGAAATGTTTCCAACCAGAATTCTGGAAAAATTAGGATCAAATCTTTATAGAACTGTGTCAAAATCAGAAATAGATGATAAAGAAATTGATAAATTAAAAAAAGAACGAACATCTTTATTTTTGCAACTGTCTGGCTTAATCAAAAAAAGAGATTCTCTTGTAACTGGAAATTATTCTAAAAAAGAACTGGAGCAAAAAATCCAGGAAGAAGAAAAGCAAATCTCTGAAATCAAGCAGAAAATAGATGAAAATCTTTTAAAACAAAAACAACTGGAAAATTTCACTGAATCAGAAAATCAAAATAATTTATCTTCTGAGGAAAATTCATTTATGAAATTTCTAAATGATTTATTCCTTGATGAAAAAGAAAACGAAACTGAAAATCTAGCAAAAGTAACTCTTTACAAAAATGATTTTAACACCTTATTTATTCCTTCAAAACAGGCTTCTTCTGACGGAATTAAAAGTGTTCTTTTTGAAAATGAAATCAAAAATGAAAAAATAAATGGTCTGATAACAGGCAAGATATCTATTTATGGGGATTATTATTC
Source organism: Treponema sp. (assembly GCA_024402635.1). GTDB lineage: Bacteria > Spirochaetota > Spirochaetia > Treponematales > Treponemataceae > Treponema_D. Next base: position 29,842 of record JAKSTJ010000003.1, on the reverse strand, counting down.
AATAACTGTTGAATTGTATTTATTTCCAGGAGCTGAACTGGCTGCAACAGTAACAGAAGTTGGAAGTTTTGCAGAAGCTGATTTAGTATCATCTTTAATTGCTAGAGAATTAACTCCAGCTATAACAAATTCTCTTCCCGTTCAACTTAAGTTTAAAATTGAACCAGCTGAAATAGATAAAAAAGTTCAAATATTTATTGATAATGAAGTTGCTAAAACAGTTAATGGTGAAATCAAAATTGATGCAGGGGTTCATAAAATTCAACTTGTATGTCAGGGATATGAACCTGTAACCACATCTTATTCTTTTTCAGGTAATAGAACTTATAATATTGATGTTAAAATGCAGATAAGCAGAGAACAAAATATAAAATTATGTTTGCCTGAAAATATTACTGGTTCAATATATTTACACGGAAATGGAAATCTTATTGATGAAAATAATCAGACTTCTATTACCATAAACAACAAAAAAATTCTTGGTATTTTTATATCTGAAACAAATGAAAAAGCATTTTTTGTTATTCCTGAAAATCAACTGGATAAAGGTAACAAGATGACTTTAAACGTAAATGCTTTTGATAGAAGTCAGAACATTGAAAAACACCGTCGCAGAATGTATAATTCTTATAGTGGACTGCTTACTTCTTTGATTCCAACTTTTTTTACTATGGGGCAGGCAGACAATTATAATTATCTGTATTCCCAGGGAACTTTGCCGGATTCAAAAAATGGAATAAGAACTGGATGGAATGTAGCCCAATATGTTTCTACAGGAATAACAATTGGCTGTGGAATCTGGTTTATTTATGAATTGGTTAATTATTTTATTGCAGCTGATGAAGTTCTTCCTGTTGAAGCAATAACTGAACCTCAGCAGATAAAACTGGATGAAGTAAAAACTGAAAATATAATTGAAAATGAAGATAAACTGGAAAATATAGAAAAAAACGGAGTTAAAAAATAATGGGATTATTTGGCAAAAAAAATAAAAAAGAAGAATCTGCTGTAAAAACTGAACAGAATACAAAATCAATTGGTGGAAAAATAAAAAGAAATTATTTAAAGAATAAAAACAGTGGAGAGTTTTACGAATCCCTTGTAGATATTTTAGTTGAAGGCGATATTGGTGCAAAAACTGCCTACGAAATCGTTGATGAATTGGAAGAAATCTGTAGAAAAGAAAAAATAACTGAAGAAGATTTGATTATTCAGGAATTACGAAAGATTTTATTAAGTAATGTAAAATCAATTTCTCTGGAACCAGAAGCTGGAAAACAAAATGTGTGGATGGTTTTAGGTGTAAATGGTGTTGGTAAAACAACCAGCGTTGCCAAACTTGCAAATTATTTTAAAACAAAAGGTGAAGAAAATCTTGTTCTGGCAAGTGCTGATACATTCCGTGCTGCAGCAATTGAACAGCTGGCAATGCATGGAGACAGAATTGGAGTAAGAGTTGTTAGCCATCAGCATGGTTCTGATCCTTCTGCTGTTGTATATGATGCCGCAGATGCATTAAAAGCTAAGGGACCAGGACTTGTTCTTGCTGATACTGCAGGTCGTCTTCATAATAAAGAAAATCTTGTTCGCGAATTACAAAAAATTGATAAAACCTGTGCATTAAAAGCTGATGAAGGTTGTTATAAAAAAATTATTGTGATTGATTCTACAACTGGTCAGAACGCATTAAGACAAGCTGAAGTTTTTAATGAAGCTGTTAATGTTGATGCTCTTATAATGTCAAAATATGACTCAACAGCTAAAGGTGGTGTTGCAGTTTCAATAGGCCGTGAATTAAATATTCCTGTAGCATTTATTTGTACTGGCGAACAATATCCTGATATATCTTTATTTGATCCTGAAAAATATATTGACGAATTTCTTGGTTTATAAGATTTGAAAAAACAATATTTTCTTTTTTTAATTTTAATATTTTGCCTTTCAATTTCTGGCTGTTCTCAAAAAAAAGTTGAATTGAAAAAAGAGTATAACAAAGATAATGTTGATTTTATTTTTCAGCAGATGCTCTATAAAAAGTATGGAAAATGTTCTTTACCAGAACCTGAAAAATTCTATTTATCAGATTTTGCATACAGATTATTTACAAAAAAAATAATAACTTCTGAAGGAGAAATTCTTCTTTTTGAAAAATATAATCCGGAATTTGCCGGTCTTTTTGAATCCTCATTTTTCTATGATCCTTCTTCTGATAATGGCAGTTATGTAGAAAAAGCAATTAATTATTCTGATCTTGAAGCATTAATTGGTAATATTGATTCATCTTTTGATCAGGATAGTTTTGAAGATTTTGATGAAGATGTTTTTGATCAGAATAAAGAAATTCGTCTGCTTGATAAGGATGAAAAATTAAGAATTTTGAAATTCGAATCAGAACTTTTTATTCCTCAATCAATTGGCGAAAATCTTGTTTTTATTAATTCTGGAAAAAAATATATTCGAAGAAATGTTTATGATGATCAGTTCCGTTTGATTACAGCAGAAAAATGGAATAATGATGAAAAAAATCTTAAAAGAATTGCAGTTGAAAATTATACATACTTTCCTGATTCTGTAAAAATTAATACAAAAGAAATTCTGACTGATAAACAAACAGAAAAATTTACTTATAATCTGGATGGTCTTGTTGAAAAACAGGAATTATATAATGTTTCAATTGTAAAAAATCAGCGAAAAGAAACTTTTGTTCATTCTTACAGTTGGAATTATGACAGTCAAAAACGTATTACTTATGAAGGTGAAGTAGAAATCATTTCTGGAAAAAGAGTATCTTCTTCAACTTCTTATATGTACAGAAAAGATGGTGTAAAACCTGATACAGATTATTATGAAAATGGTGTATTAAAAATCAGAAACCGATATACTTCAAATAGTAATTATTCTACAACCACATATTTTGAAGATGAAATGTACGTACAGACTTTCTATGAAAATTATAAAAAAGTCCGTGAAATATATTATATTGGTGATTTAGTTTTAAGAGAAAACGTATATGAATAAAAATATTTTTTCAAAAATTAAATGGATTTCTTTTGTATCTAAAAGATTTTCCAGAATTGATCGAAAAGGCCGTTCTGCAGTCACATCAAAACTTGCAGCAGCAGGAATATGTTTTGGTGTAATGACATTAATTGTTGTTATAAGCATTATGAATGGTTTTCAAATGTCTTTTATTGATGCAATAATGGAAATATCTTCTTATCATGTTCAGGTTACGGAAATACCAGAAGATAAAGAATACGATTTTCTTGCTTATTGTGAAGATAATAAAAATATTCTTTCTGCTAATCCTTTTTATGAAGCCCAAACTTTAATGACAGGTTTAAGTGACAAAGATCATGCTGCAATAATCCGTGCTGTAGATCCAGATATTTATTTTAATGATGAAGGATTTTACAAACAGATTAAAATGAGAAATGGTTTCTGGAATCTTTCTTATAAAAATTCAATTATTTTAGGAAATACCCTTGCATATAGATTAGGCGTAAAAGTTGGAGATGAAGTAAATCTTTTTGTTTTAAGCGGTGGAGAAGATGTTTCATTATTTTCTTCAGATAGAGTTTTTACTGTAACAGGAACTTTTACAACCGGTTACTCTGAAATCAATCAGAATTATGCATTTATAAATATAAATGATGGTATTGAATATTTTGGAGAAAATGCCAGAAAAACTTACGGTTTAAAAATTTCTGACAGTAATTCTGATATGCAGATTGTTTCTGGACTTGAAAAGAATTTTCCAGAATTAAAAATTTCTTCATGGCGGGAATATAATAAATCATTCTTTGGAACATTAAAAATTGAAAAAAATATGCTGTTTTTATTAGTAGCATTAATTTTTGTTGTAGTTGGAATAAATATTTTTAATGGAATGCGTCGTCTTGTTTTTGAAAGAAGATCTGAAATTGCAGTACTTTCGGCAATAGGTGCTTCTTCATCAGAAATTAAATTTATTTTTATATTAAGAGGATTCAGAACTGGATTAATTGGTTCTATTGCAGGGCTTTTTCTGGGATTATTAATCAGTATTAATTCAGAATTTGTATTTAATGCAGCATCTTCTATAATTTATTATTTTCAGTATTTTTTTACTGCTCTTACTAATCCAGATAATTTATTTTTTGTGCGGGAAAACTCTACTTATGCGTTATATGCTTCTATTCCTGCAAGAATTGTTTTATCAGAAACAATAATGATTGTTATGTTTGGAATTATTTCACCTTTGCTGGCTTCCTGGGCTGCAAGTAAAAATATCTTAAAATTAACAGTAGCGGAGGTTCTTCACTATGAATAATATTATTGAAATTTCAAATTTAGAAAAAACTTATGAAACTGACAGTGAAAAACTTACAATTCTAAAACAATTAAATTTAAATGTTGAAGAAGGAAAGAAAATTGTAATTGTAGGGGAAAGTGGAAGCGGAAAAAGTACATTGCTTAATATTCTTGGAGGAATTGATAAATGTTCTTCTGGAAGTGTTATTGCCGGTAATATGAATATTGGTAAAATGAATGAAAAACAGCTTTCTGATTATCGCTCAAATTTTATTGGTTTAATTTTTCAATTTCATTATTTATTAAAAGATTTTACCGCTTTAGAAAATGTTTATATGCCTGCTTATATTGCCGGTGTTTCTAAAAAAGAAGCTGAAGAAAAAGCAAAACAATTGTTGAATGATGTTGGAATTACAGACAGACAAAATCATTTACCAAATCAATTGTCTGGCGGTGAAAGACAAAGAGTTGCAGTTGCAAGATCTTTAATTAATAATCCAAAACTGATTTTAGCTGATGAACCAACTGGAAACCTTGATCCTGCAAATGCTTCCATGATAGGAGATTTACTTTTTTCGATGGTAGAAAAGTATAATAAAACCTTACTCCTTGTAACTCATGATATGAAAATTGCTTCTAAAGGTGACATCTGTTATACAATAAAAAATGGCAGTTTGGAAAAGATAAATATAGGGAATTTTGAATAATGAAAATTAAAGCCTATTTAAAATTTGCGGGAACTTTGATTTTTCCAAAAGCTGAAAAAAAATCCTCAGCAAGAGCCAGTCTTTTTGGTGCAATAACATGTATCGGTTTAAGTATAGTTCCTCTTATTGTTGTTATTTCTATTGCAAATGGAATGATTAACGGAATGACTGAACGAATGATTGGCCTTTCTACAGGTCATATTCAGGCTTATGTTGCAGCTGCAATTGATGAAACCAGTTCTTCTGAAAAATTTAAAGAATATGCAAAAAGTTATACTGAAAAATACAAGGATATTCTTTCTGCCTATCCAGAAATCAGTATAACTGGATTGGCATCGGGAAAAACAATTCGAACAGGTGCTCAAATCAGAGCTGTTTCTACAGAAGTTTTTAAAACAAATAAATCTTTTACAAATTTATTTGAAATAGTTGATGGTGACTTAAATGAATTTGTAAATGCAGAAGAAAACGTCAAAGTTGCTGTAATTGGAAAAAAACTGTCAGAAACTCTGGAGTTAAAACCTGGAGATACATTTAAAATAATTACAACTAAAACATTAAATGGAATAGTTGCTCCTAAACTTACAACTTTTACGGTTTCTGCAATTGTAAGCTCTGGGTATCAGGAATTGGATGCTTTATGGGTTTTTATTCCAATAGATACTGCATTCAAAAATCTTTCTCTTACAAATGCAAACTTTACAATTATGATGAATACAAACGATGCTTTTAGTTCTGAAATATCTCGTACTCAAAGAATATTGCAAAATGATAATGGAAGATACGCAAATTTTTACAGATGGAATCAGGTGCATGAAGCAGAGTACCAGAATTTTGCATCTACAAAAGTAATGTTGATTTTTATAATGATTTTGATAGTTATTGTTGCTTCTGTAAATGTTTCATCTGCAATTGTAATGCTTGTTATGGAAAGACAGAAAGAAATTGCAATCTTAAAAAGTATTGGTGCAAAACCTTCTGGAATTACTTTATCATTTTTAATTGCTGGTGGATCATGTGGAGTTGCTGGAGTTTTAGCTGGCGTGCCTGTTGGTATTTTACTATCAATTTTTTCTCCTTCAATAATCAATGGTTTGGAATGGATTATTAATAAATGCTATCAGCTTGTATTAATGATTCAAGGACAGGAAATTAATTCAGGAAATGTTTTAAAACTTCTTGATCCTGATTATTATATTCAGAATTTTACAGTTGATATTGATATAAATAATATTTTAATTGTATCAGTTTTAACAATTTTACTTTCTGTATTTGTTTCAATAATTCCAGCCCTGAAAGCTGGCAAAGAAAAACCTCTTGATATAATGCGCAAGTCCTAAAGTTTTCATACTGAAAAGCCTCATTTCTGCCGATAATCTAGGGATAGAATTTTTCTTTGGAGTTATTCATGAAAACATTTTCCCCTCTTGCAAAACAAATTATCGGCGTATTAGCTCAGGATGAAGCCAGAAAATTAGGAAGCCGACAACTTTTGCCAGAACATGTTATTCTTGCTTTAATAAAAAGTCATGAAGGTATTGGATTTGAAGTTTTTAATAAACTTTTATTAAATCCGGAAGAATTAAACTTTTTTATAGAAAAATTTTTTATTGATGATCCAAAGACTCCTACATTAGATGAAATTCCTACAGGAAGACGTTACCAGCAAATGTTAGATCTTGCTGAAATTGAATCTTCTTCAGTTCATAATGATTATATTGGTACAGAACATATTTTACTTGCTGCAATTAGAGAAGAAGGAAGCGTTACATCAAAATTTTTCTCAATTTCTGATTATTCAATTACAGATGTCAGATATATTGTAATGGAAATTCAAAAACAAAAATCATCTTCAATTCAGCAGGAAAGAGCAGAAAATTTAGTTGATTCAGTTTTCAGAAGTATTTTAGGTGATGAAGCAGGGGCAGGTTTATTAGATATATTTGAAAATAAAAAAACTGAACAGAAACCTAAAGAAAATGTTCAAAAAGAAAAAAAATCTGTTTTACAGGATTACAGCAGAGATTTAACAAAACTTGCCAGAGAAAATAAGTGTGATCCTGTTGTTGGTAGAGATAAAGAAATTCAGAGAATGATTCAAATTTTATCTCGAAGAACAAAAAATAATCCTGTATTAACAGGGGAACCTGGAGTTGGAAAAACTGCTATTGTAGAAGGATTTGCTTTAAGAATTGCTTCTGGAAATGTTCCCGCAGATTTATTAAATAAAAAAATTCTTTCTTTAGATTTAGCCGCTGTTGTTGCTGGTACAAAATATCGTGGTGAATTTGAAGAAAGAATGAAGAATATTTTAAAAGAACTTCAGGAAAATAAAAATATTATTTTATTTATTGATGAAATGCATATCTTAATTGGTGCCGGCGGAAATGAAGGTTCAATGGATGCTTCAAATATTTTAAAACCTGCACTTTCTAGAGGCGAAATTCAGATTATTGGAGCAACAACAACTAAAGAATATACAAAGCATATTGAAAAAGATCCTGCATTAGAGAGAAGATTTCAGATTGTAAAAGTTGATGAACCAGATGATACAGAAACCAAGGATATTCTTGAAGGAATAAAAGTTAAATACGAAAAATATCACAATGTTACTTATGCTTCAGATGTAATTCCTGCAATTATAAAACTTTCAAAAAGATACATGCCGGAAAAAGTTTTACCAGATAAAGCTATTGATATTCTTGATGAAGCAGGAGCTGCAAAAAAAATTCACGAGGAACAGCGTCCTTCAGAATTAGCAGAATTGGAAAAACAGAAAAAAGAACTTGAAGAAGAAAAAAAGAATCTGGTTCAAAATCAAAATTATGAAACTGCTGCATTAATCAGGGACAGAGTAATTGAACTGAAAAAACGACTTGCTTTGTATACTGATTTATGGGAAAAAAATGGTGGAGCCTCTTCTAGAGTTGTTACTCGCAGTGATATTGAACACATTTTAAGCGAAATGACAGGTATTCCAATTGAACAAATGACAAGTTCTGAAAATGAACGAATCATCAATATGGAAAAAGAACTTCATAATACAGTAATTGGTCAAAATGATGCTGTATCTGTAATTTCTGGTGCAATCAGAAGAAGCAGGGCTGGAATTTCATCTCCAAAACATCCTGTGGGTTCATTTATTTTTCTTGGACCAACTGGCGTAGGAAAAACTCAACTGGCAAAAGCTTTAGCTAAATATTTATTTGGAACTGAAGAAGCTTTAATTCGTATAGATATGTCAGATTATATGGAAAAACATAATGCAAGTCGTCTTGTGGGTGCACCACCTGGATATGTTGGTTATGAAGAAGGTGGAGTTTTAACAGAAAAAGTAAGACGTCATCCATATTCAGTTGTTCTTCTTGATGAAATAGAAAAAGCTCATCCTGATGTATTTAATTTATTGCTTCAATTGCTTGAAGAAGGTGAATTAAGTGATAATCTTGGTCATAGTGTAAACTTTAGAAATACAGTTGTAATAATGACAAGTAATGCAGGAGCAAGACAGATTACTAACGAAGGAAAAGTTGGTTTTGGTATTAATTCAGGAGTTATGACTTTTAGTGAAATAAAAAGTGGCGCAATGAATGAATTGAAAAAACTTATGAATCCTGAATTGTTAAATAGAATTGATGATGTAATTGTATTTAATGCTTTATCAAAAGAAGAAGTATCTAAAATTCTTACAATTCAACTTGAAGAATTAAAAGAACGTTTAAAAGACAAAAACATCAGTTTTACAATTACAAAAGAAGCTGAAGAATATCTTGTAGAAAATGGATATAATCCGGCAATGGGTGCACGTCCTATGAAACGATTAATTAGAAAAGTTATTGAAGATCCTTTATCAATGGAAATTCTTTTAAATAAAGGTGAAGAATATAATCTGGCAGTAATTAATTGTATCAATGGAAATATTGAAGTTAAACTTGAAAAAGAACAGCCTGTTCAAGTTATTACAGAAACCGTAAAAGTAAAGTAGGATAAAAATGAAAAAAATATTTATAGTAATTATAGCATTTATTTTTTGCAGTTCACTTTTTTCTCAAAATATAAATATTGGTGTACTTAATGGTCCAACTTGTATTCCTGCAGCTTATCTTATGAATAAAAATAATTCTTCATACAATTTTGAAGTTTTTTCTGATCCATCCCAGCTTATTCCAAAAATGATTAAACAGGAAATTGACATTGGTTTTTTACCGGTAAATGTAGCAGCTAAAGTTTATAAATCATCAAAAAAGCAGATTGTTTTATGTGCTGTAGTAGGAAATGGAAATCTTTCATTAATTACAAAAGATAAATCAATTAAAAAAATTTCTGATTTGAAAGGGAAAACTGTTCATATGGCTGGTCACGGTGCAACGCCAGAATATATGTTTTCTTATTTGATAGAAGAAAATGGTTTATCAATAAATGAAAGAAATGGAATAACTCTGGATTATTCAATTCCTGTTCAGCAAATACCTGCAATGCTTATTAATAATAAGATAAATTATGCAATTGTTCCTCAACCTTTTTCCACTATTGCAAAAGCAAAGTCTAAAGATGTAATTGAAGCAATAGATTTACAAAGAGAATATGAATCTTTTGAAGGAGAAGGTAAAACCTATCCAATTTCCGTAATGGTTGTAGGTAAAAAATTTGCTGAAAAAAATCCTGAAATATTAGAAGCGTTTCTTAATGAATATAACAATGCAGTTGAATGGACTTTAAATTATCCGTCACAATCAGGAAAACTTTGCAGTAAAATGAATTTAGGATTAGACAGTAATGTTGTTGCCAAAGCAATTCCCGATTCAAATTATGTTTTTATTCCTGCATCTGAAGCTCAGGAATATGTAGAAAAATTACTGACAATTTTTTTAACTGCTGATCCAGAAAGTATTGGCGGAACTTTGCCAGATGAATGGTTCTATTATTCAAAGGAAAAGTTTTTTGAAAAATAAAAAATCTTTATTTCATATAATTTCTTTTTTATTGTCCATTTTTGTTTTTTTTGCGTTATGGTTTTTATTTTCATGGAAAATAGATTCAGAAATTATTCTTCCATATCCTGAAATGGTTTTTCATAAAATATTAGATTTTTTATGTTCTGGAAAATTCTGGAATAATTTTTTATTTTCGTTTATCCGAATACTTAGTGCTTTTTTTATTTCAATTATACTAGGATTTTTACTTGGTATTATATCTGGAAAAAATTCATATATAAAAGAATTTTTGAAATTCCCAATTGTTTTCTTAAGAGTATGTCCAGTTATCTCTTTAATACTGGTAGTGTTATACTGGTTTAATTCATCTGTAATTCCAGTTTTTGTTTCAATTTTAATAACATTACCAGTAATGATTACTTCAATTTCTGATAGTTTTAATAATAAAAATCAAAAACTGTATGATATGGCAAAAATTTTTGATTATACAAAGATTCAAAATTTTATTTATATTGAATTACCTGCATTAAAACCTTTTTTCTGGTCATCAGCTTCTAATATTTTTGGCTTATCCTGGAAAGTTGTTATTGCAGGCGAAATAATGTGTATTCCTAAAAAAGGAATTGGTAGTTTATTGCAAACAAATTCTGTTCATTTAGAAACAGCGTCTGTATTTGCCTTAACTTTGATAGTAATAATATTCAGTTTTTTATTGGAATATTTGTTTTCATTATTTGTAAAAAGCAGGAATAAATAATTTTGGAATTAATAAATCTGAAGAATTTTTCTTTATGTGTTAATAAAGAATTTATAGTTAAAAATTTAAGTTTCTCAATAGAAAGTAATAAAATTTATGGAATAAAAGCTGAAAACGGTAGTGGAAAAACTTCTATTTTAGATGTTATTTGTAATACTTTTCATAGTTCTCAAGATTATTCATACACCGGAGAAATTACTAAAAAAGATAGTCTTAAATTATCAAGAGTTTTTCAGGAACCTAGATTTATTGAATCAATTAGTGTTGAAAAAAATATTTGTCTGTCGGCAGAAAAAAAATCAGATAAAAATAATGTATTTTTTTTAATGGAAAAATTAAATATTTCAGATTGCTATAAAAAAACACCCGGGCAGTTAAGTGGAGGGCAATTACAAAGAGCATCCATTGCACGGGCTTTATTACATAATTTTGATTTGCTGTTACTAGATGAACCTTTCTCTTTTCAGGATAAAGAAAACAGAGAGAATATAATAGATTTTATTAAAGATTTTTTGAATAAAGAAAAAAAATCCTGCATTATAATAAGTCATAATGATGAAGATTTTGCAATGCTTAATGCAGAACTAATAAATATAAAGTCAAATAATTGTAAATAACAAAATTATAACTTATAATTTTATAAAAGAGGTATTACAAATGATAAAAGAATTTCTTCCTTATGAGACTGTTAGAAATGATGCCTTAAAATTGGCTCACAAGATATACAAAGATGGTTTTATTCCTGATGTTATATATTGTTCTTTACGCGGTGGAGCATATATGGCAAATGTTATCAGTGAATATTTTAAAATAATTAGTAAAAGAGAAAAATTTCATCCTGTATTGTATGCTGGAGTTGTTGCCCGTTCATATACAGATATTTCTCAGCATTCAAAAGTTTATATTGATGGATGGACATATCCACCTGAAAATCTTAGAGCTGGAGATAAAATTCTTTTGATTGATGATATATTTGATTCCGGAAGAACAATTAACTGTCTTGTTGAAACCTTAATGAATTCCAGAGGGCTTCCACGTGATGATATTAAAGTTGTTGTTCATGATTATAAATATTTTACTTATTATAAAGAACAGCTTCCAATTCAGCCGGATTATTACTGTAGAAAATTTGAAATCAATACTCCAGATGAAAACCGATGGATTCATTATATGAGCCATGAATTAGTTGGATTAACTTCTGAAGAATTAGAAAATAATTATTATAAAAATGATCCAGAACTTAGAGAAGTTTTAGGACCATTTTTAGGCTTATAAATCGGGCTGCTAAATGAAAAAAATAATTTCTGTTTTAGTTTCAATTTTATCAATTAATTTATTTCTGTTTTCTCAAGATTTGTCTCAGGAAATTAAGATAAAGAGTCCAGTAGAAGGCAATTGGTCTAATAAACAGATGTTAATTATTGATGAATATGATAAAAACTTAGATTATTATTTTTCATTAAATGGTTCTGATCCAGAAATAAGCGGTTTTGCTTATGATGGTCCGGTTTTACTGGATTTAACAGGTAAAATAAGTTTAAGAATAAAACGTTCAGATGGAGTAGAAAAATATATAAATTTTTCTGTTTCACCTGATTACGGATATGATGGAAATTATTCAGATTTTATTTATGAATTCATTGAAAAAGGTGAATTAAATTATACTTGTGGAAATACAATTAATATCCCTGAAAAATTATGTTATTCTTTTACAGACAGATTAACAGATTTAAAAAAAGGCAGCGGAATTTCAATAAGTAATAAAAATGTAGTTTCGAAAAATTTACCATGTTTATTATATGATTCAGAAAGTGGTAAAAAATGGCGTTTTATTATTAATATAAATCCTGCAATTGAAGAAAGAAATTATAAAAACAATTATCCTTTTAAAATCAATAATTGGAAAGATTTAACATTTACAGATAAAAACTACATTTATAGAGTTGATAATAAATACTGGCACGGATTTGATACTTCCGAAATTCTAGATCGTTCTGTTGAACATACAATATACTGGCAGAGTATTGATTATAAAGAAGGTAACCCAATAGAATCCTTTGTTCTGCCACCAAAACCATCTTATGTTGCTCATAAAATTCCATTAAAGGAACATTGGTTTACTATAAAAGGCAATCCTGACTATAGGTTTGGAATAATCGATGAAAACAATGATACTGATTATTTATATACTTCTTTAGGAGCTGATACATTCCCTGGGGATAAAATAGAAGGTTCAATGAATATCGGATTCTTTTATAAAACTGTATATCAGGGAAAAATGAATCAAGTTTATTCAATAGATAAATCGATTCCAGAAATTCCTGAAATTATTCCTGATTCAAAAGATTTTTATGTTAAGAAAAATTTAATTCTTGATATAAATTGTAAACCTGATTCTTCTCTGGCAATAGCAATCAGTAAGCCATTTGTAATAAATGATGATTCTGTTGAAATTACACCAGAATATTTTGCAGATCAGGATATTCAAATGGATAATTTTGTATTTTTAAATACAGATACATTTAGAACCGAATTAATTCCTGTAAATGATAATAGCACTTATTATAGAATCAAAACTTTTGCATATAATGAAATAGATGAAAGTCTTGTTGTTGAATATTCTGTTGTAGTTGGTGAAAATATTTTTTATATTTCAAATATTGATAATCCTGTAAAAGATGGTTCAAAAAAATATCCATTTACAGATTTTTCAAAATGTATGGATGCAGTTTCCATGTGTGATTATTCAAAAATAAAAATAATTGGATCTGTAAATATAAAAGAACCACAAACTATAAATACAAATTGTGATTTTATAAATGAAAGTGATGGTGAATTGATTTTTGAAAATCAAAGTTTCTTGAATTTTATTGATTCAAATGTAATATTCAAAGATTTAGATTTTACAGTTCAAGACGATTATACAGGTAATAAATCCAATCCTATGATTTTAAGCCAGAATTCAAATTTAACTTTTTATAATTGTTTGATTTCTGCTAATTTCAATAAAAATGCTTCTGTTTTTGAAATTTCAAATTCTTCATTAACTTGTTCAGAATTAATTGCTGCAATAAATAGTACAGAATATAGTTCTTTTATGACTGCAATAAATTCTATTGTTAATATAAAAGATTCAAAAATAAATAACTCATCAAATTTTGCATCATGTTTTACTTTTAAGGAATCAGAAATAATTTTGGACAAAAATGAATTTATGGTAACAGGAAACAGAGGCAGAATCTGTGATTTCTTTAATTCAACAGGAAGTGTTTCAAATAATTCCTTTAATTGTGATTTACAGGATTTAAAAAAATCTGGTGCAATTAATAAAGATGAACTTTCCGAAATTAAAGAAACTGGAAATGAATATTATGGATTCTAAAATATTAACTCTGGGATTTGATGAAGCGGGTAGAGGCCCATTAGCAGGACCTGTAACAGCTGGAGCTGTAATTCTTTCTCCAGATTTTCCAATTGAAATTTTAAATGATTCCAAAAAACTTTCTGAAAAAAAACGTTTATATGCAGAAGAAATTATAAAAGAAAAATGCTGCTGGGGAATTGGAATTGTTGATCATAAAAAAATTGATGAAATAAATATACTTAATGCTTCAATGCTGGCAATGAAACTTGCTTTTAATGAATTAATGAAAGTTTTTCCTGAATGGTGTAAAAAAACTTACGGAATAACAGATTTTGAAATAAATGCAATTACTGACGGTACAAAATGCCCTGATGTTGAAATAAAATGTATATGTGAACCAAAAGCGGATGGAAAATATCCTTCCGTTATGGCTGCATCTATTCTTGCAAAAACTTGCCGTGATAGAATAATGTTGGAAATGGATAAAAAATATCCCCAGTATGGATATTCAAAACATAAAGGATATCCAACCAGGGATCATATGGAAATCTGTAGAAAATTAGGGCCATCCCCAATTCAAAGATTGTCTTTTAATTATCAAAAATAATTTTTAGTTTTCTGTTGGAGTTTCAGGAGTTGTAAGTGCAACTTTTTTACTAACAACATGAATTCTTCCTGTCTTCTTAACAGGTTCTTCTTTTTCCACAGCTTTATCAGATTTAATTTTATAAACTTTTTTATCTGATCCGCCTCTGGAATATTTTGCATCTTTTGCTGCACGTTTTTCTTTAGCAGCTTTCTGTTTAGCTTTTCTGTCTTTTTCTACAAATTCAAGAGATTTTTCCATTCCCTGAAGAAATTTCTGCATATCATCAGCGAAAATTGCAATCTGATGTCTATCAGCTTCAGCACCATCTCTGTTTTTGCTTTCAACAATCTGAAGAAAAACATCTCCAGTTCTGTTTTCTTTTACATTGAAAAAATATGAACGATTATCTAAATAGATTTGAGTTGTAAAAAGTTCTCCACGTGCTCCCATAATTGGCTCCTTTAAATTCCTGTATGATAATTTCAGGAAATGCCTTGCTTTGTTTCGAACCTTCCCTGAAAATTTTTACTGATATTTAATGAAAATTTATCATAAAAAATTCAAATTTTCAATACTTAATGATTAAAAGTTGAATTGACTTCTTTTACGGCTTCAAATAATTCATCTATAGCTTTTTCAGTTGTATGTGGCCCAAAACTGAATCGAACAGCTGTTTCTCTTATATCTGCAGGAACGTGCATAGCTTCCAGAACCGGACGTTTTGCCTTTTTAGAAGAACAGGCACTTCCAGTTGAAATGAAAAATCCTTTTGAATCTAAGGCTCGAAGCATTACATTTCCTGGTATATTCTTAAATGCAACTTGAATTACGTATGGAGAAAATAAATCCTTCTTTTCTAAACGTCCTTCTGGAACAATAGAACAACCTTTTAGACCTGATAAATTATTTATAAATGCATCAGTCACTTTTTTTTGTGCTTCAAATGCATCAGAAGTAATTTTGTTTTCTGATTTTATTAAATAACGTTCAAGACATTTTGAAAAAGCAACTGCTCCCAAAACATTTTCTGTGCCGCTTCGAATTCCTTTTTCCTGACCACCGCCCCGTAAAAAAGCTTCAATTGGATTTTTTAAATATAAAATTCCAATTCCTCTTGGTCCGCATATTTTATGAGAACTGAAAGCTGCACTGTCAATTCCAGGATAATTTAAATTTAATGGAATTTTTCCAGCTGCCTGTACACAATCAACATGAAATTTAGGTTTTCTTCCGCCTTTTCCAAATTCTGAAATAACATCTGCTATTTGTTGGATTGGTTGAATTGAACCAGTTTCATTATTAACCGCCATAACACAAACAAGCATTGTATCTGGTGTTAATAAAGATTTTACTGTTTCTGGTTGAATTAATCCGTATTTATCAGCAGGAATTGAAATTACATTCCAGCCAATTTTTTTCATTGCTTCTGCCTGTTCTCTTAATGCAGGATGTTCAATTGAACTAATAAGAACAGTTCCTTTTACAGGTTTTGACATTACAGCAAGTAAAGGAATATGATCACTTTCTGTACCGCCTGAAGTAAAATAAATAGTTTCAGGTTTTACAGAAAGAGCCTTTGCTGCTCTTTTTCTGGCTTCTTCAAATAAACTTCCTGCTTTTTTACCAACCTGATGAACACTCGAGGGATTTCCCCATGCGTTTAAGGTTTCTTCAAGAGATGATTTTAAAATATCTTCATCACAGGGACTTGTTGCAGCCCAGTCAAAATAATGTTCTTTAAAAAGTTCGTTTTCAGTCATAATTATTTATTTAATAACAGCAAGAATATCAGCTTCTTCAACTTCTTCAATTACAACATCTGCAACTGCTTTAGGAATAATCAATCTGATTTTTGAATTTAAGTTTTTCTTGTCTTTATGCATAACTGTCAAAAATCTTTCTCCAACTCCGCCGCCTTTTACTTCAGAAGGAATTGCTTTTGTTTCCCAGTTGTAAAGTTCAAGTAAAGAATTAATTTCCTGAACAAAGGCTTGCATACAGTATCCTTTGTTACAACTTACAGCAACCGCTCTTCCAATTCCCCATGCAACTGCTTCTCCATGAGTAATTGCTCCTAATCCTGCAATTGATTCTAAAGCATGTCCAAAAGTATGCCCAAGATTTAACAAGGCACGAATATTTTGTTCTGTAAAGTCCTGTTCAACTACTTTTGCCTTTGCTTTTACACATTTCTGAATAATTTTATAAAGAATTTCTGAGTCTCTATTATTTATTTTTTCAGATTCAGTTTTAAAAATATCAAATAATTCTTTATCATATAAAATTCCGGTTTTAAAAGCTTCTGCAAGTCCTGAAGAAAATTGATTTTGTGGTAAATATTGAACAAATTCCGGCCAGTAGTATAAATCTGAAGCAGGGAAGAATGTTCCAATCATATTTTTATAATTATCAAAATCACAGCCGCATTTTCCGCCAATTGAAGCATCAACCATTGCAAGTAAAGTTGTTGGTACGAATTGAACAGAAGCACCTCTTTTAAACAAAGATGCAGCAAAAGCTGTAATATCACAAATTACACCGCCACCAATTCCAACAAAAATATCTTTTCTTGTAAATTCACCATCAACAGCTGCAGAAATAATTCTCTGAACACTTTCAAGAGTTTTATAAGGTTCTCCAGAGCCAAGAATAATAAGCATATCATTGCCACATTTATCATCATCAAACTTAGCAATAAAATCTTTCATACAATCAAGACTTGCTACTGTTGCATCTGTAACAAAGAAACGTTTTTTACCTTCTGTCCGACCAGGATTAAAAACTGAGATTAAATCAGGAATTCCTGAATAAAAATTAATGTTAGATTTTTCTGTTCCAACATGAACTGAAGGGTATGTAATATTAAATGTATCTAAAGCCATACATATATATTAATACATTTCGTCCATTTGGTTAAGTTGTTCAATGTTTTTTTCTACTCTTGCAATTTCTCTTTTAAGCATTTTTTCATAATTTAATTCGCCGGTTCTGATTCTTTCTCTTTCATCTTCCCAGTTTTGTCTTTCTGTTATGAAAAGAAACTTAAAAGAACCTGCATCTGCTTTTTCATACCAGAGTTTTGCTTCCTGCCAGTAATATAAACCGCTTTTATAGCAGGAAAGAGCTACTTCTAATTGTTCCAGATATTCTTTTTTAAATGAACCATCATAAAAATAAATTGCTTTTTTATCGTAAAGTCGTCCAAGTCTTAAATGCTGTTCAATTAATTTAAGATTTAAATGCATTTGAAAAAGATATCTGTATTTTTCCCATTGTTTTTCATCGGTTATTTTAAAGCCAACAAATTGAGGATTACAAAAATCGGCAGCAACAGCTTTTTCAAGCCAGTAAATATTTTCCATACAATCATCTGGATACTGCTGATAATGAATATGATAAAGTCTGTACCATTCCTCTTTATAGGTTACATAGTACGCGTTTGTTTTTTCAAGAGGAATTGTCATGAATAAGATTGCAAATAATATAACTAAAACCGATTTTTTCACATTTATTATATCGGTAATTTAATTTAATTATTTAGTATTTAAAATTCTGGAAATGTCTGCTGTAACTTCATCAATAGATTCTGAAGCATCAATTCTGAAGATTTTCATTTCTGTCTGGGAATTTTCGTATTTTGTAATTACCTGATTATAGAGTTCAGCGGTTTTTTTCTGAAAATCAATTTTTTCGTAAATTTCTTTGTTTTCATTTCGTGAATTAACTCTTGCAAGAGAAATTTCAGGATTTATCTCAAAAAAGAAAAGATATTCTGGAAGAGGAAATGTAGAATTTAATAATTCTGGTAATTCTGTTCCGCAGGTTACAGATTGATAAGCAATACTTGAAAATAAATATCTGTCACTTATAACTGTTTTTCCAGAATTAATAGTTTCAATAATACCGTTTTTGCCATAAAGGTGTTCGCAACGGTCTGCCGCAAAAAGAAAAGAATTTGTTTTTTCATCAAGATGGAATTCCCCCGACAACATTCTTCTTAAAAATTTGCCGGTTTCTCCTTTTGTTGGTTCTGCTGTAGCAAAATATTTATCAGGATTTCCTTCAACAATTCTTTTAATCTGAGTGGAAGTTCCTGCTCCATCAATACCTTCAAAAACAATAAAATTCTTTAAAATCATAATAAATTTATTATAACAGTTTTTTTCTCTAAAAACAATTTATCAGAATTTTATTAAACTTTTTTACTATAAAATTGTTATATGTTTTGATATAATATTTTAACCTTAAAATTGGGGTTATTGTCGATTAATGAAAAAATTATCAAAATTTGCTTTGATAACATTTATAGTTTTTCTCTTACTTGTAATTGCATCCGGAATAGCAGTACGCCCAATTTATAAAGCGCTGGAAGCTAAAATCACGGAAATTACACAGAATGTATGTAATATTTTAACTGAAAAGACCGGCTTATCTGTTTCTTATGATTCCTTTTCTCCTTCAATCCTGAATTCTTTTAAAATAAAGAAAATTAATCTTTCTGACGGTGAAGGAAATGTTGTTGTTGGTATAAAAGCAATTTCCATTAAATATAAATTATCAAATTTACTGAAAGGTGATTTGCAGGATTTTATCAGTTCAATTGTTATAGATGGTGTTGAAGTAGATGCCAAACGTATTCTTAATGTAGTTCAAATTCTGTCTGAACAAAATGAAAAAAAAGAAGAAGAAAATGAATTTGATATAAAACAAATCCTGAACTTTGTTCCTGTAAAAATCATTGTAAAAAATGTTCATGTTTTTTATGATGATGAAAAATTCTTTGCAGATGCCTTAATTAAAGGTGTTGATTTAAAGAATTCAGAGCAGAAAGATTATATTGAGCTGGGTTTTAAGTCAAAAATTAAGGCTACAATAAAAGATGCTGGAATGAATATTTCTGGAAATATTGATGCTAATGGAACTTTATACAGTAATCTGGATAATTCCTTCTTAAATTTAACACTTTCAGATTTAAATAATGAACAATATAAAATAAATAAACTTAGTCTGCTGGCAACTTATAAAGAAAAAACTGTTGATGTCCATACAATTCAATCTGTAGTTCCTTTCTTTGTAAGTGCAAATGTAAATTTTGATACAATGGATATGAAGGCTGGAATAAAAACCGAAAACCTGAATTTATTATCCCTTGTAACAGATATTTCAGGAAAGAATTCACTTTCAATGTTAAATAACTTCAGGATTTCCATAAATGCAGATGCAACCTTTAATCCAAATACAAATGTAATAGGTTATACATCAAATGGACGTGTATATATTAGCGAAAAATTCTTCCCTGGATCTGCCAATGTTTCATATAATCTTTCGGGAAATGATAAACGCATTAAAGTTCATTCTTTAAATCTCTATGGACCAGAGTGTGGATTAAATGGAAATCTTGATTTTACTTTTGCAACTCTTTCTTTAGGCGGATATCTTAATCTTTCTCATTTTGATTTACCTAATAAAAAACAAGTTTCAACAGAAATATTTATAGATCCTTTGTATAGAGGTTTCCAGTTATTTGCTCCACAGGTAAATATTGGAGATAAAACTTTAACCGCTTTACAGGCCAGTTTAATACCTGATAGAGATTCTTATGATTTTGATATGGAAGTTTCCGATTATTCAGATTTATCTTCTGGAGTACCTGGAAATATTAAGATTGAAGGAAGTTATCTAACAAAATCAAATTATGCTCAGGCAAACGTAACAATTGACAGTTTATCAATTGGTAGTACGGTAGGTTATGTAAGGGAATTATTAGACTCAGATGCCAGTGCCGGTTTATCTGGAATTGAAAATTTTGCCCAGCCATATAAATTTTCTGGAGATATTTATGTATCTTCGGATTTGAAATCTATTTCTTATAATGTTCCATATGTAATTGTTGCTAATACAACTGAAGATCAAAATCAATATTTATTTGTATCTGCCAATGGAAATGGTCAATCTGTTCAGATAAATAAGTTTAATTTGATTTTTGGAAAATATGCTGTAGATATGGAAGGTTCATTTGATATGAATCCCAAAACAAAAGATGGTTATTTTATGCTGGATGTAGTTTTCTCTGGAATACCATATCATTTGTCTGGATCTATTATGCCTGAACTTATTACAGTAAACGGTGATTACGGGGTAAATGCAGAAGTTCGTTATGGTTCAAATAAACCTTTGACTGGAGAACTTTATATAGACAGTCTTCCTATTGTATTTGATAAAATAAATCTTTTATTCTCTCTTGATACATATTTTACAATGGATAATGAAAATGGCCCTGATGTAAATGTTGCCAGACTGGAAATTAAAGATAATAGAAAAGGCTCTCCAGATGAACCTAAATTACTTTTAACAGGTCGTGGTACAAAATATGGAGCAAAACTGGAATCTATTGTTTATACCGACGATGTTTCTGCAATGACTGGTTATGCTGATGCTTCATATACCTTTGGGGATAATGGATTTGAGAATCTTGAATTACAGTTTAATGTAGAAAATCAGCTTTCTGATGAAAAATTTATTCTGACTGCTTCTGTAAATAATCCGGATAAAATTGCTTTTGGTGATAGCAGAATTCTGGATTCTATTTATCTTGATACAAAACTTGATATAAAACATTTTAATTTAAATCGCTTCATGAGTTTAAAACATGATGATAATGAATTCTCTGGTAGTGTTTCTGTTACAGGTCCATTAAGCAATCCTTACGGAGTAATTGATATTGAAAAATTCAGTATTCTTTTGGGAAATGATCTTCTTATAGGTACAGGAGCCTTTTTACTTGAAGATAAAATTCTTTCTGTAGACCGGTTTAAGATTAACCTTGCTCAAATGGAGATTAAGAATTTCTCTGGAGCAATGGATATTTCTACAATGACAGGTAAGTTTAATGCTAATATTGAATCCGGTTCAAACGGTGAGGGGTTCTATATTCCATTATCAATCAAGATGTATGATTCTTATATACCGGAAGGAAGTTTTGCTCCTGAATCATTCCTTGTAACTATATCCTGTGATCAGATAAAAAGTAAAATGCTAAAGAAAAAACTTGCATTTGATATTACCGCTTCATATTCTAAAGATCTGATTTCAATTTTCTCATCTGAAAATCTTGGTTTGGTTGGAACTTTTGTACCTGCAACTGGTGATATATATGGTTCTGTAAATTCAACCGGTATAATGTCATTTAATCTTGAAGGAAATGTTTCCCCTGAAAATCTGCTTATTAAGTTATTGAATGTTAATGTAGATCTTAAAGAATTAATAAGTTATGTTGATGTTAATAATGCGCTTGAAATTAAAAATGGTATTTTAAAAGGTTCAATAGCACTTTCAGGATCATTTGATACTCCTGAATTTAGAGGTGCTTTATCTATTACAGAGCCAAAAATCTATATTCCAAGTGTATTTAGTGAAGTACTTTCAACTGAAAAACTTTTAATTGCAGCAGCGAATAATGAACTTACTTTAAGAGATGATACTTATTTATTAAATAATAAACCTAGTTTTAATCTTGGTGCAAAAATCTTCCTTGATAAATGGAAGATGGATAGTATTGAGGCAAAATTAACAACTCTTAAAGGTAAACATATACCTTTAAAGCTTAAGACTCCATTTGTAAATATTTCTGGGGAAATTGGCGCAGAATTATTAATGTCTTATTCTGATTTTATCTGGGATATTAGCGGTAATGTTATTGGTGAAAATATTAGTATTGTTTCAAATCTGTCTGATATTACAACTGCTGCCACTTCTTCTAAGCCTGCAGATAAAACATCAAAAGAAACTAAACCAAAATCAAAGGTTGGTTTTAGAACTGATTTAAATGTAATTTTAGGTACTCATGTCATGTTGAATTTTAATCCGATTTTAAGATGTATTTTTGCACCTAATACCCGTATTGGAATTAATATGGAAAGTGAAAGTAATTTCTATGATATTCAAGGTGGATTAAAAATAAAGACAGGTGATATTTCATACTTAAATAGAAGTTTCTATATTAAAGATGGTGAAATTAAATTTAATTCTTCAGATTTATCAAATCCTCTTGTAAATTTACGTGCAGAAACAAGAGAAAGAGATTCTAAAGGTAAAAATGTAACAATTATTTTATCAGCAGAAAACCAGTACTTAAAAGATTTAAATCCTAGATTTACTTCAACCCCTGCAAAGTCGGAACGGGAAATTATGGATTTACTTGGTCAGATTATTGTGGCTGATGCAGATAGTGTAGGTGATATTCT
This sequence comes from Treponema sp., assembly GCA_024402635.1. Lineage (GTDB taxonomy): Bacteria > Spirochaetota > Spirochaetia > Treponematales > Treponemataceae > Treponema_D. The sequence goes on along the minus strand of JAKSTJ010000003.1, from coordinate 6,955 downwards.
GATTTCCGGGGCAGATTATGCTTTCCAATCTACCGTTATTCGTGGTCTGGAAAACAAGTTGCGAGATTTTATGAATTTTGATATATTCTCTATAAGAACAAATGTTGTACAAAATACCCTTGACATGGGAACTTCTGGAAATTTATCAAAAGATGATATTTCAATTGGTAACTTTTTAGATAATTCAACTGTTTATATGGGTAAATACCTTGGTAGTAATTTGTATGTAGATGCTTTATTTGCTTTCTCATTGGAGAATGGTAAAGTAACAGATCCTACAAAAGCAAATGGTTTGTTGTTTCAGCCGGAATTTGGTCTAGAATTAGAACTGCCAATTGCAAATATCAGATGGAATATGGCACCTGATATTAAAGCCCTTATGGCAGGTCAATATGTTCCTGCTAATTCGCTTTCTTTATCTTGGGATTTTAAATTTTAATTAAAAAATTGATGCAGGAGTTTATTTATGCAGCGTCGCAGTTTTTTTTCTGTGATTATTTTCCTCTTTATTACTCTGTTCAGCCTGAATGCGCAGGATAGTGATTGGTTCTGGGATAAACCAATTTCAAAAGTTGAGTTTGAAGGGTTAAAAAATATAAAAAAATCTGATTTAACAGCAATCTTAAATACTTATATTGGAGATCCATTTACAGAATCAGTTTATACCGAAATGCTGGACCGTTTGTATTCAATGGACATGTTTCTTGATATTGAACCATATGCAGAACACGATCCTAAAAATGCAGATACAGTACTTGTAAAATTTGTTGTAACTGAGCGTCCTATAATTACAGCAATAAATTTTGTGGGAAATCAAAAAATCAGAAATGGCGAATTACGTGATGTAATAAAAATTAAAACTTCTGACATTTTTGTTGAAAATAAAGTTTTAATCGATGAACGTTTACTTAGAGATCATTACATTGAAAAGGGTTATGCTGATGTAAAAGTTTCTCATAAATTGGAAGAAAAAAATAATGGTTTTATTGTTACCTTTGTTATTAATGAAGGTGCAAATACTGTTATTAATTCAATTAAATTTTCTGGAAATACAATTGTATCTGAAAGAGCTTTGAAAAGCAGACTTCAATTAAAGGAAGTTGGCTTTTTTAATGACGGAGCATTTCAATCATCATTACTGGAATATGATAAACACGTAATATTGAATTATTATAGAGAAAGAGGTTACGTAGATGTTGAAATTCCTGATGTAAAAATTGAGACTAATTTTAATGCTGAAAAAGCTCGTCAGGAAATGACAATTACTTTCATTATTAAAGAAGGTTCTCAGTATCTTTACAATGGTGTAACTGTTACTGGAAATTCAATTTTTGATACAGATAAAATTCTTTCTTGTGTAAAACTTCAGTCAGGGGCTATTTTTGATAGTGTACGTTTTGAAGAAGGTATTGCAGCAATTCAATCTCTTTATGTTGAAAACGGATACATGGCAACTGTTGTTTATCCTGTCCCAAATAAGGATTCAGAAAAAAAACTGATTTCTTATAATATTATGATTCGTGAAAGTACAAGAAGCCATATTAAAAATATTATTGTAAAAGGTAATACAAAAACAAAAGATTATGTAATTAAACGAGAAATTCCACTTGAAGAAGGAGATGTATTCTCAAGAGATAAAGTTATTAATGGTGTAAGAAACTTATATAACTTGCAGTATTTCTCAAATGTAATTCCTGATTTACAGCAGGGTTCTGAAGCAGATTTAGTAGATTTAGTATTTAGCGTTGAAGAACAGTCTACAACAACCTTGAATTTTGGTATGACTTTCTCTGGAATCACAGATCCTAATGATATTCCTATTTCTTTATATGCAAGTGTACAGAATTCAAATCTTTTTGGTGAAGGAAAATCTATTTCTGCATCATTGAATATTGCAAAAAATGAACAGTCTATTGATTTGACTTATGGTCAAAACTGGTTGTTTGATTTACCTATTGCATTCAGTCAGTCATTGTCATTTGCACATAAACAGTCATATGCCCAGTTGAATATGTTTAATCCTGATTTAACTCTTGATCAGTATTATTACTATATGAATTATACAGGTTGGACAGCTTCATTAGGTTCTGCAATTTCAAGAAGATGGACACCTGATTTTGCTATTATTTCAGCAACTGCTGGTATCAGTAATTCTCTTACAAATTATGAATATGATGAAACTTTATATACTCCAACAGATTTAGGTATTTCTACTTTTGCCAACAGATGGGGTGTTTTAAATACTCTTTGGGCAAGTGTTTCTGTTGATGGAAGAAATATTAATTATGATCCTTCTGAAGGATGGTTTGCCAGTGAACGATTGGGTTGGTACGGTTTAATTCCTGGATTGGAAAAAGAATTCTTCTTAAAGAGTGATACAAAACTTGAAGCATATCATACATTATTTGATATTCCTGTTTCAGATAAATGGAATTTCAAAGGTATTTTAGCTGGTTATACAGGACTTTCATTATTAATTCCAACTCCTGATACTACTATTACTGATTCAAACAGACTTTATATTGATGGTATGTTCAATGGTCGTGGTTGGACAGAATTATATAGAAATTCAACTGCAAAAGGACAGGCAATGTGGAGTTCTAATATAGAATTTAGAGTTCCTGTAGTACCAGGAATGCTTGGTGTTGATTTATTCCACGATGCAGTAGTTGTAAAACCTGATTTTAGTGAAATGCTTACAGATTTAAGTATAAATGATTTCTATTTCAGTTTTGGACCAGGAATCAGATTCCTTATTCCACAGTTCCCAATTCATTTACTGTTTGCATTCAGATATAATTTTGTTGATGGTAAACCTCAGTGGGCTGATAATCCATTCCAGTTTGTACTGTCATTTAATATTACAAATAAATAAGCGTTAATTGCTTAAAAATAAATAATTTCTTTATGAGAGGTATTAGACAATGAAGAAAACAAACAAAATTTTATTAGTAGTATGTGCACTTTTTGCATTATTCGTTTCAAATGGATTTGCACAGCAGAAAAATAATCAGATTACAAAATTCGCTGTAGTAGATACATCAAAAATTTATAGCTCTTTCTATAAAAATTCTGAAAAAATCAGAAATTATGAAAAGAAAAAGCAGCAGTTCCAGGCAGAAATTGCAAAAAGAACTGAAGAATTACGTGATCTTAAATCACAGAAAGTTGCTCAGGAAAAAGCTGGTAATTCAGCAGAAGCTATGAGAATTCAGGCTGAAATTACTAAAAAAACTGAATATTTAACAGAATATACAAATACAAAGAATATTGAACTTGAAGCATTACTTACTCAGATGCAGCGTGATGATGATTTCTATAAAAAACTTTATAAGACTTTAGGAAAAGTTGCTGCTGAAGGCGGATATTCAATGGTTTTAAGTTTACAGGAATCTAATGCTATTCTTTGGTTCAGTCCATCTGTTGATATTACTAATGATGTAATTAAAGAATTAGGCTTGAAAAAATAATGGATAATCAAAATCTGACACCGATGATGGTTCAATACCTGTCGGTGAAACAGAACTATAAAGAAGAAGTAGTTTTTTTCAGATTAGGTGACTTCTACGAGATGTTCAATGAGGACGCTGTAGAAGTCTCTCGTCTTTTAAATCTCACTTTAACACATAGAGCTTCTCAACCAATGTGTGGTATTCCTTATCACGCTGCAAAGGTATATATTGCCAGATTATTGCGTCTTGGTAAAAAAATTGTAATTTGTGAACAGGTTGGTGAAATTCCAAAAGGTGGAAAAGGAATTGCTGAACGAAAAGTAGTTGAAATTATTACACCAGGAACAGCGGTTGAACAGGAATATCTTGAAGATAGTAAAGCAAATTACTTGGCTGCATTGTCAATTTTTAAAGGAAGGGTAGGTTTTGCTTTTATAGATGTTTCTACAGCTTCCTTTAAAGCAACCTCTTGGATTGCTTCTAAAATGTATGAAAATTTTTCAAAAGAACTTAACAGAGCTTCTCCAAGAGAATTTTTATTACCATTATCTCTTAAGCAAAATAAAGATATTCAGAATGTTCTGGCATCTCATACAGATATGTCGGTTTCATATTATCCCGATTGGGATTTTTCTTATGATGTATCCTACAAAAAATTAATAAATCAATTTAATACAGTTTCTTTAAAATCCTTTGGTCTGGAAGATAATTCTGCGGAAATTGTACCAGCAGGTTTTTTACTTGATTATCTGGATAAAACAACAAATGCAAAAATACCTCATATCAGTTCTATACAAATTTATTCAGATTCAGAATTCTTAATGATGGATGATTCTTCTAGAAAAAATCTGGAAATTACAGAAAATATGAGAGATGGAACCTGGCAATATACACTTTTTGAATGTGTTAATTTTTCTAAAACTTCCATGGGTTCCAGATTATTAAGAAACTGGTTGTTATTTCCATTAACAAATTTAAATCAAATTGTTGAACGGCAGGATAAGATTTCTGCTTTTTATAAAGACTCTAATTTGTTAAATAAAACTAGAAACGATCTTGCATCTATCTTAGATATTGAGCGTTTGGCTGGTCGAATTGCAATGGATAGAGCTCATCCAAAAGATTTACAGGCTTTAAAAGAAAGTTTAAAATCATGGGTGAAAATAAAAAATTATTTAGATCATTTTGATTTTTCATTCATTTCATCTGAAAATTCAGAGAAAATAATTGGATTAATTGAAAATGCAATTTTAGATGAACCTTCTACTTCATTAACAGAAGGTGGAATTATTAAAAAAGGCTGGTCAGAAGAACTGGATCATTGGCGGGAAATTCATGATAATTTTAATCAGGTTCTTGCTAAATATGAACAGGAAGAGAAAGATGCAACTGGAATTCCTACTTTAAGAATTAAATATACCAATGCTTTTGGATATTTTATTGAAGTCAGTAAAGGTAAACTTTCTTCTGTACCATCCCATTTTATTATGCGAAGAGCTTTAGTAAATGGAGATCGTTATACAACAGAAAAACTTCAGTCTCTTGAATTAGAATTAAACGAATCTTCAACAAAAATTCTTGAATTAGAAAGAGATTTATTTGTTGAAATAAGAAATTCATTACATGAATATATTCCATACTTACTTCAAATTTCAGAGGAAGTTGCAGGTACTGACGTTTCTGCTTCCCTTGCTTATGCTGCAATTGAACATAATTGGGTTAAACCTGAAATTGTAAATTCAACAATATTTGAAGTAAAAGAAGGTCGCCATCCAGTTGTTGAAAATCATATTCCCATTGGAGAATTTGTTTCAAATGATTCTTTAATAAGTGCTGATGGTGAAGGAATTCCATCTTTTGATTTAATAACTGGTCCAAATATGGCTGGTAAAAGTACATATCTAAGACAAAACGCGTTAATTGCTTTACTTGCACAAACTGGTTCTTATGTTCCAGCTAAAAAAGCAAAAATTGGTATTGTAGATAGAATTTTCTGTAGAGTTGGTGCGTCCGATAATCTTGCAAAAGGTGAATCTACTTTCCTTGTTGAAATGATGGAAACAGCAAATATTCTCCGAGGTGCAACCAATAAATCTCTTGTAATTATGGATGAAATTGGACGTGGTACTTCAACAGAAGATGGTCTTGCAATTGCCAGAGCTGTTTCTGAATATCTTATAAATAATTTAAAATGTAAAACTTTATTTGCTACTCATTATCATGAACTGGCAAGAATGGAACATCCTGAAATCAGAAAATTATGTTTGGAAATTTCTGAAGAAAATGGTTCAGTTGTATTCTTACGTAAAATAAAAGATGGAATTACTGAAAATTCATATGGTATTCATGTTGCAAAATTAGCAGGTATTCCTTCTGAAGTAATTAATCGTGCAAATGAATTACTTGCACAGATTCAAAAAGATTATAATAAAGTTTTATTAAATCCGGAAGTTGAAATAAAAACAGAAAAACTTTTGGAACCAAAAACTCCAGGTTTATTTAGTGATGAAGAAATTATTATTTCAGAAATATTATCTCTGGATTTAAATAATATGACACCAATGGAAGCTCTGCAAAACCTTGTAAGATGGAAAAAGGAACTTTCAGGACAATAAAACAAAAAAAAATCAAAAAAAGCCGGAAAAAACTTCCGGTTTTATTATTTTAAAAACATATTATATGTATGAGAAAAATTATTTTTTTAATGAATACATATTTGAAATATGTTTTACAAAGTTTGCTATTATTTTTTTCAGGACCAAATTATTGTCTTATTTGTGGTAATAATTGTGGAATTATAGAAATTTGTAAAAATTGTAAAAATATATATTTTTCAGAAGCATATATTTATAGAAATAAACGATGTAATTCCTGTGGAAAAGAATTGATTGGTACAAAGAATAATTGTATGGAATGTAGAGTCCAGGTTGTTGCTCCTCATTCTGATTCGATTTTTTCAATTTTTCCTTACAGACTTTGGAATAAAGAATTAATGTATTTATGGAAAAGTTTGAATTTAAGGACTTATTCATTGTTTTATTCTCAAATTCTTTCTACTGTATTGAATCATTTTAATTACAGAATAATTGTTCCTGTTCCGCCAAGACCAGGCAAAATAAAAGAAAAGGGCTGGGACCAGATTGATGAAATATGTTCATTATTAAAATATAAATATAATTTTAAAGTTTTAAACATTCTTGAAAGAAAAAGTATGGGACAGCAAAAAAAATTAAATAAAAATAACAGATTAATGAATATTGGTTCTGGATATACTAATTCTTCTATAAAGAAAATAAATAGAGAATTAAAAAGAAATAAAATGGTATTACCAGAACAAGTCTGTTTAATTGATGACGTATGTACAACAGGAGCCACAATTGAAACCTGTTGTAAATTGATAAAAAATCTTGGAATAAAGAAAGTGAATGTAATTACTTTATTTAAAGTGGATTAGTAATAGTAGTTATTGTTGCAAATAGTTAATTTTAGGGTTATTATATTAT